>JAGWXY010000044.1 GCA_018969605.1 Verrucomicrobiota bacterium | reverse complement strand
TTGAGGCTCAGTCCCTTTGAGGCTCAGTCCCTTTGAGGCTCAGTCCCTTTGAGGCTCAGTCCCTTTGAGGCTCAGTCCCTTTGAGGCTCAGTCCCTTTGAGGCTCAGTCCCTTTGAGGCTCAGTCCCTTTGAGGCTCCGTATATAAGGACTGTCCTTTTGAAGCTCACCAAGCTGCCGAGCGGCGTGATCGGCTTGGGAGTGGAGCGGACTTGAACTTGTCGACGGCCGAAAACCGGACTACAAGCACTGTGCATCGCTTGGTGATGGGACATGGGTGGTGGTTATTTGACACAACCCTTCTACCACATGGCCCCACGCCAAACAATGCCCATTCAACTTCGGATTTCGGGATTAATTCTCCCAGCCAGTTCACTCAAGCGACACAGACTCCACGCTGGCGGTGGATCTTCCGGAGAAAGCCCCCTGCCTAGGTGCGTAGACTTGCGCTGATCGCGATGGGCTGTATACGCGCATGATGCCGTCCTTATCGGCGGGGAAGTCGGTCGACGGATCAAGTCGCCCGTGCCCGCCAAATTCACCACGGTCAGTATCAAGCGCCAAGTCGTACACATCGCCAGAGCCGACAATTACCGGATATCCAAATGGCGATTCGCCAACCGAGAAGTTGAAAACGAAAATCAGGTTCGCCCGCTCGGCGACGAGGATTTTTTTCGTGTGATCGATGCACAAACACCGCGCGGGCGCAGACTTGAGTAGCTGCGTGCGAGTTGTGAGTCGCATGAGGTCGCGATCGAAATCCGCAAGCCAACGGTATTTCAAGGATGAATCGTCGACCAATGACCATTGGCGGCGGCAGTAGTGATACGACCATCCATTGCCCTCGCGCGGGAAATCCAGCCACTCGGGATGACCAAACTCGTTGCCCATGAAATTGAGCCAACCCTCGCCACCGATTGCCATCGTTAAGAGGCGAATCATCTTGTGCAGCGCGATGCCGCGTTCGATGATCGGATGCGGATCATCGAGTGCCATGTGCCAGTACATTTCCTGATCCATCAGGCGAAATGCCAGCGTCTTGTCGCCGACGAGTGCTTGGTCGTGGCTCTCGACGTAGGCGATGTTAGCCTCGCCCGGTCTACGGTTGGCGAGCACTCCCCACAGTTCGCCAAGATCCCAGTCTTCGTCACTGCGGTGCTTGAGCAGCTTAATCCAATAATCGGGAATGCCCATCGCTAGCCGATGCGTGAAGCCGACGCCGCCTTCATCGATCGGTCGGCACAGCCCCGGCATGCCCGACATGTCCTCGGCGACGAGTAAGACATCGGGCCTCACCTCGCGAGCAAGCTGTGTGGCAAGCTGAAGATAAAGGATCGCATCCTCGTCGGCATCGCCGCTGAAGTAATCATCGTAGGACCCAAATGCTCGATTGCCCCGCGAGTGATAGAGCATCGAGGTTACCCCATCGAAGCGGAATCCATCGAAGCGGAATTCCTCGAGCCAGTAGCGAATGTTGGAAAGCAGGAAATGCCGCACTTCTGATCGGCCATAATCAAAGCACTTCGAGTCCCATGATGGATGATCGCCACGCGCTCCAGCGTGAAAATACTGATGACCCGAACCATCGAAATCATTGAGGCCCTCGGCCGTGTTTTTGACCGCATGCGAGTGGACGATGTCGAGCAAAACCGCGATGCCGAGACCATGCGCAGTATCGATGAGGTATTTCAAATCCTCGGGCGTTCCAAAGCGCGAACACGGTGCGAAAAACGATGAAACATGATAACCAAACGATCCGTAATACGGATGTTCCTGCACCGCCATGAGTTGCACGGTGTTGTATCCCGCCGCCTTGATGCGAGGCAGCACGCTATCCGCAAATTCGCGATACCCATGCACCCGCAATTCTTCGCCAGCCATGCCGACATGAGCCTCATAGATCAGTGGAATTTTGATCGTCACCGTTTGATGCTTCCACTTGTACGTCGGCGGCGACCACAACTCGCCGCAGTAATCATTTGTCTTAGGATCCTGCACCGCCCTGCGAACGCAGGCGGGGATTCGATCGCGTTGCGAACCATCGGCACCGACCACATGCAGCTTTATTCGCTGACCGTGCGCCAGCTCGTTGGCCGGAAGTTTCAATTCCCAAACACCACCCTGCCCCATGACCAGCGGATGCGACCCGCGATCCCATTTGTTGAAATCACCCACCAAAAAAACCGCCTGCGCCGCAGGTGCCCACTCGCGCACCCACCACGAACCATCAAGCGGATCGGCATTCACCCCGAAACGCCGATGGGCATCGGCATGGGAAAGTATCGAACCGGATTCCTTTTCGATAGCCGCCAGCTCGCTTTCAAACCTCACGATGCGCCGCTGGATCGCCGCCTCGTGCGGCTCAAGCCACGGATCGTCGACCACCAATTTCGGTCTCGCCAGCATCGCTGCCCACCATGACGCAAAGCATCGCGATGGCAAATTCAATTCCTTGTTCCCGCCTTACGCGATGAGGGAATCGGCGATCAAAATTGCAGCGCCCGCGCCATTTCGAGGTAAATCGGAATGCCGATGGCGATGTTGAACGGAAAGGTGATCGCCAGCGCGGAAGTGAGGTAAAGGGTGGGATTTGCCTCGGGCAGCGAAATGCGAATCGCGGCCGGTGCGGCAATGTACGATGCGCTCGATGCAAGCACGCCGAGCAGCGCAGCACCACCGGTCTCAAGCCCGGAGAGTTTGCCGAGAAGCACACCGATAGCACCATTGACGATTGGCACGAGAATGCCAAATCCAAGCAGAAAGGGGCCGACCTTTCTTAGGTCGCCAAATCGTTTACCGGCGACCACACCCATCTCGAGCAGGAAAAGGGCAAGCACGCCTTGAAAGGGAGCCACGAAGAAAGGCTCAACCTTTTTCATGCCGGTTTCGCCGCACAGCGCACCGACGAATAAAGCCCCAACCAACAGGAAAATACTCCGGCCAAAAAGCGCCTCGTGCACCGCCTTGCGAAGCACCGCACCGCGCGACTCGCTGCCGTTGTTTTGCTTCATTTTACCCAACACAATGCCCACCAAAATCGCCGGCGATTCCATCACTGCGAGGAATGCGGTGGCATAATTTTCAAATGGCTCGTTGACCGCTTTGAGGTGGTTGGTCGCCGCGATGAAGGTCACCGCGCTCACCGATCCGTAGTGCGCCGCGATCGCCGCCGCATCAGCACGCCCGAGCTTGCCACCGCGCCGAAGCAAGGGATAGGTCCACAGCGGAATCAGAGCCCCCAACACGATCGCCGCTAGCGATGGCAACCAGACTTTTGCAAGGCCGGCATTGGCAACGGCGACACCACCTTTGAAGCCAATGGCGGCCAAAAGATAAATCGTGAGCCCGACATAGAGCGGCTCAGGCATGCGCAGGTCGCTCTTCATCACCGCAGCCGCGAGGCCGAGCATGAAAAATAAAACTGCAGGCGAAAGGAGGTTGGCGCTTACCGCGTCGAATAGATCCATGTTCAGGCTTTCTTGCTTTTGTTGATTTGGGAAATTTTGGGAACCGACTTCACAAGCCGACGGGTCGAGGCCCGCGACTCTGCGGCGATGCGCGTCTGGTAATCATTCATCTTGCGGCGGATCTTCGCATCGCTGCTGCCAAGGATCCGCAGCGCGAGCAAGCCGGCGTTGCGACCACCATTGATCGCCATCGTTGCGACCGGCACGCCGGCGGGCATTTGGACGATTGAGAGCAATGAATCAAGCCCCTTGAGCGACTTGCTCTCGACCGGCACGCCGATCACCGGCAGAGGCGTGAGGCTTGCCACCATGCCCGGCAAGTGCGCGGCACCACCGGCGCCGGCAATGATCACCCGCAAGCCGCTTGTTTCGGCAGCGCGGGCGAACTTGACCATGTCGAGCGGCGTGCGGTGAGCGGAAACCACGCGGACCTCGCACTCGACGCCGAACTCGGCACAAATTTCCGCAGCAGGTTGCATGGTGGGCCAGTCGGATTCACTGCCCATGATGATGGCGATGGGTGCTTGGGTGGCTTTGGCTTTCATGAGTGACGGATGAGTTTGGATTTTTTATGCGTCGTGGTTTGATACCGGCTGGAAACTGATGGCCTCGGCGCATGCGACAGCCGCGCGCTCGGCCTCTTCGGAAGTTTTTCCCAACGCGGTGACATGGCCCATCTTGCGGCCGGCCGAAGTGGTGGTTTTGCCGTAAAGGTGGAGGTTTGCCCCGGCGACCGCGAGCGCGCGATCCAGTCCGAGCGCCGTGCCAGTGCCCTGGTACTTGCCGAGCAGGTTCACCATCACCGCATGCGGCGCCACCATGTGCGAAGAGCCAAGCGGCAAGCCCAGCACCGCACGCACATGGTTTTCAAATTGCGAACAGGCACAGGCCTCAATGGTGTAGTGCCCGGAGTTGTGGACGCGCGGCGCCAACTCGTTGACCACGATGCCGCCATCATTTCTCAAAAACATTTCCACCGCAAAGGTGCCAACCGCACCCACCGCTTCGATCGCGCCGAGCGCAATCTGTTTTGCCTGCGCTGCGATATCCTCCGCGACCATTGCCGGTGCGCGAACGATATTGCAAACATGATCTTTCTGCACGGTTTCCACCAAAGGATAAACCACTGTGGCACCATCAAGTCCGCGCGTGATGACCACCGCCAGTTCGCTCACAAAGGGGCAAAATTCCTCCACATAAAGTGCGTTGCCCTGGTCGCCGCGAAGCTGCTGCCAAGCACTCGCGATTTCTTTGCTCGTGCGAATGGTCGCATTGCCCTTGCCATCGTAGCCGTTGCGGCGCGCCTTGAGCACCAAGGGCAAACCAAGCTCTTCGACCGCTGACTCAAGCTCGGCCAAATCGGCGATGCCACGCATGCCCGGCACCGGTATGCCCGCATCAAGCAGCGTTTGTTTTTGGATCAATTTGTCCTGCACCAACGCGATCGAACGCGAGGTCGGCCACAACTTGTGACCCGCCGCTTCAAGCTTTGCCAAATGAGCGGCATCAACAAATTCGTTTTCGAGCGTCAGCACATCAACGCGCTCGGCCAAACGAAAGAGATCATCGGCGGAATTCCAATCACCCACCAAGCATTCGGCAGTCGCCGCCGCCGGACACTCGGCGCTCTTCTCCAAGACCACACTGCGATAACCAAGCCGCAGGGCCGCCATCGCAGTCATTCGCGCCAACTGCCCTCCTCCAATGATCCCAAGCACCGGAGGACCTGAGTCGGTCAAGGCTTGCGGCCGAGAAATGAAGGAGGTGGCAGTGGTTCGATCGGTCATGCTCGGGACGGGCCGATCTTCCCCGGCCAGACCAGGGAAGCCAAGACCGAAGTCACCGGCATTCCGACAAAAGCCAGCACGCCGCCTTGGTCATTCGCGCGTCATTTTTGCGGACAAAAAATCGCCACCCCATGAAGCGACGAAACCTCGAAGCCGCATGGGGGATTGGATAAAGCAGCACTGCCCACTCAGCAGCGCCGACGGTAAAATGTCAGCAAGACAGTTCCCAGTATCAGCGCCTGCAAGGGCGGTCCCGGCTCAGGCACTGAGTTGACCCATGCGCTGCCACTGGCATCCGGTCCCGTTGCCAGCACATGCGCCGCCGTGTGATACGGGCCGTAAATGCCTTCGGGCTTGCTGAAGAAATCAAACGATCCGGCGGTGATCGGCCCTCCCGAATAACTCACCTTGTAGCTCAGCTTGTCGCCAACCGTGAAGCGGTTGATGCCACCGCCCGCGTTTGACGTCGAAAATATCAGCTTGATGTCAAATTTGCCATCCGGGCCGGCTTTGTAAAAATCGGTTGCAAGACTGATTGTCGGCAAACTGAATGAACCGGTTTTGACTGCCGAGCCGAAGCTCAAGTTTTTTGGATCGAGTGCCGGGTCAATGTTCAGATACCACTCGTCGACATACTCCTTTCCCGTTAAGCCGGATGCATAAAACTCGAGCTGCACTTTTCCAGCATCCGCACCGCTCAGCGACGTCGTGGTCAATGTCAGCCACGGCGTTTTACCTGCAGGAGCCACGGAGCCGATGCCGTAGGTTTCACTCAATTGATACGTCGCCGCTGATGCCCGATCGATTGTCGATGAGATGAGCATTGGTATGGCGGCAATGGCTAAGCATGTTGTTCTTCTTATTTTCATGGAATCACGATTGTTGTTTCAACCGCATCCCATGAGGCTCGGATTCACCAACCCACCCGGATCCGCAAATTGCCGGCATCATGGAATGCCGACCAACATCGCTTCACGCACCAAATTCAACCATTGGCGGACCCGCCACCTAGGACCGCGCATTCGATTCTTACCAACACCTCATGAGATGCCATGGAAAGGCTTGCCGAAAACCCCACGCGCCGCCGCCAAGAAACCGCAGGCACAAACGCGCCAGCACCGCAGCAACCACAGCAAACAAACGATGATGCCGCTGCAAACATGCAAAGCACGCCGGGCAAACGACCGTTCATGCGAATGCGAAATATCGCATCAGCGCATGGATCGTTTCCGCAATGCCCTGCGCGCGGATCAACTCAATCGCCGGACTTCGCCGCAGGTGGAGAAATGCCGCCTCCATCGCTTTTGGCTGAGCCACCATCGGCCTTGGCTCCGGCTTGGTACGACGACGAACGGTAATCGGTCTGATAAAATCCCGATCCCTTAAAAATGATGCCGCCACCGGTGCCGAGCAAACGCTTCAATTCGCCGCCGCATGCATCGAGGCGACAGAGGGAAAGTTTGGCGTCGTTCATGCTTTGAAACACCTCAAAGCGGTCGCCGCATTTCTGGCATTCGTAATCGTAGTTCGGCATGGCTCGGCGGCTATGTAGCATTTTTGACCAGACGCGCAACCCCTTCTCCTGCGATTTACTCCAATCCATCACCAGCTCGAATGCCACGGAATTTTTCGTGCCGCAACGGCCCGACTGTGCTTGCATGGACCCGATGCCAGCACGCCCTAAGACAGTCTCCTCGATTTCAACGGGTAAATTTTTCGAAAGCCACGCCAAGGCTCTGAACCTCGAATTGCAGGGCGAGCGCGTCGGCTTCGACCGCCCGATCAGCGAACCAGCCATGAACCGCCCCGGGCTCGCGCTCGCCGGATTCTTTTCCTACTTCGCCAAAAAACGCGTCCAAGTGCTCGGCAACTCGGAGCTCTCCTACCTGCGCAAACTTCCCGAAGAGGTACGCATCGAACGCTTCGAGCAAATGTGCGAACGCGACATCCCGTGCATCGTGACCTCCCGTGGGTCAAGCCTCGACGAACCGCTCATGGCCGTGGCCCGCAAGCACTCGATCCCAGTTTTCCGCACCTCGCAGGTCACAATGAAGTTCCTCAACGCGGCAACCATCCTGCTCGAACACGACTTTGCTCCCAGCATCACCCTCCACGGCTGCATGGTCGACATGCGCGGCGTCGGCGTGCTCATCATCGGTAAAAGCGGATCGGGAAAATCGGAAACCGCCATCGGCCTGCTCGAACGCGGCGCATCACTGGTCGCCGACGACATGGTGCGCGTCAAACTCGTCGGAGGCGAACTCGTCGCCACCTCGCCCGATCTCTCTCGCGGCTACATGGAAATCCGCGGCATCGGCATCATCAATGTTGCGAACCTGTACGGCCTCGCATCGATCAGGCCAGACAAACGCCTCGACCTCGTCGTCACCCTCAAACCCCACGCCGACCTCAACGAAGTCGACCGTCTCGGCCTGCGCCAAAAAACCTACGAAATTCTCGGTCAGCATGTCACGCATGTGGAAATTCCCGTCGCGCCCGGCCGCGATACCGCACGCATGGTCACCATCGCCGCGCTCGACCAACAACTGCGCCGCCTCGGCTACAACATGGCCGATGAATTCAACCAACGCCTGCTCGACCACATGGCTGAGCAGTAAGGAAAATCACGCCGAAAGCCGCGTTTCGTCACGCTCGGGCCGTATGAACTGACCCCAACTTTCGTCGGCGAGACCATTTTCCTGAAGCCCGAAGAGGGGCCTCCAGCGCGGCGCAAACGGCTTGTTGCGCGGATGCATGCCCACCTCATGCGGCAGCTTGTTGGCCTTGCGTGTGTTGCAGCGGAAGCACGATGTCACGATGTTGTCCCAACTCGTGCGCCCGCCCTTGTCGCGCGGTGTGACATGATCAAGGTTGAGCTGACTCTCCGGGAAAACCCTCGTGCAATACTGACAAGTGAACTTGTCGCGCAAAAACACATTACGGCGGCTAAAGCGTACCTCCAAGCGCGGCACCCGCTCGTACATCGAGAGCACCACGATCTTAGGAACCATCAACGCGATTCTCGCCCCGCGAATCATCGGCGCACCAGCCGCCATGGCCGAATGCCGGATCCACCCAGCAAGATCGTGGGTCTTGAATTTTTCATCACCATCAACCTGAACCACCTGCGCATGGCCGATGCACAAAAGGTGCAAGGACCGCCTAACCGAACAGGTATGCACCGGTTGCCAAAACCGATTCAACACAAGCACGGGAGACTCAAGCACGGAATTCATCTTTTTCCCAAATAATAAGGACATCCTAGCGAATCGCCCATCGAGGGCAATGGAAAAAGCTGCCAAAAAATAGTCAACTCGTAGAAGATCGATTGCCATTTATGGCTCAAAAGACAGACTTCCCCACCAAACAAATATGCCTGCGCAAAAAGACATATCCAAATTGCGTCGCTATAAAATCATGGGCGCAATCCTTATTGCTGGGGCGCTGGCGATGACGGTTTACAACACCACCTTCATAAACAAACATAGTCCTGAGCTGCCGAGCAAAACAGAAACCGCAATAGTCAAAAAAAACACGCCACTGGAGACCAAAAGCACGCAACTGCACGACCAAAAATCGCGGATCGGATCAGAAAATCATCAAGACAACCCGTCGATCGTCAACGCACTCGAGAACATGCTCAACAAGGAAGACTTTCCCGCGATTCTCGACCAGTTGGAAATGTTATCAAACTCAAGGTCTCTCAACTCGATCGAAAACCTTCTCAAGCACTGGTGCCGAAGTGGCAATGGTGATTTGGCTCAGTGGGCGTTGGCGTACTCCAAGGAGTCCGATCCCAAGCTTCATCTCAAACTGTGCGCGGAGGCACTGACCAACCCGAACCAACAGATAAGAGAAACAAGCGCTGCAGAGTTGGAGGTGGCCTCAGGAATTTCCTTCAGGAATACGGCCGAAGCCAGATCATGGTTGGAGTCGCTCAAAGAAAATGACCATAGCAATCATCGATAACTGCTTGCTTCGCCCGGCTCAAGGGCGCCAATCATTTGCCATTTTCCAGGACTCAGCACCACGCGATGGTAGTCAAAAATTCGCACAAATTGCCACTCCTCTTCCGCAACCAGAATCACCTGATTGCGCCGCATAACTACCGGGCCGCCTTCAAATTGAGCGGCTTTTCTCTCGACCACCTGCTTGAATGATCTGCATTCAATTGCGATTTCGCCCTTCTCACCAGAGAGCACTGCTTTTACGCCATTATTCGCTGAAACATGGGTTTCCATTTCTTCATGATCATCCGACAATCCTCGACGCAAAAAAATACCTTCCGATGCATTCAAAACAATCGGCTTGGATAGGAGTACCGAAGGACCATTGATCGTGACACCCTTTTCAAGATCTGCCAAACGACCTCCGTTTTTTGAAAAACATCCCATGTATCCCTCTCTTTGTCCATCGGCCAATGGCCAACATTTGTAGAAATGCGACAACGAGCCACATGCCTCTTGGACCAGATTCAATCGCGAAGGAGCTCTAAGAAGTATCGAATCAGATTTTTCATCAAAGGTTAATAAACTATCAATGCCAGCTTGGGTATTGGCTTTTTCTAAAAGAGGGGACCTCGTCTGAAATGACTTAACCTGGACGAAAAGATATCCATCAGCATCAACCCCACTACCCATCATAACACTAAGCCGCGACTCGGGATCTTTGGATTGATGGCTCATTTTATCTGTGACAGAACCATCAATCAGGAGTTCATGACTGATATTACGAGGATTGCTTACATCCAAAATCAAGTCCGTCTCGTGTAGGCTGACGATTTCCTTTTTCAAGAAGTCAAATACAGCAGTTTTCGCACGAATGGATGATGAGTTACCCAACCTAACACTGAAAACAGAGTTCACCTCTTCAAGATGCAACAAGTGCGCTTGGTCGAGAGTTTTTGCTACGCTGGCAAACAGAACAATCGGCTCATTTTTTGCAGCTAAGGACAACGGTATAGCCACGCCATTCAAAACCATTCCCGGATGAATAGCACCCTTCGAATACTCGAATCCCCAAACTGGACCCTTGGCTGGAAAAATTAAGCAAATTAAGAACAAACAATGAGAACCCCGAAGTGCGCGGCTTGCCAGCCACAAGCGCGCATTGAATGGCTCTCCAGTAGAATCAGATCGTACTTCTTTCAAAGAACAACTTTGACTCGCTTGGTGGCAGTGATCGAACCAGCGCCGGTAACAGACAACGAAATCGTAATAGTGCCATCACCCTCTGGAAGAACATCAGGAATGGTGATGATCTGCTCGTATGAACGGGTGCCTGCCAACTGCGCTAGTTCCGTACTGGTCTGTTGCGCGCCACCTTCCGATGACGGGAGGGTAACTTTGGTCGATAGCCTGCCGCTGAAAGAAACCGGGGCGCTTAAACCTTTGGGTAAAACAGACAGGGTGTAATTCAAAGTAGCGTTTTTGTTTGCAATAAGGTTGAGGTCCTTGTCCGTCCATCGAATTACATAGTCCCGCCCAATCTTGACAGTGTTAACCTCCTTATTAGTGCTGATGGTTCTAAGCTGGAAGCTTCCCGAAATCTTGGAGGGAGCTGCGTTTGTAGGAAGGGCAAAAACACAGAGCAAAAATGACACACGAAGTTTCAGTTTCATGTTTATAATAAGGCGCAATTCAGATTAACACGTCAACCAAATAGCGCACAAAAAATCACAAAAAATATTTTTCCCACCCCTTCCCAAGCTTCGAGGTTGCAAAGGCACGGGATTCCCGATACCAAAATCTCCCACACGTTGGGTTGATCATGAATATCACTCGCTCACTCGTACGCTTTGCTGCCATTCTTTTCGCCCTGTTTTTAGCGAATTGCGCGAATCAAAAAACTGTGGGCCCGGTCACCAGCAACAAACCGGTGAACCCCTACCCGCCCGGCACCTACGAGCATTTCAAAGCCGAACCATCGTATCCGAAAACCCACAATGTTTGGAAAAATGACGAGCTGCTCGCGCAAACTCACGATGGCAACTCGCACATCAAAATCAACCTCGCCACGCAACGCGGGATGCTCATGAACAACGGCGAACTGGTCATGGACTACCCGATCTGCTCGGGCGTCAAAAGCCGCCCCACCCCCACCGGCACATTCTACATCCTCGAGAAAATCGTCGATAAAAGCTCCAACCGATACGGCAAAATTTACGATGCCTCGGGCAGCATCATCAATGGCGATGCAGACGCCTTAAGCGACACCATTCCCGAAGGCGGACGCTTCGTGGGTGCGCCGATGAAGTACTGGATGCGCCTCACCTATGATGGCGTTGGCCACCACATCGGCCCGGTCAAGCGCTACCCGGCCTCACACGCCTGCATTCGCGGACCTCGCGCAGTCATGCCCATCGTCTACTCGAAGGTGAAACTTGGCACCCGCTTCGACATCGAGTGAGCTTCACCGCTCAGTCCTCGATGAATTTCTGGTGACCCGTTTTCTTGATGGCTTTGAGGTTCTCAATCAGCCCCTCGATCTGGTCGATCTTGCCAGCAAGAAACGCCTGCTCGATCTCGCAAAAAACCACATAGCTTTGACCCATCAGCTTGCGGTATTCCGCAGCAGCCGCAGCCTTTGCGGGACCATCCGGCATCTTTTTGAGCATCTCGGGCAACTCAGCGAGCCCCGAGGCCAAAGCCTGCTGCGCCACTCGCGCCGCAGCCGCGCCCTTTTCCGGGTCGGTCTCTTTTTTCAAGGCCTTGTAGGCATCGTCCAGTTCACTCATCTGACGCGCGAGAGGCGACTCCGGCTTGTCAGCCTCGGCGCAAAGCGGAAGCGACATCCCCATCAAACAGGCAAACAGCAACGATTGAATTTTCATGCGTGGGAACCAAACACCCGATGCTCACCTCTGTCATGAAAAATTTGCACGAATCAACACCGTCATTCACCGGCAGGCAAAAGCCGCACGATGCGGTCGGGCTGATTCAACACCACATACACCAAACCATCAGGTCCCGCCGCCACATCCCTCACGCGGCCGATGTTTTTAAGAATGATCTCTTGCTCGACGACCTTGCGATCGGTAATGCGGATCCTGCGCACCTCCTGCTGCGCCAAAGCCCCAGCCAACAAATCGTTCTTCCATTTGGGAAATTTTTCACCGGCATAAAAATCCAACCCGCACACCGCAATCGATGGCACCCAATAAGTCAGCGGCCGCTCGATGCCTTCTTTCTCCGTGTCGGCAACCATCGGCGTGCCATCGTAATTCATCCCATAAGTGACCACTGGCCATCCATAGTTGCGACCGGGCAAAATCAAATTCAGCTCATCGCCGCCGCGCGGTCCGTGCTCAGTGTCGTAGAGCGATCCGTCGCGCGGATCCATCGCAAGCCCCTGCGGGTTGCGATGGCCATACGACCAAATGCCGGCGATCGCTTCCTTGTTGGCGACAAACGGATTGTCCGCCGGCACGCGGCCATCGTCGTGCAAGCGAAAGACCTTGCCGCTCGGGCGTGACAAATCCTGCGCCTCCATCATCCCGCCACGCTCGCCAATCACAAAGTAGATGTACCCGTCGGCAAACACAAAACGCGTGCCGAAATGCACGCCACTGCTCGAACGAAATTTTTCATCCGGCCGATAAATCCATTCCTGATCAGTCCAGCGATGATCCTTGATCCTGCCGCGCACGACGGCTGTAGTGCAAAGAACCCCGCCATCGCCCCTCGTACCATCGGAGAAACCTAGGTACACCCATCCGTTTTTGGAAAAATCCGGATGCAGCGCCACCTCGAGCAATCCACCCTGGCCGTGCTCGATGACCTCAGGCAAACCCTCGATCGCCACGGGATCCAACTTTCCATCCTCAGACACGATGCGCAAACGGCCAGACTTTTCGGTGACCAACTTTCGCCCATCGGGCAAAAACGCAATCGCCCACGGATTATTGAGTCCCTCGCTCACCAGCGTCTCGATGCGATAATCGTGCAGCTTGGTTTTCACGACCTTGTCCGCAGCTGGAATCGGAAATTCCATTCCTTTGGCGAGCGTCTGCTTTTCCTTCTCGCGCAAAAAAATCACCAAGCCTCGAATCTGTTCGGGCGTGAGCACACCCTCCCACGGGATCATGCCAAACTCGGGCTTTCCCTTGGTGATCGACCGCGTGATATCCTCATCCGATCCGCCATGTTTCCACTCGCCATCTACCAGCGAGCCTCCCTGCCCACCTTCAAACGAAGCACCATGACATGCGGCGCAATGCATCCGGTATATCTCCTCGGTCTTGACCTTGTCAGCAAACGCAACACTGCAAACAGCCAGCGAAATCAAAATCATCAAACGCATGCCGAGAACTACCCGTCATCACCCGCGATTGGCAATCCGCGAATGAGCGCCACTGCGGATTTCAAAAATCCCACTCGAGCGATGCCCACAGCGAACGCGGCGCAGCCAGCGTGCGAAGGCCATTACTGCTGAATCCGGTCACGATCTCTTCGTCGAAAAGATTTTCCATGCGTACCTGCAGGGTGGCATTGCCAATTTTTCGCATCACACCAAGCCTCACCGAAGTGTAATCGGGAATCACCCGCGTCGCCAACGCATCGTCAAACTGCGAGGCCCCATATTCCACCCCGCCAAACAAACTCACACCCTCAAGCACACTCCACTCGGCATCGGCGATGACCCGCAGATCGGGCGATTGCGGGAAGGGCTTGCCCTCAAGCAAGGGCTGATCCGGCGATGAAGAAAATTCCGTTTTCGACCAAAGCCCCCGCAGTGCGAGTGTGACCGACTCATGCGGCAACCACTCGGCCGACCCCTCAAACCCCGCCACCCGCGCCTCATCGACATTGTCTCGGACGGACCCGGTGCCGCCACTCGGCAGGGTGGGAAACAAATCTTTCAACTTCGCCGGATCGGTCACCGGCACATTGGCGATCGCATCGGAAATCCAATGATGAAACACCGCAGCTCCAAATTTCCATTCGTCGTTCGCCTTCCAATCAAGCCCTGCCTCGGCATTCAAAAATCGCTCGGGATCCAACTCCGCATTGGCCTCGACGATGTCATCGCGCACGCGAAACGGCCGATAGAGCTCATTCAAAGTCGGCAGACGAAATCCCGACCCCAAGGCCACTCGCGATTCGACATCGCGCGGCATTTCATGAATCCACTCAAGCGACGCGGATGGCTCAACTCCATTTCGATCTTCATAACGGTCGTCTCGCAACAAAGCGCCACTCGCAAGCGATGTCTCAATACGCCGACCTTCGTCTATCGCCCAATGATCTGCCCGTACATTGATCTGAAAACGATCCCTCTCGCTCATCCGCCACGCGCTGCCCACAAACACACCGACAAGCCATTGCTCACCACCCGCCTCACGGCGACGAAAAATACCGACATCCTCGTTGGTCTCGCCCGATAGCCACCTGAAGTCCGCACCCGACTGGAAACTCCACGCTTCCTCATCACCCCACGCCGCACTCCATGCCCCGCCTGTGCCGAGTCCCGGCACATCAAATTGATTCAACGCAATGCTCTCGAACGAACGGTCATCCGACACCGATGTGAAAATCGATTCAAATTCACGCCGCTGATGCCACGCTACGGCCTGCCACGAAACAGCCGCATCCTCCGAGGTCAATCGCAGCGAAAAATCAAAGGCATCCGTCGAGTTTTCCGACAACTCGGTGCCATTGCTACGATGTTCATAGTAATGAGAAAACTTCGGCTCAAGGGTCACACCCGGTGCCAGCAGCCATGCAAACTTGATTTCTTCGCCAAAAAATTCCGTCTCAAGCCTGCGGTCGACCGCACCGCGCTGCGTTTCATTAAGAGCGAAAAACCCATCGGTGTGAAAACCAAAGGCCGCAAACGAAACCGCACGCGTGCGCTCCTCGTTGCTCATCGCATGCGCAGTCGATGCCCCCATGCTGCCATGACTCCCACCCGCTAACCTGAACGAATGCCGCTCGTCAAAAGGAGACGCGCCATTCAACTGAATCACTCCAGCCGACGCCTGATTCCCCCAGAGCAGTGCCGGCGCCGATGAAACGATGCGTGCGGATTCAAGCGTCAGCGCATCATACCTCGCCCAATTCACCCATGCGCCAAAGGGATCGTTTTGCGGAATCCCATCCAACAAGACCAGCGTCCTCGAAGCAGCAGTCGCACCTGTGTTGCGCAAGCTCACGCCGGCAGATGTAGGATTTCCAAAAATTGCCGACTGTCGCCGATAAAGCGAAAACGCTGGCTCCGTGGCCAACATTTCGTCGATGCTGCGCGGCGAGGCTTCGAGAATTTCTTCACGTGACCATTCAAACATTACACCCGGCCCCGTCCGCCGATCAGCGAGCACCACCGATGCCGGCAACAAATCAGCCTCACTCGCAAAGACCGAAGCTCCGAGCAACAGCCATAGAGCCAAACGGCAAGAGCGTTGATGCTCAGCAAACATTGCCGAGCTTTTCAACCGCGTCCGCCACACTCGCATCATTCGCAGAATGAACTTTTTCTCCTTTCGGTAAAAACGGCGCGACCAAGGATTCAATCAAATCAAAGTCACCGGAAAAATCCTCACGACGATCGGATTCCTGTTTTCCAAAAACCTGCTCCTCGATCAGCAGAAAAACCATGTCGCCCACATCCTGACAACAACGCACTCTCCATTCCTGCATCAGCGTCGAGGCCATCGGACCAAACTGCTCAAGCGCACAATCACGAAAGCCCTCAAGCAACTCCTGACCACTCACATGCCGAGCCTGACTTCCATTGCCACCAGCCACACGCTGCAGCGTGAAGTCCAGGGCCTCCTTGACGAAAAAAAACGCCTGCGGGTCGAAACGCCTGTCGCGTCTAAGAATGCGCTGTACCGATTGTTCGAACTGCATCGCCTGCATGCGCAAAACATGAGCATTGGAACGCCTGCTGTCAAAACACTTGCAAATCTCGACCAAACCAAGCGCCGAAACCGGATTTCCCCCTTGTCGTCCGCACTCGCAACGGCGAATATGACGCCCCCATGGCCGCCCCGCAAAACACTGTCGCGCTAGTCTACGACTACGACCAAACGCTGAGCCCGCGCTACATGCAGGATGATGTGCTGTTCCCGGAATTCGGCATCGACCCGGTGCAGTTCTGGAAACGCTGCAACACGCTCGTTCAGGAGCAAAAATGGGACGGCGAGCTTGCCTACATGAAATGCCTGCTCGACTACCTCGGCATGGATCAAGTCAGCAACAAACGGCTCAACGAACTCGGCCGCGGTCTGCAATTTTTTCCCGGATTACCCGAAGTCTTTGAGGCGCTGCCGAAAAATTCCCTCGGCGCGGATCACGAGGCCGCCGGCATTAAGGTTGAGCACTACATCATTTCATCCGGCCTCAAAGCGCTGCTCGATGGCTCACGGCTGCAACCATTCGTGCGTGCCATGTTCGGCTGCGAATTCGGTGAGGATGCCGAGGGGCGCATCAGTTTTCCAAAACGCGTGATCTCCCACACGACCAAAACACAGTACCTGTTCCGCATCAACAAAGGCATGCTGCGCAACGACCAGGATGTGAACGACCACATGCCTCACGAACAACGCCCTATCCCGTTCGAAAACATGATCTATGTTGGCGACGGCCCCACCGATGTCCCCTGTTTCACTGTCATGAACCGCAACGGCGGCCACGGCATCGCAGTTTACAACCCCGAGGACCAAACCGGGCGATCTTTTCGGAAGTGCTTCCAACTTTCGACCCACGCCAGCCGCGTGAAACACATCGCCCCCGCCGACTACCGCGAGGGCTCGCACCTCTGGCTGCTGCTTTCGGAAATGATCCGCGAAATCGGCGATCGCATCCTGCGCCGCCGCATCGAGGAGCGCGACAACGCAACCGTTCCAGCACCAGGTTTTTGACGCATCAAACTGCGGCCACGAATACAAAGGGACAGTCCTTTCACGAATACAAAGGGACAGTCCTTTTATACGAATTCCTCTTGCCATCTGGCCTTGGCTGGCTATTATCTGCTTCATGCGACAGGCACGTTGGCTGGCGGAGTGGCGAAAATCGGAGTCCAAACCGGTCTTCTACCACTGCATTTCGCGCGTCGTCGACCGGCGCTTTGTCCTCGGAGCCAGGGAAAAGGAAAAATTCCGCGCCCTGATGCGCATGTACGAGAAATTCTCCGGCTGCCGAGTTACTTCCTACTGCCTGATGGACAACCACTTCCATCTCCTGATCGAGGTCCCGCCGATGCCCAGAAATG
>JAGWXY010000003.1 GCA_018969605.1 Verrucomicrobiota bacterium | reverse complement strand
TCGAAGCGTGCCTTGAGTTCGACGAGAGCGGTGACATGCTTGCCGTTTTCGGCCGCTTTGATCAGCGCGTTGATGATGCGCGATTTTTTGGCCGTGCGGTAGAGCACTTGTTTGATGGCGATGACATCCGGATCGCTGGCGGCTTCTTCAAGCAGGCGCAGCACCGGTTCGAAGGATTCGTAGGGGTGGAAGAGCATCAGGTCGCCGGAGGCGATCGTTTCGAACATCGATGAGCCGGGAACGATCGAGGGTGAGCTTTGGCCGGGCCAGTCGGCATCGCGCAGGTGATCGAAGTCGGCGATGAAAACGAGATCCATGAATGAAGCGAGGCCAGGAGGTCCGGCGATGCGGTAGATTTCGGTGGAGCTCGCGGCGGTGACTTTTTGGATCATGCTTGCCAGGTCCTTTGGTGCATCGGCGCGGATTTCGAGGCGCACGGTATCGGCGAAGCGGCGGGCGCTGAGGATTTCCTCCATTTCGTCGGCGAGGTCGGTCGCGTCCTCCTCCTGCACGGCAATGTCGCTATTGCGGGTGACGCGGAACGCGGTGGTGGCGGCGACTTTTTCGCCGGGAAAAAGTTGTTCCGCGTGGGCGGCGACGAGGTCCTCGACGAGTACGAATGCGAAGGTGTTGGGTCCGGCGCTTATTGGCACAAGCCGGTTGATTGAATCGGGAATCGTGATGAGTGCGAAGCGGGTGGTTTCGCTTTCCGTTTCGATGAGGCGGCATGCGATGACCATTTGCAGCGCAGGCACGGCAGGTGGCCGATCGTTGAGGTCGACCGCGAGCGGCGTGAGCAGTGGTGAGATTTGATCTTCGAACGCGTTGAGTGCTTGGGCGGCCTGTTCGTGGTTCAGGTCGTTCATGTCGAGCGCGAGGATGCCTGCCTTGCGCAGTGCGGGGATGAGCGATTGGTTGAAGAGTGTGTATTGATCGTCGCTCATGCGCAGGATTCTTTGGCGCAGCGCGTTGAGGTTGGCAGTAGGGGTGAAGCCCGAGAGGTCGGGCTTTTTGATGCCCCCGCGTTTCATCGCCATGAGGCCGCCGATGCGGACTTGAAAAAACTCGTCGAGATTCGAGGCGGTGATGGCGAGGAACTTCACGCGTTCGAGCAAGGGGAGGTCTTCGCGCAGCGCTTCGTTGAGCACGCGTTGGTTGAATTCGACCCAGGAAAGTTCGCGGTTGATGTAGGGGATGGGCATGGGGTGCGGGAAGTTGCGGTGGATTTCAGATTTCCTCGTCGATCATGACGACGAGGCCGAAGACTTGCTCAAACAGGTCGGCCTTGGAGGCCATCGCGAGGCGTTCGACCGCCGCATCGGCAAGGCCGGGAAGGCGGATGCGAATGCGTTTTTCTTCGCGGTGGATTTCGATTTGCGAGACGCGTTGGGCGTGGGTGCGTTCAAGTGCGTCGGCGACGCGCAAAAGGGCGGCGAGTTTGCAGACGCGGATGCGGTCCTCGGTGTCGAGTGCGGCGTAGCCCGGGTGGTCGAGGCTTGGGCAGGCGTGGCGGTGGTAGCGTGCGATTTGTGCGACGATGGTCACATCGGTGCGGTCGAGGCCGAAGATCTCCGAGTTGAGGATCAGGTACTCCGAGTGCTTGTGGTGGGCGCGCGGGCTGACATAGGTGCCGACCTCGTGGAGGATCGCGGCGACTTGCAAGAGCAGCGCGTCGTGGGTGGTGAGTTGATGAAGATCGGCGAGCGCGTCGAAGAAGCGTTTGCAAAGGTTGCCGACATATTCGCCGTGGGTGGGATCCGATTGATAGCGCTCGGCGAGGATGCGCGAGGAGCGCAGAACTTCTTCGGCGAAAGTATCGGCGAGATCTTCCGAAACCAGAAGATCGTGCAGTAGGCCTTTTTCGTAATCGCTTTCCGGGATGCGCACTTCGCTGAGTTTCATCGCCTCGGCGATGGCGAGATTGATTTCGAGGGCGGGCAGGAGTGCCTCGGCGGTTTGGTAATCGAGTTGGTAGCGGCGAACGATTTCCGCGTCGCTAAGGTTGGCCGTGTCGGTGGTGAACTGCCGCAACGACTTGAGCGTGCAGGCGTTGTTGGGATTGATGAGCTCCGGCGCGACCGATTGGATTTCGTGGCCGATCACGACCATGCCGTCGATTCGGATATCGGCATAATCCAAGCCGATTTGTGCGATGTTGCCGGAGGTGTGTTCGCGAATCACGCGTAGCAAGCTGCCGCCTTCGGCGTGTGATGCTTCGACCGCCTCGCGCGTGCGGTGGGTGCCCATGCGGTAGCTGGTGTAGCGGGTGATGAGACCATTTTGAAACAGCAGCGCGCGTGTGTTGCCGGGGCCGACATGGAGCACGAGTGTTGCGCCTTTTTTCATGCCGGGCAAGTGACTGAGACGGCGGCGGGTCTTCAGATAGATCAGGCGCGTCATTTCGCCATCGTCGATTGCGCCGAGGCGCAGACCGCAGGCAACGCGAATCCGGTTCATGAAGGTATCCTGATTCTTAGCTTCGCTGAGAATGTTGGTGACAGCGGCTCGCGTGATCTCGTGGGAGTTGAGGCCGAGCTCGTCGAGGGATTTTTGGAAATCGCGGATGATTGAAACCACGCGTTCGGTGGTGGCAAGGCTGATCGCGCCGTGGCGGAAAATGTCGCGGGCGACCGGTGCTGGTTGTTCGAGGAAATCGACGGCATCGAGTGTGCCATCGCCGTTGCCCGTGGCAACCAGCATGGATACCGCGCTGGCGCCGATGTGGATGGCTGTCGAGAGTTGCTCCGGATGTGCGGGCTTGGCGGCGGATTTCCTTGGACGTGCCATTGCCAGAGGACATCGCAGGCCGGATCGCGTTTCAATCACGAAAAGCGCGCGCTGTGTGACATTTGCAGGCGGGACTTGTCAAAGCGGGGGGTGCCGGGCATAGGATCGGCCATGCCAGTTACCGGAGCATTGGAACACTACCGGATCAAGCCAGGGGACAAGGTTCATCTCGGCAAGACCGTGACCGATGATAAGATGCTCTTTGTCGGCAACGGCAAGGATGACTACGAGCCGCAGTTTCGCGAATTGCAGAAGCAGCTGCAGGATCAACAAAAGCTCCTCTACGCGCAGAACAAGCATCGGATCCTGGTGGTCATGCAAGCGATGGACACCGGCGGCAAGGATGGCTGCATCAAGCATGTTTTTTCGCACATCGATCCCCAGGGCATTCATGTGAGATCGTTCAAGAAACCGACCGAAGAGGAACTCGCGCATGATTTCCTGTGGCGCATCCACTCGAAGGTGCCGCGGCGTGGGGAGTTGGTGATCTTCAACCGCAGTCACTACGAGGATGTGATTGCGGTGCGCGTGAAAAAGATTTTTCCCGACGAGGTTTGGAAGCGCCGCACGCGGCACATTGTCGAGTTCGAGCGCATGCTTGCGGAAGAGGGCACGACGATCGTGAAGGTTTTTCTGCACATCTCGAAGGAGGAACAAAAACGCAGGCTCGAGTCGCGTTTGGAAAATCCCGACAAGCATTGGAAGTTCAACCCTGATGATCTCGCGGATCGCGCGCTGTGGGATCACTTCATGAAGGCGTACGAGGATGTCATTTCCGAAACATCGACCGATCACGCGCCTTGGCATGTCGTGCCGGCCGACCGCAAGTGGTATCGCAACCTTTGTGTCGCAAGGATCGTGCTCGACACGATGAAGAAGCTGAAAATGACCATGCCCGAGCCGAGCTGGAATCCGAGCGAGATTCGGATCGGTGATTGAGCATGGCTAGCGGTATCAATCCGCTGTCCAGTCGCGGCATTTCAGGCCGGGTACACGCGAGAATTCCCGGAGCTTGGCGGTCACCAATGTCGCGCCGGCGGCTCTTGCGGTGGCGGCGATGATGAGATCGTTGGGGCTGATCGGTTTGCCGGCTTTTTTCAAACGCATGCGGATGTCGGCATAATGCTCGGCAGCCTCACCACCGAAGGGCAAGTGGGCGTAGGGTGAGAGGAGATCGTTGATGCGTTGGCGCAGGTGAGTGGCTTTGCTGCTTCTCAAGGCGCCATAGAGCAACTCGGCGCGTGTGAGCTCCGCAAGGCAGAGGTCGGCCGTTTTTTTGGAACTGAGATTGCGGATCAGTGCCTTGTTTGGCTGACGCAAAATGCAGGACCAGATGTTGGTGTCGAGGCAGTACATCGAGCTTAGTCTTCGAGATTGGGAATGGCGCGGTGTCCGCCTTCGCGCTTGGGAATGGCAAACGATTTGTCGACCGTGCCGGTGAATGCCGAGAGGTGGTTCCATGCCGACGCATCGTCCAGATCGGCGGCGCGGGCAAGGTGGTCGCGCGCCCAGCGGGAGAGGGATACCGATTCGCGGCGGGCGGCGGCCTCGACTTTTTTCTGCGTGTCCGCATCGAGATAGATGGTGAGTTGGGCCATGGGGGGAAATTGACAGCGAACTCTTCAAAGTCAAGTATATGTGCCAAGTATATGTGTTTTTTGAGCATGAAAAACTCTCTTGGCAGGAAAATTTCAATCAAAGCGCGCGCGACCAGATCACCTTGAGGTAACGGGATTCCGGGTAGTTTGAGAGCGTCGGGTGGTCGGCACCCGCGCCGGTGCGCTGGATGATCTGGAGGCGTCTGTTGGTGCGGTGGGCGGCGGCGATGACGGTGCGCTCGAAGTCATCGGCACCGAGTTGGCCGGAGCATGAGCAGGTGACGAAGATGCCGCCGGGTTTTACGAGTTGGAGAGCGAGCTTGTTGAGGTCGGCATATTTCGCAATGCCGGTTTCGTCTTCGCGGCCGTGGATGAATTTTGGCGGATCGGCGATGACGAGGTCCCAAGTGCGGCCGTTTTCGATCATCGTGCGGATCCATGTGAAGGCATCGGCGTGGGTGAACTTCACGCGTGCTGAGTTGAGGTTGGCGTTGCGTTTGGCCATTTCGATCGCGGTTTCGTCGAGGTCGACTGCGGTCACATCGCTGGCGCCGGCAAGTGCGGCGGAGATTGAGAAGCCGCCGGTGTAGCAGCAGAGATCGAGCACCGAGCGGTCTTTGGCGTGTGAGGCGAAAAGCTTGCGGTTGTCGCGTTGATCGCAGAAGAAGCCGGTTTTGTGGCCGGTGCTGAAATCGATTTCGTAGCGGATGCCGTGTTCGCGGATTTTTACCGAGCGGACATTGTCGGAGTTAGCGCCGCCGCTGCGGGGGACGCCTTCGATGCGTGCGAGTTCCGCGTCGATGCCGATGACCACGCGTTGGGTGTCGAGGCATTCGTGAAGGATCGGAATCCAGCGTGGCAGGCGTTGCCATGCGGCGAGGTTGGTGATTTCCACCGAGAGCACATCGGCGAACTTGTCGGCGACGATGCCGGGCATGAAATCGGCGTCGCCATGGATCGCGCGATAGGCCTCGGTCGTTTCGTCGAGTGCAAGCATTTCGCGGCGCATCGATGCGGCGCGGCGGATCGCATCGTCGAAAAACGATTCGTCGATTTCCTCGCTCGCGTGGCTCACGATGCGCAGTGGCATGCGCGACTTCGGATTCCAGAGGCCCCAGCCAAATGCGCCGCCATCCTTATCGAGCACTTGCACGAGGTCACCCGGCTTCGCGTCGCGCGAGGCCTCGCCGATCATCTTTGGCCAGATCGACGGGTGATAGGTGATGTTTTTGATTTGGACGGTCGGCATGCCGGGAATAGGCCTCAAGTCGGTCGGATTGTCGAACCCCAATGGCGGGCGTGAGATTGACATTTTTCTGCGGGCGCGCAGTTTGAGTGTGTTGCCTTCGATCCATGTCCGCTGAAGACCATCATTTCATGAGGGAAGACCGCTTGGTTTACTGGCGAAGGATTGCGGCGTATCTTGCTGATCATCCGGAGGAGCTCGAGATTCCATTGGCCAACATCGAGCGATGGATGGCTGGGGGAAGGGTGCACCCCGCGCCGCTGATCGAATGGAGGAGGCGGATCCATGAGGCTCAGGCCTCGGATGCCGGCATGCGTGAGTTGCTCGATTTTCTTGCGGCGGACAACCATGATGCCGAGCTCATCAAATCCTGTTCGCCATTTGTCGGGTTCTCAAAAATTGCAGCATACCCATGAATCTCTCCGCGCTTCAGCACCTCATCAGGGCCGCACAAGCGCTTGCGGAAAACCAACCGGTCATTGTGTTGGGTTCTTCATCCTTGCTGGCATCGTTTCCCGAGTTGGGAAAAGACCAGGGGCCTTTGACCACCACCTTTGATGCCGACCTTTACCCGGATCCATTTGATGAATTGGTCGCGATGATGTGGCATGAGGCTCTTGGTGAAAACCGCTCTTATTATCTGCGCCATGGTTATCATGCGGACATCATGCGTGACTCCATCGTCGATACTTTTCCTTCCGGTTGGCGTGAGCGTCTGGTGCCAGTGCCTGGGGCCGACAAGGCGCATGCGCTAGAGCCCCATGATCTGTGTGCAATTAAAATTCTGGTGGGGCGGCCGAAGGATCTGAGCTTGGTGAAATTTCTGTCGGATGCCGGTTTGATCCATGCGGAGAAGGTCCGTGAGCGAATGGCATTGATCGACTTGCCGGTTGAGTTGCGTCCGCGCATGGATGCCGCATTTCGCTTGATTTTCGAAGCTTGAGAAGGTTTGGCAATTGGAGGCGTGCTTCCGTCTTGTCGGAGGGCGTGGAATGGGCAAGATCCGGCGCGTGAACTCGGCGCCATTGGGATTTTTTGATTCGGGAGTGGGAGGCCTCACCGTGGTGCGTGCGGTGCAGGATTTGCTGCCGCGCGAGAACATCCTGTACCTCGGCGATACCGCGCGTTTGCCCTACGGCTCGAAAAGCCCGGAATCGATCCGGCGTTTTGCGCAGGAGGATGCGAAGTTTTTGGTCGGGCGCGGGGTCAAAGCCATCGTCGTCGCCTGCAACACCGCCACCGCGCACGCCCTGCCGATGCTCAGGGAAAATTTTGATCTGCCCGTGATTGGCGTGATCGAGGCCGGTGTCGAATCGGCGCTGAGCGATCCGGCAGCCGGGCGGGTAGGGATCATTGCCACGCGCGGCACGGTTCGTTCGCATGCCTATCAGCATGCCTTGGCATTGAAGCGCACGGGTTTGATCATTCACGCGCAGCCCGCGCCCTTGCTGGTGCCAATCGTTGAGGAGGATTGGATCGATCACCCTGCGGCAGAGCTCATTCTCAAAACCTATCTTGAGCCGCTCATTGAGAAGGACATCGATACTCTGATGCTTGCCTGCACGCATTACCCCTTGCTGGTTCCGGTCTTGCGACGCTTGTTGCCCGATGGCATCCGATTGGTCGACAGCGCCACGACCTGTGCCGAGCATCTCAAGCAGGAATTGCTGCGCCTTGACATGCTCAATGATCAGGAGCGCGAAGGGACCCTTGAGATCCACCTCACCGACTTGTCGGAGGAGTTTGAAACTTTGGCGCGGCGTTTCCTGAGCAAGTCCTCCGGGCGCATCCAGCGGGCGGTTCTTGCCTGATCGCGCAAAATTATCGCTTGCCGGCGGCGCGGGGCGGGTCCATATCGGTGGCGTACCTTTTGTTTGTTCCCCGTGCCGCAGTGGCGCTCATTTGGTTTCCCTTGGGGAGACTGCTTGATGGGGTAAAAATGCCAATTTTCTCGGAATTGTTGGCTTTTGTCTTGATTTGTTCAAATTTTTTTGAACAATGTTAAACCGCATTTTTCCATCTAAAATATATTCGATAAGATTTTATGAAATTGTTTGGCACAGACGGTATCCGCGGGCGGGTGAACGAATTTCCGATCACGGCGGAAGTGGCATTGAGAACGGGCAAGGCAGTGGCCAATGTCCTGCGATCGCCGGGGGCGAGCCGCAACCGGGTTTTGGTCGGCAAGGACACGCGGATTTCCGGCTACATGTTGGAGACGGCGCTGACCAGTGGCTTGGTGTCGATGGGCATGGATGTTTTCATGGTCGGGCCCTTGCCGACGCCGGCGGTGGCGCATTTGACCAAGTCGATGGGTGCCGCGGCCGGGATCATGATCACTGCTTCGCACAATCCGTATGAGGACAACGGGCTGAAAATTTTCGGGCCCGATGGCTACAAACTTTCCGATGACCTTGAGGCGATGATCGAGCGTCACATTTTGGGAGATGTCGCCGAGGCCGCTCCCTTGCCGCCGCGGCAGATTGGCAAGGCGCATCGTATCGATGACGCGCGCGGCCGCTACATCGAGTTTGCAAAAAATGCCGCCGATAACATCTCGCTGCATGGGCTCAAGATTGTTGTCGATTGCGGTCATGGTGCCGCGTATTTCATCGCGCCGCTGATTTTCAAGGAGCTTGGTGCCGAGGTTTACACCACCGGCATTCAGCCCGACGGACTCAACATCAATCACGGCTGCGGTGCTTTGCATCCGGAAAATGCCGGCGAGCTCGTGCGCAAGTTTGGCGCGGACCTTGGCGTCTCATTCGATGGCGATGCCGACCGCGTGATCTTTACCGACGCGGACGGACAAGTCGTGAGCGGCGATCGGATTCTCGCCCTTTGTGCGATCAGCCTCAAGGAACAGGGCAAACTGCGCAATGACACTTTGGTGGCGACGGTCATGAGCAATCTTGGGCTCAAGGAAACCATGAAGCGTCATGGCATCCGCGTCGAAGCGACGGCGGTGGGCGACCGCAACGTCATCGAGCGCATGCGCAAGGGTGGGCATTCGTTTGGCGGGGAAAATTCGGGTCATTTGATTTTCGGCGATTACGCCACGACCGGTGACGGCATCCTGAGTGCCTTGCAGGTGCTGCGCATGATGCGTGATCGCAATGCGACGCTCGCGCAGTTGGCGGCGGTGATGCACGAGTATCCCTCGCAACTCGTCAACATGCCGGTGGCATCAAAGCCGCCGATCGGCACGCTTGGAAAACTCAACGAGCTCATGGATCGCGCGACCAGCGAGTTTGGCGATCACGGACGGCACCTGATCCGTTACTCGGGCACCGAGAACAAGATCCGCGTGCTGGTCGAACACAAGGATGCCGTCGAGTGCCGGGCATGGGTCGAAAAATTCTCGTCGGTCATTCGCGAGGAAATCGGTTAGAGTTTTTTTTCACATGGAGTTCAAAGCAAGCGACTGTCATCCGCTGACCCTTGGTCGGGCGATTGGTGATTTCCCCATTGGCAACATTGCCTTGTCCGCGCACCAGCAACGCTTGGTGGGTTCCGCGGCACTTGGCGTTCATTCGCACGCATGGCTGGCGTCTGACGAAGTGGCGCTGCTTGCCGCAGGCGAATGCAGCTCTTTGCTCGACGCATCGGGTGAGAAGATTGCGTGGAGGCTTGATGGTATTGGTGATGCGATTGCCGCGCGCGAATCGTTTCTCATTCGCTATCCATGGGATTTTTTGCGCGCCAACGAAGCATGGGTCGGCTCGCTCGGTGAAAGCATCATCGATGGCGAAGTGCACCCCTTGGCAGTGGTCGAGGGCTTGATCCATATCGGCGAAGGCACGCGGATTTTGCCGGGAGTTTTCATCGAGGGAAATGTGGTGATCGGTCGCAACTGCAAGATTGGGCCGAATTGCTACATCCGCGGCAACACCAGCATCGGCGATGGCTGCCACATCGGTCAGTCGGTTGAGATCAAGAACACCATCGTGCTCGATCGCAGCAGCATCGGGCATTTGTCGTATGTCGGCGATTCGGTGCTTGGCGAAGGCGTCAACTTCGGTGCCGGCACCACCACTTCGAACCTGCGGCACGATGGATCGAATCATCGCTCGACGGTTGCCGGCGAGCTCGTCGACACGGGGCGCAGGAAATTTGGCGCGATCGTCGGCGACGGCGTGCATACTGGCATCAACACATCGATTTATCCCGGTCGCAAAATGTGGCCGGGTACCACCACTTTACCGGGCTCCATCGTGCAACGCGATGTGCATCCGCTCGCTTGAGTTTTCGAACCAAATCATCAGCCCTCAAAAATCATGTGCGGAATCGTCGGATACATTGGCAAAGCGGAGGCGCCCAAGGTGCTCATCAATGGCCTGCGTCGGCTTGAGTATCGCGGCTACGACTCGGCCGGTCTCGCAGTGATGGATGGCGATCGCATCGCGGTGGCGAAGGCTCCGGGCAAGGTGGCGGCATTGAAGGATCGCGCGCGCGCCGACTGGCCGGCGGAAAGGTTTGTGCGCGCCAGCACCGGCATCGCGCACACGCGTTGGGCAACCCACGGGCCGCCGACCGAGGTCAATGCACATCCGCACCTCGACCAAAGTGGCGACATCGCATTGGTGCACAATGGCATCATTGAAAACTACCGCTCGCTGCGTGCGAGGCTCGAGGGCAAGGGTCATCATTTCCTCTCGGAAACCGACACCGAAGTGCTCTCGCATTTGATTGGCGATTGCGACAAGGGCGATCTTTTCCAAGCGGTCTGCGATGCCTTGCATCAGGTCGAAGGAACATTTGGCATCGCGGTGCTCTCGGCGCGCGAGCCGGGTCGCATCATCACCGCGCGACGCGGCAGCCCGATCGTGATCGGCGTCGGCGATGGCGAAACGATCATTGCGTCCGATGCTTCGGCGATCGTTGCCCACACGCAGCGAGTGATTTATCTCGACGACGACGATATCGCGATTGTCACGGCGGACTCCGTCGATATCCGCGATCTCAACAATGTGCCTGTCACGCGCGAGATTGCCGAGCTTGGCATGGATGCCTCGGCGGCGGAGAAGGGTGGTTATGAGCATTTCATGTTGAAGGAGATCCACGAGCAACCGGACTCCTTGGGCAATGCGATCCGCGGGCGGCTTGACCTCAACCTCGGTACTTCGGTGCTCGCGGGCATGGGGACTTCGGCACGCGATTTGGCCGACCTCAACCGCGTGGTGATCGTTGGCTGTGGCACATCGCTGCATGCGGGTTTGGTGGGCGAATATGCGTTTGAGGACTTGGCCGACATTAATGCCGAAGTCCAGCAGGCAGCGGAGTTTCGTTATCGGAATCCGATCGTTGGCAGTCGCGATCTGGTGGTCGCAATTTCGCAATCGGGCGAGACTGCCGACACGCTCGCAGCGGTGCGCGAGGCGAACCAGAAGGGGGCCTTTGTGATGAGCTTGTGCAATGTCGTCGGATCGACCATTGCGCGTGAAACAGGCAGGGGAGTTTATTTGCACGCAGGGCCGGAAATTTCGGTCGCCTCGACCAAGGCCTTCACCTGCCAAGTGGCGGTGTTGCTAATGATGGCGCTCAAGATCGGCCGTGGCCGGCGATATTCTCGCGACGAGGGCATTCGATTGGCGCATGAGATCGAAATGATTCCGACGCTGGTACAAAAGGTCGTGGCGCAGGATGCGCACATTGCAAAGATCGCCGAATCCTACGCCAACGAAGAACATGCGTTTTTCATCGGTCGCGGGCCGATGTATCCGGTGGCTTTGGAGGGGGCATTGAAGCTCAAGGAAATTTCTTACATCCACGCCGAGGGATATCATGCGGCGGAATTGAAGCATGGCCCGATCGCATTGCTCGTCGATGGCACGCCGGTGGTGGCACTCGCCTGCGACATTCCCGGCAAGGACAAGGTGCTGGGCAACATCGAGGAATGCCGCGCTCGCGGGGCAAGGATCATTGGCATCGTCACCGAAGGTGATGATGAAGCCGCCGAGTGCATGGATGACTTCATCGCCATCCCGCGTTGTCACCCGTTGGTCGCGACGATTCCCGCAGTCGTGGCGCTGCAGCTTTTCTCCTACCATGTCGCCCGACTTCGCGGCTGCGAGATCGACCAACCACGCAACCTCGCCAAGAGCGTGACGGTTGAGTGAGAGGCAAAGAATTGAACGTCGAACATCCAACATTGAACATCGAAGTGGCAGATGAAGAATAAGCCGTTTCTTTCTCTTCTATAATAACCTTCAACCAACCAAACCATCACCCATCTCTCGTTGCTATGGTCGGCTCGACCCAACCGGGGAAGAGCACTTTGCTCAATCGCCATTGGCGGTGTTGGTGGGATTGGCCGGTGCTTTCGATCGAGACGGTGAAGCGCAGCGGGCTTGCGAAGGGGTAGTTGATGAGGGCTTGGAGCGTGGGGTCGTCGCGGCGTGCGTAGAAGTGAAGCGTGCCTTCGAGCCTAGGTGAGGTTGCGGCGAAACAGAACCATTGGGTTTCATCGGCAAATTCGAAGTTGTAGTAGCTGGCGAGCTCGAGGTTGACGCGAACCTCATCGGCCTTGCTAGCGGTGCCGTCGAGAATGGCATTCCATGGGTGGCTGCAATGGATGCTGAAGGATTTGAAGTCCACGCCGCGAACGCCGCTCTCGGAGTAGGGAACAAACAGCAGGCGTTCGCTGCCGTCCTTCATCTCGACCATGAAGCGTGCGAGGAGTCCGTCTCCGGTCTCGATGTCATCCATGCTGCGGAGGCGCCGCATCGTTTCCGAGGCACCGCTAGCGCTGCGGTAGTAGTCGCCGACGATGTCCGCGATGTTGGCGGATTCGCGCACCCATTTGAGGCGTTCTTCATGGGTGGTGGCTTGGAGAAAATTTTCCGCAATTTGCCGTGGCTGGAGACCGGCCCATGTGGCTTTGGGCGTGCTTTGCGCGCGAGCGTCGGGGCTGTGGATTTGCGGCGACTTGTCCTCAAAGGATTCGGGCTCGTTGCGCGAAAGGCCAAGGAGCCAGAGACCGGTGACGATGAAGAGTGGCGCGGCGATGAGGGCAATCTTGAGAAGTCGGTGGCTGAGGTCGTCGACTGTGTTGGAACCGAATTTTTCTTCCGGAAATTTTTTTGGATTGCGGGGCCGTTTGAGTTCTTCGTGGTTGCGAATTTTGCGATAGGCGGGTGCGGGAATGGTGACTTGGTTTCCAGCTTCCATGATGCGGCGTTTCCTGGTTCGCATTGGAGCATCCAAAACGCGGCAGCATCTCGCGAATGGTTTTTGGTGAATTGCTTGTCACATGTGGCAGCGCTGGAATGTGGCGAAGATGTCACGGTTCTCTATGTTTCACTGTCGAGCCGTTCATTCATCTGCAGCCGATCATGCTGGCGCTCGGGTGTTTCTGCACGGCGGCTTCGTGGTGATGGATCATCGAGAAGAGCATGACGATGACCTCCTCGCCGAGGTAGTCGTTGCGTTGATCCATGCCGGCCGGCAGGGCATGCATCAAATCACTCGAGCACTACGCCCTCAAAAAAGGCAATCCGACCAAGAATCAAAGCGGCCGCCAGGAATTCATCGAAAATCTGATCAACGAATTCATCTGATCGGATGAATTGCGATTCAAAAAAAACACTTCCACTTCGTGACTGGCTTCTGAGTGTTGCGTCTCTGGGGTCATGCCTCGCATTGCAACATTTTTTCTAAGATCGACGCTCCGTTTTGCGGTTTTCGTTCGCTTGAGTATGCAACCCGCTTGGCTATGAATGGCTCGCGCATGAGGCGTATCTTTACCGCTAGCGATTCGGCAAACCAGATATCCCAGAGTGATTTCGACTTACTGAACGTGATTGTGATAGAACGAGCCGGGTTTCTTATGCAGCAGGAAGACGGATGCGTTCCAGCCAAGATCCAAGTGAACCTTAAATCATCTGGTGGGTTTTCGGGAATATTTCCACGAGCGGATCAGTTCGAGAAAGGGTGTGGCGTAGCGTTGGAGTTTGGCGGCGCCGATGCCGGGGATGAGGAGAGCTTCGTCGTGGTTGGTGGGTTGATAGCGGGCGATCGCTTCGATCGTTTTGTTGCCGAAGACCACATAGGGCGGGACTTTTTCGCGTGCGGCGAGTTTGGCGCGCAGTCCTTTGAGCAAGGAGTAAAGTTGCGGGTCAAAACCGTGGTCCTTGAGATCGACTGTCGGGCGCGAGGCTTCGCTGTCTGGCCAGACGAGCGTGTAGGAGGCCTCTTCGCGCATCACCGAATCGCCAAGTGGCGTGAGCGTCATCAGCGGATATTCGCCGGCGATCGTTTGGACGAGTCCCGCATCGGCGAGTGAGCGCATGAGGCTGTTGAGGTAACCGGTGCCTTTTTCGCGCAGGATGCCGTAGGTGCTGAGTTGGTCGAGCCCGGCGCTGATGATTTCCTGAGACTTGCTGCCGGCGAGCATTTGCACGATGCGGCCGCGGCCGAAGCGTGCTTCCCAGCCGTTGGCCGTGCGGCGTGACATGCGGGCAACGCCGCTGAGGGCTTTTTTGACGATGAGTGCTTCTTCTTTCGTGGGTGCGCGGTGCTCGCTGGCGCTCGAGTTTCGGCATATGTCACAGCTCCCGCAGGTGCTGGGATTTGCTTCACCGAAGTACGCGAGGATCCATTGCTGGCGGCAGGTTCGCGAGTAGCTCATTTCGACCATTGACTTGAGTTTGTCGCGGTCGCGTTTTTCTTTTTCCTCGATTGCGGCCTCGTCGAGTTCGAGTTGGCCGGGGTTGATGTGCGGTTTGAGCAAGCGGGTGCCGCGCATGCGGCGTTTGGGGACATCGAAGCGCTCGATGTATCCTGCGCGGCTGAGGGCGGTGAGGGCGCTGCCTACCGACATCGAGTTGCGCACATCGGAAGCCTCGGCGATTTCTTCGAGGGTTTCGTGGACTTCGAATTCCTTGTCGCACTGATCGAGCAGGTGACGGTAAATCGAGCGGATCACCGCGGCGGTGGGGTTGGCGCCATCAATGAAAAATTCCTGAGTGCGGGTGTCGGCATAATTGAAAAGCAGCTCGCAGGTGGAAGCCTCGCCATCGCGTCCAGCGCGTCCCGCTTCCTGGTAGTATGCCTCGACGCTGCCGGGGATTTCGTAATGGATCACAAAGCGCACATCCGAGCGGTCGATGCCCATGCCGAAGGCGTTGGTCGCGACCGCGATGTCGGCCTTGCGGCAAATGAATTGTTCCTGTGCCTGTTCGCGTTCCTGGTCGCTCATGCCACCGTGGTAAGCCACGCACTTGAGCCCCCAGCTGGCGATGGTTTCGGAAACCGACTCGACTTTTTTGCGCGTCGCACAGTAGACAATGCCGGTTTTGTGGGCGGCGATGACTGATTTCATCCGCTCGTCCTTTTGCAGGGTCGTGTCGACGGCGGTGATGTTGAGGGAAAGGTTCGGTCGCGAAAATCCGCTGACGCGTTCGAATGGTTCGCGCAGGGCGAGCACCGAGCTGATGTCGTGGCGCACCACCGGCGTGGCGGTGGCGGTGAGGGCGACGCATTGCGGATGACCGATGGTTTTCAGCGCGCGTCCGAGGCGTAGGTAATCGGGCCGAAAATCGTGACCCCACTGACTGAGGCAGTGGGCCTCATCGACTGCGAACAGCGAGATTTCGATGCCCTCGAGGGCTTTGAGAAAACTCTCGGCGCGAAACCGCTCGGGCGCGACATACACGAGTTTCCAATCGCCGTTTTTCATGCCGTCGAGCCGCTCGCGCTGCTCCGGCCAGCTGAGGGTCGAGTTGATCATCGTCGCCGGAATGTTGCGCGCTGTGAGTGCATCGACCTGATCTTTCATCAGCGCGATGAGCGGCGAGATGACGATCGTGACTCCGCCGAAGCAGAGTGCCGGGATTTGAAAGCAAAGCGACTTGCCACCGCCGGTGGGCATCACGACCAAGCCATCCCGGCCGGCGACAATTTCCGAAATGACCTCTTCCTGGCCGTCGAGAAACCCGCTGTAGCCAAAGTATTTCTTCAGCGCATCGTGCGGCGTCATCAGAAGCGGTTTTTGCGGCGGCGGCGTCGGCACGGCGGGTAAATCGGAAAAAATTTGGGGCGAGGCGGACCCTATTATCGCCAGCTTCGCTTGCCCAGCACATTTGCCCTCATGCTGTCGTGCGAGAAACTCCGATCGCTTTGCTTGCGGACTGAGGCGTCCCGCGCTATGGCTTGGGCACTTTCCTACCATGAGCCAGTCACCTTTGAAAATCACCGCCTACCTCAAAACCTATTGCGGATGGAGCGAAGGAGTTCGCGCCATCATGCGCAAATACGGCCTCGAGTATGAAGAAAAGGATATCATCAAGAACCCCGCCTTCCGCTGGGAGATGGAACAGCGAAGCGGTCAGTCGCTCTCACCATGCGTCGAGATCAACGGCCATATGCTGCCGGACATCAGCGGCGAAGAAGTCGAGGCGTGGATGATTTCCAATGGCCTGCTTCAAGCCAACGACGCGGCTCCCGATGCGCCGATCAACTCCGCTTGTACGGATGAACAGCATGCTGCGATGGCTCAGGGCAAGCTGCCGATGCCGGCAAAAATCCGCTTCATAGACTGATTTTTTCTGGCCAAATTTTGGGGTAATTTACAGACAAAGCCCCTCAAGGGTGGCATTATTCCCCTGATGGCATCCTGCGTCGCAGAAAATTGGAAGGGCTGGCTGGCCGAGCACGGCTCGAAGCTTTTGCTTTTTGCGCGCAGTTGGTGTCAATCTCGCGAGGATGCCGAGGATCTCGTGCAGGAAGCTGTTTTAAAAATGTGGCATCATCAGGCCGAACGCGGTCACATGCCACCGGACCTGCCGCTGGTGTTTTCGACCATCCGTTTTTGTGGTCTCAATTTCCATCGCAGCGAGCGTCGGCGCAAAAAACGCGAGGAGTCGGTGATTTACCTCAATGACTTTCAGGACATGTGGCTCGATCCTGTGCTCGAGGATGATGAGGATGCCCTTTTGCTGCGCGAAAAGATCAAGGATCTGAGCCCGAAGCTTCGTGAGGTGGTGATCATGAAATTCTGGGGCGGGCTTACCTTTCAACAGATCGCCGAGACACTCGCCATTTCAGCGAACACCGCTGCTTCGCGATACCGTTACGCGTTGGAACAATTGGCGCACGACCTGCGCCGCATCAAGGAGGACCGACATGCGCAAGCCTGACAAGCCATTGGAGCCGATTGAAGAAGTAGAAAACATCCTCAACCGCCTTGTGCCGGCGGCGATGAGCGAGAGGGCCACGCGCGCGAACGACTCGATGATCGATGGCCTGGTCGGCACTCAAGCGAGTGGTTTGAAGATGATCGTCAAGCCCCGAACCTGGTGGCGGGTCGGCATTGCAGCGAGCCTGACTGCGGGCCTTGGTCTGGTTCTTCTGGATCGACCCCAAACCAATTCCGGTGCTATCGGCCAGTATGAATTTGTAAAAACCATCAAATCCACAATGCGTACATCCGACGAGATGTGGGTCGAGCAGATCGATGAAATTCCATTGTCTGCGGCTGACTACAAAGCAGAGGACATCAACGTGATTAGGGACAAAAAAAATGATTTTGTCATGCTCATCGGTCGGCGCGAACTGGGAAAGGTGGTTGCGAACATTTCGGAATTTTGATGAGGTTGGCACTTCCATTTTGTTTGTTGGGTCTATGCATTGCGTCGCACGCCGAGCCGACGAAAAGTGCTGACAAGCCCGTTGATGCCTCGACGGAAAAAATCGTGCAGGGCAGGTCGCGCATCGCACCGCCGCCGCCGACGCTGGGAATCTCGCTGCAAAAGCCTGATCCGATGGTGACCGCCCAGCTGCCGAATCTTCCGGTGGGTATTGGTTTTTTGGTGACTGCGGTCGATGATGGTGGGCCAGCCGCGAAGGCCGGCGTCCAAGTTCACGATGTGATTTGGAAGCTTGGCGATCAAATGTTGGTCAATGAAGCCCAAATGGCGGCACTGCTGCGCCTGCATCAGCCCGGCGACCAAGTGGTGTTTTCCGCATTTCGTTCGGGGATGCCGCAGCAGTTCAAAGTACGGGTCGGCAAGCCCAAGACGCGCTTTTCTGGAATCTTCACCATGGCCGGCACTTCCCCGGAACAGATCGACAACGGCATTACCCGGGTCGTCAATGCCAGCGAGATGTTTGCCAAAACCACGAGCGCGGATGGCGAGGCGGAGGTGGTCAAGGAAGGCGAAGGGTATCGGCTCAGCATTAAGGACAACAAGCAGGTGCAAATTTTCAATGGAACATTTCCTGCGGACGGATCGTGGGAAGGTGTGCCGTCCGAGTGGAAATACAGAGTCATGGCCCTGAAGCGCGCCCTCGATCGGTCGATCAATGGCGAGTTGCCCGTGCTGCGCCAGCCACGGCCGCGGGTCGTGCCGCCGCCGACGGTGCCGAGCCAATCGGTCACGCCCTAATTTCCACCTGCCGCGACATGGCCAGGTGAAACATGCGAATTTCATCGGGAATGCCTTGCGTTTCGCCGAGTGGCCTCGCATCTTCCGCGCCATGCATCCCGATGTGGCGAAATTGGTAGAGGCTGGTCGCATTCCCCAAGCGGTCGGCGAAAGGTTGTCCCAACTCGCACCCGGCAATTTTTGCGTCCACAAATCCTTCGGTGCCGGCAAGGTGGTTTCATGGGATCTGCCGTCGAAAAAGGTTGTGATCGATTTCGAGAATTCGGCCGCACAATCGATGGAGCTTCAGTTTGCTTTTCAGAAAACCGAGTGGATCGCCGCCGACGATTTCAGGGCGCGCAAGATCGAGCAGATCGAGGAACTTCGCACGCTATCGAAGAGCGATCCGGTCGATCTCCTTTTGCATGTGATCCGCAGTCATGGTGGTAGCATGACCGGCGACGCTCTCGAGAAGGAGCTTTGCGGCACGGTGATCCCTGAGGCTGATTTCAAAAAATGGTGGGACAATGCCAAAAAGGCTCTGCGCGAGAGGCGTGTGGCGGTGGTGCCGCAGAAACGCACTGAAGCGATAGTTCTTCGCACCGGTGATGACAGTCCGGCGCAGGCGTTGATCGCCGACTTCGAGGCGGCCCGCGACATCAAGGGCATGATTCGTGCCTTGGAGGCGATCGCCGCCGACATCGGAGCTTTCGAAGGCGCGACCGATTCATTGAAGCAGCTTCTGGGTGCGATCGACGAAGGAGCGAGAAAAGCTTCGCGCGTCCAGCTCGGCCAAGCGCTGCAACTTGTTGCCGCGCGTGATGAGGTGATCCAATCGTCGAAGGAGCTTTCGCTGAACGATGGTGCATTGAAGCTTTCCGAACTCCTGCGTGCGGCGGATCCGATCAAGCTCGCTGACGAGGCCGGCGCCTTGCCATCGACCAGACAGCGTGCCGTTTACGAAGCTTTCCCCGAGGCATTTGCCAACTCATGGGTCGAGAAGATGGTTCGCGTGTTTGACCGCGTTGGTGCGCGCGGCGTGACGGAAATTGCTCGCATCCTTATCGACCGCAACGAATTGCCTGCGTTGAACAAGCATCTCGCCTCGGCGATTGCGCGCCGTTCGCTCGGTGCCGACGCGCTGATCTGGGTTTGCCGCGAGCGCAAGGGTGCGGCGGCCGATGTGTTTTGCCCCGATGTCGGTGCTGCAGTTCTGAACCTGCTCGAAAACGACCACCTTTCCGACGGTCCGCGCAAGACCTCGCGTTTGCAAAGCCTCCTTGGCGATGACAAGTCGCTGCTCACGGATCTCGTCGGCATCATGGATGTGAACGAATCGCGCAATTTCGCCCGTCGCTTGATGGATTGCCCGGTGTTTGCCGATCTTGAGAGAAAGTCGCTGATGGCACGCATCATCAAAGCCCGCCCGGAAACCGCCGAGCTGGTGAGCGGAGAAAATTCCAAACGCCCGGAAGAGGCGCTGTTGGTTTCATGGGACAGCCTCGAGAAGAAGAAAACCGAACTCGACGAGCTGATCCGTGTGCGGATTCCGCAAAACACCAAGGACATTTCCATCGCCCGTGAGTACGGAGACCTTCGCGAGAACTTCGAGTACAAGTCGGCAAAGGACCTGCAAAAATACCTCATGCACCGCAAGAGCGAGCTCGAGCGCGACATCCACCGCGCCCGCGGCACCGACTTCAAGGGCTCGGATGCGGCGAAGGTCAATATCGGCACGATCGTCACGCTCGCCGACACCTCGGGCAAGGAAGTCGAGATGACCGTGCTCGGCGCATGGGACTCGGATCCCGAGAAGAAACTCGTTTCCTACCTCTCCGAAGTCGGCAAGGCCCTTGTTGGTCGTGCCCCGGGTGAAACCGTCGTCATCCGCGACCAAGTCACCGAGGCTCCGGAGCAATGGACGATCCGCTCGATACGCCCTTTCAACCCCTGATCACTCCCCAAACAAACGAAACAAGCACCATGGACTATACCACCATTGTTGAAATCCGCGGCCGCGAAGTCATCGACTCGCGCGGCAATCCCACTGTTGAAGTTGATGTCAAGCTGGACGGCGGTGCCGTTGGCCGCGCGGCTGTTCCTTCGGGAGCATCGACCGGCGAGCATGAGGCAGTTGAGCTTCGCGACGGCGACAAGAAGCGCTTCCTTGGAAAAGGCGTGCTTAAGGCCGTCAACAATGTGAACAATAAGATCGCTCCTGCGCTTTTGGGTTATTGCGCGACCGAGCAATCGGCGATCGATGCCGCGATGCTTGCGCTCGATGGCAGCTCAACGAAGAAGAACCTCGGTGCCAATGCAATTCTCGGAGTTTCGATGGCAGTGGCCAAGGCCTCGGCCGCGCAACTCGGAGTGCCGCTTTACAAGTACCTCGGCGGCCCCAACGCGAAGGTCCTGCCGGTGCCGATGATGAACATCATCAACGGCGGTGCCCACTCGGACGCGCCGATCGACTTCCAGGAATTCATGATCATGCCGGTCGGTGCGCCGACACTGCGTGAGGCGCTGCGCTACGGTGCTGAAGTTTTCCACTCGCTCAAGAAGGTGCTTCACGATCGTGGTCTTTCCACCGCCGTGGGTGACGAAGGTGGTTTTGCGCCAAACCTCAAGAGCGCCGATGACGCGCTTGGCGTGATTTGCCAAGCGATCGAAAAAGCCGGCTACAAGGTGGGCGACGACATCGCGATCGCTCTCGATGTCGCGAGCTCGGAATTCTTCGACAAGAAGAAGAAAGCCTATGTCTTCAAGAAGTCCGACAAGTCGGTCAAGAGCGCCGAGGAGCTCGTGGCCTACTACGCTAAGTTGCAGAAAAAGTATCCGATCATTTCGATCGAAGACGGCTGCGCCGAAAACGATTGGGCCGGCTGGAAGGTGATCACCGACAAACTCGGCAAGACCACCCAGCTCGTCGGCGACGACCTCTTCGTCACCAACACCGAGTTCCTCGCCAAGGGCATCAGCCAAGGCGTGGCAAACTCGATCCTCGTAAAGGTCAACCAAATCGGCACCCTTACCGAAACCTTCGACGCGGTCGAAATGGCCAAGGAAAATGCCTACACCGCGGTGCTCAGCCACCGTTCCGGTGAGACCGAGGACAGCACGATCGCCGACATCGCTGTGGCGACAAATTGCGGACAGATCAAGACCGGCTCGATGAGCCGCTCGGACAGGATCGCGAAGTACAACCAACTCCTACGCATCGAGGAGGAGCTGGGCGATGATGCCGTTTTCGGTGTCAGCAAGCTCAAGGTTCTCAAGTGATCGGCTGATCTCACGAACCATTCAAAAAATCGGCGGATCCGGCAGCGGGTCCGCCGATTTTTTTGTTTCCAGCATGCCGCATTTGTCAGCCTTGTTTGGATATGGCCTTGCCTCGGTGTGTCTGGCATCGCTAATTTTCAGAATCCTGTGCAAGTGCATGGAATCACGCTGATTCCGCAGGGTTATCCCAAGCTTCAAACTTCACGATACCATGTTAGGCCTGAACCGATTGAGCATCCAGACGAAGATGATCCTGCTGCTGCTGGCAGTGAGTTTGTCGTCCATCGCTGTAGTGGCATGGAACAGTTACAAGTCTGGCAGAGCGGCGCTGATCCGTGCGGCGGAGGATCACCTCAAGGGTGTGCAGGTGGCCAAGACCACGACACTGAAGGCAATGCTCGATTCACTGCGGGATCAGGTCATTTCCATGTCGGACAGCCATGTGACCATCGACGGCATGAGGGAGTTTCGCGCGGCGTACAAGAGCCTCAATGCCGCGTCACTAACGCAGGAGCAGTCTGAGAAACTCGAAGGGTTTTATGAAAATGATTTCCTGCCAAAGCTCGACAAGCAGATCGATGGTGAGCCTGTGCTCGAGCAATACCTGCCAGTAAAGCCAGCCGAGCGGTACCTTCAGTACCATTACCTTTCGAACAATCCCCATCCTTACGGCAAGAAGCAAGAACTCGAGGAATCGGAATCGGATCAATCCTCTTACGCAAAGGTGCACGAGACCTATCACAAGTCCTTTGAGCGCGCGGTGCAGATTTTTGGATTTGAGGATGTGATGCTGGTCGATGCTGAAAGCATGGAAATTGTTTACAGCTATCAGAAGACCAGTGAATTTGCGACCAACCTTGAGACGGGCCCCTACGCCAACACGCTGATGGCATCGAAGGTGCGGACAATGCGCAGCAACAATGACCGCGATGATTTCAAAATCGCCGATTTCGAGCCGTACCGCCCGAGCCTTGGCAAGCCGATGGGATTTGCGGTGAGCCCGATATTTGATGGTCCGCAAATGATTGGTTTGCTGGTGCTGCAGTTTCCGATTGATAACTTCAACAAGGTTCTGACAGGCAATTTCAATTGGGCGGAGGAGGGTATGGGTCAAACAGGCGAGACCTATCTCGTCGGTCCCGACAAGACGATGCGTAGCCGCTCGCGCTTCATGTACTCGGACCCCGAAGGTTTTCTGAAACTTCTTCGGCAGAGCAGCGTGCCGACATCGGTGGTCGAGAGAATTGAAAAGCAGGGTAATGTGATTTGCGCGATGCCGGTCGAGTCGGAAAGCGTCGAAGCCGCCTTCCGCGGGCAGAAGGGCATCGCGGTGGTGAACGATTATCGCGGCGAGGAAACTTTGAGTGCCTATGGACCGCTTGAGCTTAATTCGTTGCGCTGGGCGGTGATCACCGAAAAGGACCTAGCTGAGGTTGAGGCACCGATTCACCAGCTGGGACGCACCGTGCTGATTGTGGCGAGTGGCATGGCCTTGGCGGTCACGCTTTTGGCACTGATGTTTTCCCATTTGCTTACGCGGCCCTTGCGTGCGCTCACCGAGGGGGCTTTGCGACTGGGTCGTGGCGAAACGGATGTGAAGGTGAGGGTCAAGTCGCGCGATGAATTCGGCGAGCTTGGCAGGGTGTTCAATCAGATGTCCGAAAACATCAAGTTGCAGACCGAACGGCTAGAGGGGCAAGTGCGCGAGAATCAGGAGCTGCTTCACAGCATTCTGCCGGCGTCGGCGGTGGCGCAGCGGCAGGAGGGTGATGAAAAAGCGAACCGCGAGTTTGCCGATGTCTCGGTGCTCTTTGCCGAGATCGTCGGCATGGAAGCGCTGGGGGCAAAACTCGGCGAGGCTGCAGCGCTTTCATCCCTCGGCGACTTGATAGAGGCTTTCGACGAAGCCGCGGAGGAATCCGGCATCGAAAAGGTCAAGACAATCGGCGGATCCTACCTCGCGGTCTGCGGACTCTCGGTCACAAGACCCGACCACGTGCGTCGCATCATTCAGTTTGCCCAACAAATGGAGCGCATCATCGGGGTCTTCAACCGCGACGAAAAGGCTCATCTCGCCATTTCTATCGGCATCAACTCCGGTCCTGTGGTCGGCGGTGTGGTGGGCCGACGCAAGTTTCTTTATGACCTCTGGGGCGACACGGTGACGATTGCCAAAAAGCTCTCGGCCGGCAACAGCACCGCGATCCGCGTGACCTCGCAAATTCGCGAGCGCATTGGCGATCAATTCAACTTCGGTGCTTCGCACAAAATCGAAACCGAAGGCAAAGCAGCCATCGAAGCATGGGAAGTCGTCGGCTGAAACAGCGCTGATCTGAAACAAAGTCCGAGCCATGAACACGCTTCTCCAACAAACAATCTCAAACCTGTGGCCTGCCATTTTTTTGGCCGTGGGTTTTCCGGTGGTGCTCTTGATCCTCAACGAGAGCATCGCCGCCTGCAACCGGGCCGGACTGGTGCTGGCACGCACGCTGCGCTCAATCCGTAATCTTGTGGCACCAGCGCTCGCGTTGCTGATCTTTGTGCGCTACATCATCGAGTTGCCTCAGTCGAGTGCACTCGTGCGGGTGATCGAGACCGGCTTCTGGGTGCTCTTGCTCTATGCCTTGCTTGGTGTCGTCAATGACCTCGTCTTCGGATCCGCGCGTAGCGATACATGGCGCGAAAAGGTGCCGAAACTTTTCCGCGACCTCGTCCGCGCGCTGCTTGTGGCCGTTGGCGCGATGGTGATCTACTCTCAGGTCTGGGGTCGCGAAATCGAAGGTGCGCTTGCCGCCCTTGGCGTCGGATCGATCGTGATCGGCCTCGCGCTGCAAGAACCTCTCGGCAACATCGTTTCCGGACTCATGCTGCTTTTTGAGCGCCCGCTCAATGTGGGTGATTGGGTCATCGCCGAAGGTGTCACCGGTCGCGTCATCGAAATCAACTGGCGCTCGGTTCACATCGAGACCCCAACGCGTGAGCTCCAGATCATTCCCAATGTCTCACTCTACAAAGGGCCCTTCACCAACCTCTCGCGACCAACCACCGCCCGCACGGAGCGCATTGAAATCGGCTTCAGCTACGATGATCCGCCGAATCGCGTGAAGAGCCTCATGATGGGGATTCTTACCACCACCGAAGGCGTGATCCAGCAGCCGCCGCCATCGGTGCGGACCTTCAATTACGCCGATTTCTCGATCATCTATCGTCTGTCATTCACTGTCGATAGCATGGAGGACCTTCCGGAGATTCGCGACAGCATCATGACGCGAATTTGGTATGTGGTGAAGCGCGAGGGTATCACGATTCCGTTTCCCATTGCCTTCGAGTACGGCCCTGGCGAGAGCCCGACGCCGACACCACCGACACCCGCCCAACTGCTCAGTTCTTATCCGCGCTTCAAACCCGCGCTCAAGCACGAGGAGTCGGAACCGTTGGTCAAGGTGTACGCCGCAGGTGAAACCGTGCAAGACGCAGAGCTCAAATTCAAAGGTTTCGCGCTCATTCTCGAAGGTCGTGCGAAATTGCTCTCGACCGATGCCAACGGCAAAGCAATCCAGATCGGCGAAATCGGCGCTGGCGAATGCTTCGGCGATCAACTCACCGCCGGCGCCTCGGTTAGCGACATCGGCATCATCGCCATCGAAGACCTCAAGATCATGGTCTTCGAAGATGAAGTTATCGGCGACCTGCTCAACCAATCACCCGTCCTCGCCGATGAAATCGGCGACGCCATCGAACTCAGACGCCAAGCTGCACAATCGGCGAGGAGGATGAGGGGGTAGGGAACTTCGAACATCGAAGTGGAAGAAAATTAAGAGGCTGCTTCTTTCATGGCAGGGACCGTTCTCCGCAACGGTCCGCCCCGGTAAGGCTACGCTGCCTCGCGTCGCCGATTCTTCAAAAAGATTTACCGATTACTGCCCCCACAAGAGGCGTTTGGTACCCCGGCTTGGATTCGAACCAAGGACCAATTGATTAAGAGTCAACTGCTCTACCAACTGAGCTACCGAGGCATTGGGTGTGGCGAATTGGCTTGAAAGTCAATATCGCTGACAGGGGTGAAACTAACGCGGCGCGCATGGGTGGCAAAGCAAAAAATTTTTGGTCATGGGGCGAAATCGCGTGACGGCGCGGAGTGGGCGATTCGGACATAATTTCGTTGGAGTCGTGCGTCGTTTCACGCATGACAGGTGCGCTTTCATGAGTTTTTTACACGAGTCCCGACTGACCCTGCGTTTGGCAGTGCCGCTGATGATCGGTCAGTTGAGCCAGATGCTGATGGGTGTGGTCGACACGCTGATGGTTGGGAAGTTGGGCGTGACCGAGCTGGCGGCGCTGACCTTTGCCAACTCGCTGTTTCATGTGCCGTTTGTGTTTGGCATTGGTTTGCTTTCGGCGGTGTCGGTTTTCAGTTCCAACGCGCGTGGGTCTGATGAACCGGCGAAAGCGCGAGGGAGTTGCCTTGACGGGTTGTGGATGGCTCTGTGGATAGGTCTCTTGTTGTTTGCGGTCGCATGGGTTGTGTCGATGCGGCTGGATTGGTTTCGTCAGCCCCCGGAAGTGGCCGCGAGCATGGTCGGGTATTTTCGGATTATCATGGCATCGATGGTGCCGGCGCTGGCCTCGATCGCGTTGAAGAACCATGCGGATGCATTGAACCGTCCATGGCCGCCGTTTTGGATTTTTCTCGGTGGGGTTTTGCTCAATGTCGTTCTCAATTGGTTTTTGATTTATGGAAACATGGGGTTTCCAAAATTGGGATTCGAGGGTGCGGCATGGGCGACGCTGATTGCGCGGACGGCGATCTTGGTGGCGATGCTGGTGTGGCTGAGGCATGCCGGTCTGAACGATTGGGTGCCTGAGTCGTGGCTGCGCTTGGGAAAATTGGCGGGCATGAAAAAGCTGATGACGATCGGCGCGCCGGCGAGTTTGCAGATGCTCAGTGAGGTTGCGGCATTTTCCGTGACGGGCTTGATCATGGGCCGTTTCGGGCGCGAGGCGATGGCTGGGCATCAGATTGCGATCACGCTGGCGGGGGTGGCCTTCATGGTGCCGCTGGGACTATCGATGGCGCTGACCGTGCGGGTGGGTGAGGCGCATGGCGCGGGTGAAATGCATCGGCTTTCGCCGATTGTGAGGTCGGGTTGGTTTTTGCTCTTGGTGTATGGGGTGATTGCGGCGGCAAGTTTTCTGCTCTTTGGCAGGGAAATGGCATTGGCGTTCACGCCAGCGTCGGAGGTGGTGGGCATCGCGGCGTCGATGCTCATAATCGTGGGAATTTTCCAAGTCTTCGATGGTTTGCAGGTGGGTTCGTCGTCGATGCTGCGTGGATTGCACGATGCGCGGATGCCGGCATTGATTGGCTTTGTGGCGTATTGGGTCGCGGGCTTGCCGGTGGCGGCATGGCTGGCGTTTCGCGGCGGGCTTGGCGCGCCGGGTGTCTGGTGGGGGCTCGCGGCGGGATTGTTTGTAGCCTGTGCGACTCTGGGTCCGCGCTTGTGGTTCCGCGTTCGGCGTGATACTCCATCCGCGTGATAAGGCTGGTTCCTTTGCTGTGGATGATTCTGACGACGGCCCTGTTTGGACAGTTGCAGACATTTCGTAATTGCAGCTTGGTCGTAAAGGATTGGGCGGACGGTGACAGCTTTGCGGTGAAGTTTCCCGATGGCAAAGAGCGGACGGTGAGGCTTTACGGCGTTGATTGCATCGAGATGCATGTGAAGGGCGATGACACCAATGCGCGTCGCTTGCGGGATCAGCGCCGGTATTTCGGCATTGCCGACATCACGATTGCCAAATCGGTGGGCGAGGCGGCGAAGGTGAGTTCCGCCGGGTGGATGCAAAAGCCATTCACCGTGCGCACGATGTTTGCCGATGCGCGCGGTGATAGCCGTTTTGAGCGCGTCTATGGATTTGTGGAATTGTCCGACGGGCGTGATCTGTCAGAAGCCTTGGTCGAGGCGGGCCTGGCTCGGGCCTTTGGCGTGGTGCGGCAACTTCACGATGGCAGAACCGGCGAGGAATGGGCCGAGCATCTCAGGGATTTGGAGCTAATCGCTGCGCGCAAAGGTTTGGGCGCATGGAAGCACACCGATTGGTCGAAGCTCGCGGAGTCCCGCAAAGAAGCGCGTGATGAGGTGAAGGAAATCAAGGTCGCGCAGGGCGAGGAAAATGCGAGCGAGGACAATCCGGTCGATCTCAACAAAGCGACTCTCGAAGAGCTCATGAAGCTGCCCAAGGTTGGCCGGAAAACGGCAGAGGAAATCATCAAGGCAAGGCCTTACCGGTCGTTGAAGGAGCTTGAAAGAGTATCAGGTATGGGGCCGAAGACGATTGAGTTGATTGGTCCGCTGGTTAAGGTGGGGGGATGAACATTGAGTGAAGTTTCAAGTTTCAAGTTTTCAGTTTCAAGAGAAGAAAATGAAGAAGCGGCTTCTTTTTCTTCCCCATTAACCAATAACGAATAACCAATAACTCTTCTCACCCCTCCTCAATTTCCGCATGAGAGATGGAAAAGGCGGCGAGGTCGTTCACTTCTTCGATGCTGGTGACATGGCAAAGTTTTTGGCGCAGTTCGCGGGCGCCGGGGAAGCCTTTGCAGTAGGCCATGAGCCTTGAGCGCATCGAGGTGAGTGTTTGTTTCTCGCTGCCGTAGCGTTCGCTTTCGATGGCGAGGCGGCAGTGGCGGATGACCAGTTGCCACCGCTCGTCGAGATCGATGGGCGGAAGGTCGGTGCCGGTTTCGATGAAGTGGCGGGCTTCGCGAAAGACCCATGGGTTCTGCATTGCGGCGCGTCCGATCATGACGCCGGAGACGGCGGTTTCATTGCGGCGCTTGATCACATCGCGTCCGCATGTGATGTCGCCATTGCCGATGACCGGTATGCGCACCGAGCGAGCGACCGAGTCGATGACATTCCAATCGGCCTCACCGCCGTAGCCTTGGGCGCGGGTGCGGCCGTGCACGGTGATGGCGCTCATGCCGCTGTCTTCGAGGATCTTTGCGACCTCGACCGCGTTGATCGATTCAGAGTCCCAGCCGGTGCGGATTTTTGCAGTGACCGGCACCTCGTTGCCGACCGCATGGGCGACGCCGGATGCAACCTCTGCCAGCACGGGGCAATTTTTCAGCAGTGAGGATCCACCATTTTTTGCGACCACTTTGTTCACCGGACAACCGAAGTTGATGTCGATGAAATCGGGTTTTTTCCAATCGATGATTTTCTTCGCCGCTTCGCCCATGCGTTTGCCATCGGCACCGAAGATTTGGACGCCGACCGGGCGTTGATCGTCACTGAACTCGGTGTACTTGCGGGTGCGGTCATCGCGCTGAAGGATGCCCTCGGCGGAGACGAATTCGGTGACCATCACATCGGCACCGAGTTCCTTGCAGATCTGGCGAAAAATCACATCCGTGACCCCGGCCATCGGCGCGAGGTAGAGCGGAAAGCGGTCGTTGGAAAACCAGGCGAGCACGGGTGAAATGAAGATGATGGCTGCCGGCGCGTCCACTCCGCATCAGCGTGCGTGATGCAATCAGAGCTCGCCTTCGATGAGGTCGTCGAGCGTTTGGCGTTTGCGCACGAGGGTGGCGGTCTCGCCCTCGACGAGAACCTCGGCGGGAAGCGGGCGCGAGTTGTAGTTCGAGGCCATCACGAAGCCGTAGGCGCCGGCGGACATCAGCGCGACGCAATCGCCAGGGGCGAAGTGCGGGAGCTCGCGGTCCTGGCAGAAGAAGTCGCCACTTTCGCAGATCGGGCCGACGACATCGACTTTTTGCAGGCTGCTGTTGGCGGCTTTGCGAAGCGGCACAATTTCATGGTGGCCTTCGTAGAGGGCCGGGCGAATGAGGTCATTCATGCCGGCATCGACGATGCGGAAAGTTTTGGCTGAGCCTTTTTTCTCGTAGAGGCAGCGGGTGATGAGCACGCCGGCGTTGCCAACGATGAAGCGGCCGGGCTCGACGAGAATTTTGAGGCCGAGGTCCTTGAGGCGCGGCACGACTTCGCGTCCGTATTGTTCGATGGTGAGTGGGCGTTCGTCTTCGGCTTTGCTTTCCCACCATTGTGAGGGACCCGACTCGAGCGAATCCTGATAGACGATGCCAATGCCGCCGCCGATCGACCAGAACTCGATGCCGTGGCGTTCTTTCAATTGCCGCGCGAGCGGTGCGACTTTTTCGACCGCTTCGACGAAGGGCGCGACCGAGGTGAGCTGCGAGCCGATGTGCATTTGGAGCCCGCGCATGCGGATGTGGGGGAGCTCTTTGGCGGCGCGTTCGTAGAGCCCGGCGATGGCATCGAAGTCGACGCCGAATTTGTTTTCCGATTTGCCGGTGGAAATGTACTTGTGCGTTTTGGCGTCGACATTCGGGTTCACGCGCACGGCTGCGGGAGCGATCATGCCGAGTTCGCCGGCGACTTCGTTGAGGTAGCGGAGTTCCTCTTCGCTCTCGACATTGAATGAGTAGATTCCCTGCTCGAGTGCATAGACGATTTCATCGCGCGTTTTGCCGACACCGGCAAAGGTGCAATGGGCCGGATCGCCGCCGGCTTTGATCACTCGGAAAAGTTCGCCACCCGAGACGATGTCGAAGCCCGCGCCTTCATGGGCAAGCAGGCGGAGCACCGAGAGATTGGAGTTTGCTTTCACCGCATAAGCGACCTCGTGGCTGACGCCTGAGAGCGCTTGGTCGAGGCGGCGGTAGTGATCGAGAATCGTGCCGGCGGAGTAGACGTAGAGAGGTGTGCCGTGTTCCTCGACCAAGGAGTTCAGTTCGACATCGTCGCAGAAGAGGGACTCGTTTTTGTAGGAAAATCCGTGCATGGCGGGAGCTTTGTAAAACGCTTGCGGGGGCCGGGTAAAGCCGGAACGAGGTCGTTTGGTCAGCAATTCCCGTGCTCGGGGCTTGCAATGTCGTGCCTGATGTCCGAACTGATGCTGTGACCCAGCCACGGAAAATCGCCTTATTCGGCGGCACTTTTGATCCGGTCCACCTCGGGCATCGTCACATGGCCGAGGCGGCTTTGAAGTCGCTCGGGCTTGATCAGGTGCGCTTTATTCCGTGCCGGATTTCGCCGCACAAGCAGGGATCGGCCCCTGCCTCGGCCGAGGACAGGTTGGCGATGCTGCGTCTTGCGATGGCGGATGTGCGATGGGCGGTGATTGACGACCTTGAGCTGCGTCGTGATGGTCCATCATTTTCCTACGAGACCGCCGAGGCGATGCGCGCGCAATTTCCGGATGCCAAACTTTACTGGATCATGGGCGGCGATCAATGGGAGGCCTTGCCGAGGTGGAAGCATCCCGAGAGGCTCGCGCGATGCGTCGAATTCATCGTGGTTTCGCGCGGTGGAAACATTCCATCGCGCGATCACTTCACCATGCATCCCATCACGACCGAGCACCCCGCCTCCGCCACGGAAATTCGCAGAGCCTTGGCTGGCGGTGATGCCAAAGACGGATGGCTGCATCCCGACGTGGCCGCGTATATCCGCACGCGCCGACTCTATGCGGCATGACTCCGCTTCGTTACTCTTGCGGTTTTTTCCCCGTGGAGAACCACCAGAGCCATGTGAGACTGAGCAAGATGGCCGAGAGGCCAACATGCAGGACTTGCACCCATGAGTAGATGTGAATCTGCGACATGATGATGCCGAGGATCATCTGCGTCAGAATGATGAGGAGCACCCCATAGCCGACCTTGCCGATGCCACCATTTCGTTTGCAGTGGCTCCAAATCAAGATCCCGAGTGCGAGGATGAACCATGAGAAACTTCGGTGGAGCAAGTACTTCCACGATTGTTCGAGTTCGCCGATCCATTCCGAGCGTGGTGCGTCGTGGTGGAATTTTGACATCGCGTCGGTGAGTTCGCGGACTTGTGCGCCGATGATGCCGGTGAAGATGATGGAGCCCAAAAGCACGGTGAGAAGCAGCCTCAGCTTGGCCCTGGCGGGTTCGTCCATGCGTACCCTCCATGGTTGATCGGTGCCGCGCCATGCGCAGTAGGCCAGCATGCCGGTGAGGGACATCGCCAGTGCGAGATGGATGGTGAGCACGCCGGGCTTGAGACCGCTGTACACGACCCGGGCGCCCATCCACGCATTGATCAGCACCACCGCCAATGATGCGAAGGCCGTGAAAAATACGAGGGGTCTGCGCGATCGTTGCCAGAATGCGGCGATGAAGGTGGCGAGCGAGAAAAACCCGACCGGCAGGCTGCAGAGGCGGTTGATGAATTCGGTCCACACATGCCGCGGGTTGAACTCCGCACGCAGGGTTTCGGCGGTGATCGTTGATGGATCGCGACCCATGCGCTCGGCCTTGCGTTGGAATTTTTCGATTGGAAGTTTTTCGAAATCCACCTTGTCGGCACTGGTTGGCGGGATCAGGCAGCCCCAGCAGGTTGGCCAATCGGGACAGCCCATGCCGGACCCGGTGACGCGCACAATGGCGCCGACAAAAATGAGGAACAGGACCGAAACCAAGGCCGCGGTGGCCAGCTTCTGAAATCGGGTCATCGCCATGCGCCAAGGATGCTGTGAGTCGAGGGCCCGATGCCAGAGAAAATCGGAAATTTCGATTTTTCCGAAATTCCCCGGTTGGCGGATTCGGGGGATGCGTTTAATTTGGCGGCGTGTCATCCGATTTCCAAACGCACCAGATGCAACTGCGCGGCAAGTTGTTGCTCGCGGAGCCGGGCATGCGTGATCCGTCATTTCGGCGCACGGTGCTCTTGATCTGCGGTCATGAGCCTGGCGATGGGGCGAGCGGCCTGATCCTCAACCGTCCGCTCGGCAAGGTGGTGGGCGAGCTGCTCAAGGACAAGGCCTTTGAGCCCTTGAAAAACATTCAGGTCTATGAGGGCGGGCCGGTTTTGCGCGATCAGCTGATGTTTTGCTCGATGTGGTGGACGCCCAAGCGTGGGCTTCATTGGGCGATGCGGATCTCGATTGAGGAGGCAACCGAACACGCCCGTCGCCCTGGACGCATCGTGCGGGCTTATTTGGGTCATGCCGGATGGAGCCCGGGTCAGCTCGAGGGCGAAATGAGGCAGCAAACATGGATCAGCGCCGAGCCCACCAAGAGGGGATTTCTCGGGGCAGGGCATGACATTGCGCTTTGGCAAAGCCTGCTGGGAAATGTTTCGCCGCTTTACCGCATTCTCGTCGAGGCGCCCGATGATCCGTATTTGAATTGAGCCGCGGGATTCTGTGATTGCCCGATCGGTCCGCATCCCTTTTCCTGCAGCGTCACCCGACACTTCGATTTTCCTCATGTCTCAAACCACCATCCAGTTCAGCCCGATTGATGAAATCATCGCCGAGATTGCGGAGGGCCGCTTGGTGATTTGTGCTGATGATCCCTCGCGCGAGAACGAGGCCGACCTGATCGGTGCCGCATCGCTGTGCACGGCGGAAATGGTGAACTTCATGGCCGTGCATGGCCGCGGATTGATCTGCGCGCCATTGGTCGCCGAGCGGACCGAGGAATTGGATCTGCCACAAATGACGCGTCGCAACACCGAGGGACATAAGACAGCCTTCACCGTCAGTGTCGATGCCGCGAAAGGCGTGGGCACCGGCATTTCGGCGGCGGATCGCGCGCACACGATTCGCCTGCTGGCTGACCAGTCGGTGGGTGCCGATGCCTTCGTGCGTCCGGGCCATGTGTTTCCTTTGCTGTCAAGCCCCGGCGGCGTGCTGCGTCGCGCGGGCCACACTGAGGCGGCGGTGGACCTCACTCGTTTGGCCGGTTTGCCCGAAGCTGCGGTGATTTGTGAAATCATCAACGACGATGGCACGATGGCGCGCGTGGGTGACCTCGGCGATTTCCAACGCCGTCATGGCCTGAAGGCCTGCACGATTGCGCAGCTCATCGAGTACCGTCGCCGTTCGGAGAAACTCGTACTGCGCGAGGAGTGCATCAAGATGCCTACCGATTTCGGTGAATTTGACTGCCACCTTTATCGCATTGCTACCGACCTGAGTCATCATCTCGCCCTCACGCGTGGTGAGATCGATCCGGATGTTCCGACGCTGGTGCGCGTGCATTCCGAGTGTCTTACCGGCGATGTCTTTCATTCGCAGCGTTGCGATTGTGGCGGCCAATTGGCTGCGGCGCTCGAGCGCATTTCAAATGAAGGCGGCGTGCTGCTTTACCTGCGCCAGGAGGGCAGGGGGATCGGCCTGCCGGCAAAGATCCGCGCCTACAAGCTGCAGGAGCAAGGGATGGACACGATCGAGGCCAACGAAAAACTTGGCTTCGCCGCCGATCTGCGCGAATACGGCATGGGTGCGCAGATCCTTTGCGACCTCGGCGTGCGCAAGATCCGCCTGCTCACCAACAACCCGAAAAAAGTCGTCGGCCTTGAAGGCTATGGCCTCGAAATCACCGAGCAAATCCCGCTCTCGCTGCCGGCCAACCTTCACAACGAAAAGTACCTGGAAACCAAGCGCCTGCGCATGGGGCACGCGCTCTAGCCGCAGCGCCCAGCCGCGCCAGGCAAAGTCTTTGTTGCGCTAGGCACCCCTTTGCCCCCACATTGATGACATGGAACTTGATCTGATCGACGTGCAATTCGACCTGCACGAAGTCAAGCCGCGCGAACTTGAGGAAGCGCTGGAAGATCCCTTTGCGGTCCGTTTCCTGCCCGACTGCGAACGGCAGGATGGCGCAACGCGATTCTATACGCTTGGGCGCACGGTTGGTGATCGTCATTTGTTCTGCGCATTTTGGACCGATGGAAAAACCGCGCGCGTGGTGGCCGCGCGCGACATGACTGAAACGGAACGAAAATTTTACGATCGAAAATATGCCGACTGCCGCTGAGTGATCCATCGAGCCCATTCCCATCCGCCATGAAGCCTATCAACAGCTGGTCAGAAATTCCGGAGTTTGCCGACGAGGCGGCGGAGGCGCGGTTTTGGGAAAACCATGAACTCGACGGCAGGCTCATGGCCGCATCGATTCTTGAAGCGGATTCGCGCGACTCGACCACCATTACATTGCGTTTCGACCCGCGCATGCTTTCGCGCATCAAGCGCATCGCACGCTCGAGATTCCTGAATTACCAGTCGATGATGAAACAATGGCTGGCAGAAAGGCTCGAAGAGGAGATGCGCAAACAGTGAGAATCTTGCGTTGGTTTCGTCACCCGCTGATTTGGTTTATTGCGGTGTTGGTGTGGATGAGAACCATCTGGTTCCTGTCATCGATTCCGGGCGATAAGAATCCGCAGCTCAAAATGCAGCTCGACAAGCTGGCTCATTTCCTCGGCTTTGCCGGTGGGGGCATTCTCATCGCGGGATTATTCACGACCGTCACTCTGGTTCTATTGCGGCGCAAAGTGCGTTGGGATTTTATCATCGGCGCGACCGCGATCACCATTGGCCTGCTCGGGTGGTATGATGAATGGCACCAGTGTTTCACACCTGGCCGCAGCGGTGCCAACTTGGCCGACTGGGTGGCGGACTTCCTCGGTGGCATCGCCGGGGCTGTGGTGTTTCGACGGATGTGTCTGCGTTTGGCGCGAGATATGGATCGGATACAAGATACTCGGGTATCTGATAGCGAGGATTGACACCATCAATGCGATCATCAAAACATTCCGCATGGCTCGCCCTGGATTGATCCTCAAACTCAGCTGCCCCGATCAGGCAGGCATCGTCGCAAAAATTGCCAACTATGTCGCAAGTCACCGCGGCAACCTCGTCGAGTTCAACCAATTTTCCGATGCGCTCGAGGGCAAGTTTTTCGCGCGTCTTGAAATTGAAACCAACGATCTCGATGTCCAAGCGCAGGATTTCATCGACGGCTTCGGTACTCTTGGGCGCTCGCTTCATGCGGAGTGGCACTTCCGCCGTTTGCCCTATCGCATGCGCACCGCCTTGCTGGTCACCAAGACCGATCACTGTCTCAACGAAATCCTATGGCGCACCGAGCTCTGCGAGCTGCCCATCGAGATCACCTCGATCATCGGCAACCGTCCGCATTGTCGTCCGATCGCCGAGCGCTCAAACATCCCGTTTCACGAGATCGACATGGATGGCGACAAGCGCGCCGCGGGTTTTGCGGAAATTCGCAAGTTCATCGTCGAGCAGGATGTTGAGTTGATCGTGCTCGCCCGTTTCATGCAGATTTTGCCCAATGATTTTTGCCGCGATTTTGCCGGCCGCATCATCAATATTCACCATAGTTTCCTGCCAGCTTTCATTGGTGCCAATCCATACAAGCAGGCCTACGAGCGCGGGGTGAAACTCATTGGCGCCACCTGCCACTATGTTACGGCCGACCTCGATGCCGGGCCGATCATTGAGCAGGAGGTTGAGCGCGTTCATCACTTTCACGCACCCAATGATCTTGTTCGCCTCGGCCGTAACTGCGAACGCATCGCGATCGCCAAGGGCATCCGCTACCATGTTCACGACCGGACAATCATTGACGGTCACCGCGCCATTGTTTTCCCCGATTGAGGCAATTGCAGGCTTTACAAGCCTTGGCCGGGGTTCTATCATCGCCGCCCGCGCAAGGAGAGGTGGCTGAGTGGTCTAAGGCACCCGATTCGAAATCGGACGTGGGGTAAAACTCACCGTGGGTTCAAATCCCACCCTCTCCGCGTTGAAAATAAAGAGTTTGTGGCTTTGTCGGCGTTCATGTTTTCGCCTCGATTTTTTGCTTCCTGCCCGAATGCTGCCTCAATTGATTTCGATACCGCTTTTGGCGTGAGTCCATTTTAGGATGCTGCCATTTTTGATGAGTGCTTTGGCTTGCATGGTTTTTTGGCCGAGGATGGTTTTGGCTTCGTAGCTGATGATTCCGGTGGCGAAGGTTTCGCCATCGATCGTTTCCTCGGGACCGGAGGACCACGTAGTGACTTGGCCGATGCTGAATTCTTTGATGGGGTTGTTTTGGAGGCATTCGCGCATCAACTTGACCGGATCGACTGGCCCGATGGGAGCGGTGGGGGTGGATGCGGCGAGGGGTGCGGGTTCTGCCGGTGGTGCTTCGGGGGCGGCGGGTTCAGGTTCAGGTTTCGGCTCGGCGGGCGTTTCCGTTGGTGCCGAGCTGAGCGGCATCTGCGAGAGTTGTTCGATCAGGTCGGTTTTATCTATTGGCAGGACGATTTGGTATTTTGTGCCTTTGACTAGGAGTTGGACATTGGGCGGAGTGATTTTGACTGGCTGATGCTTGCTGCCTGGGGGGAGATTGATGACGAGGTTGGCGCTGGTGTCCTTGAATGGCATGGCGGTGAAGATGGTGACTTCCTTGGGCAGTTGGTCCGGGCGGAGTGCGGTGAGATCGACATTTGGCAGGCTGCCGTTGAGGATTTTGTGGCCTACGCCATAGGGGATGCCGGTGATGGAGAGGCGAAGATCGGGTTCGAATTTGTAACCGAAGTAGGCTGCGGCAGCGACGACGGCAATCGTGATGAGATGTTTCATGGGTGGGTAGGGAGATGGAGAAATTTCAGTCGGTGGCAGACTCGAGATGGGCGAGGGCTTTGGCGAAACTGGATTTTTGTAAATAGTGGCGGAGTTGCGGATCGATGCGGTTTTGGTTTTCGCGATGCCATGCGGTAATAGATTCGGAGACTGCGCGCAGTGCATCGAGATGGCCGACAGGGTCGCGATCGCGCCACGCGTGATTGGCGATGACAGACTCTCGGTGTTTGAGCAAATCGATGAGTGGCTGGTGCATGTGTGATGATCCAAGCATGATCCGCCAGCGGAGCCAATGCGATTGTTGGCAAACGCGCACTTGCGGGTATGGCCTGATTTGCTAGGAAAGCGTTGTGGCGCAATCCAGCGATGTGAGAGAAGTTTTGCAGTACATTCCCCAATTTCGTGGGAAGGTATTCCTCGTATTGGTTGAGGCAGGACTTTTGCCAGAGCCGGCGCTTGCCGAAACATTGTTGGATTTGGCGGTTTTGGAGGACTTGGGGGTAAAATTGGTTTTGGGGGTATTGGGTGGGGATTTGAAGGATTTGTATGATTGGACCCTCGAGTGCGAGATCATGGCTGCGCGGGTTTCGCGACCGATTTCGGATCCTTTGGCGGTGAGTGAGGTTTTGGAAATCCTGGGACGCGGGCAGTCGGCGGTGGTTGATGCTTCAGTGGTAGGCCCCTTGGATGAAGCAGTGGTGGATTTTGCGAAGGGCATCGGGGTGGCAAAGATCATCACCTTGCTGGAGGAGGCGATCCTGATCGACGGTCATCCGGCGCATGCGATCCGCGCGGCCGAGGCTGAGTCATTGGTGACCCGGACGGACAAGCTTGGAGCGGCCTTGTTGAAGTCTGCGGCCAGAGCTTGCTTGGCTGGCGTGCCACGGGTGCATGTGCTCAACGGTCGGCGCCAGGGGGTGCTGGTCGACGAATTGTTTTCCAACGAGGGGGTGGGGACGATGGTGCATGCCGACAGCTACCGGTTGATTCGTCCGTTGCGTGAGGAGGACATCCCCGAATTGCTTGGCATGATTGGCAGGTCGGTGCGTCGCACCAAACTGGTCGAGCGAACCTATGAGGACATCCAGTCGAGGATCAACGATTTCCATGTGCTCGCGATCGACGACAATGTTGTGGGCTGTGTCGCCCTGCATGAGTACCCGGCCGAAGCCTGTGCCGAGGTGGCCTGCCTGTATGTCAAGCAAGCTCATGAGCGCCGTGGTTATGGGATTGAGCTTGTGAGGCACGTGGAATCGGTGGCCAAACACCGGGGCATACCGCGGGTATTTGCACTCAGCAATCGGGCATCGGATTTTTTCATCCAACGGCTTGGTTACAGCGAAGCGACGCTTGAGGTGTTGCCTGCCGCGCGCAGAAAGCAATATGAGGAGAGCGGCCGTGACTCGCGGATCCTCTCGCGAAATTTGGTTTGATGTAGTCGGCGCCTAGAGGTGTCGTCTCGCGGCAATCATGCAATGTACGAGTTCATGGCAGGAGGTCCGTGTAGGTGCCCGGATCGCTGCCGGGGATCTCGATGGCACCGCAGTTTTTCTCGTAGAATTCCTTGGGTCCGACGCCGCCGATGATTGCATAGGCGTAGCCTGATTCACGCAAGGCTTCGAGCGAACGCATGAGCAGGGCCTTGCCGAGTCCGAGCTTGCGGGCGGATTCAAGAACACCCGTAGGCCCGAAGAATCCGCGCAGTGTCGTGTCGTAACAGGCGAAGCCGAGAATCTCTTTGTCCTTGGTGGCGATGAAACAGGCGATCGGCTGGCGGGTCATCGCGACTTCGACTTCGCTGACCCATTTTTCGGAAAAGTTCGCGCGCACAAATGCCGCGACCGTGTGTTTCTCGAAAGCCCTCGCGCGGCGGAGCGTGACACCGTTGTCGGCGACTTTTTGATAGGTCTGGGACGAGTCCGGCAGATCATAGAGGCGCACAAGCATGTCGATCATGTGCGGATTCAATCGAAACGCCGATCCGGCGGGAAGCATGGAATTTTGCTTGTATCAGTCGCGACCACCATGCAGCGCCGGGTAGTCGGTGTAGCCTTTGGGCCCGGGGGTGTAGAAGGTCGCGGGATCTGGCTGGTTGAGGGTGGCGTTGGTGCGGATGCGCTCGGGCAGGTCCGGGTTGGCAAGGAATGAGGTGCCAAAGGCGACCGCATCGATCTTGCCGGCGGCGATGGCCTCGTTGGCTTCCTTCGCGTCGTAGCCCATGTTTGAAACGAGCGTTCCTTTGAAAATTTTCCGGATCGGTGTGAGCACATCGCCCTTTTGCTGCTGGAAGAGATCCGCACGCATCACATGGAGGTAGGCGAGATGGCGTGAGTTCAATTCTTCGGCGAGGTGGCTGGCCACGGCGACCGGGTTGCTGTCGCTCATGCTGTTGAAGCTGTTGAGCGGGGAAATGCGCAGGCCGACGCGATCGCTGCCGATGGCGGATGATACGGCATCGACCACCTCGAGCATGAGGCGCGCGCGGTTGGCGATTGATCCGCCGTAGGGACCGCTGCGTTTGTTGGATCCATCGCGCAGGAATTGGTCGAGTAGGTAGCCATTGGCGCCATGAACTTCGACGCCATCGAATCCCGCAGCGCGGGCATTGAGTGCGGCGGTGCGAAAGCCGGCGACGATCGCCGGGATTTCATCGTCACGCAATTCGCGCGGTGTGACATAGGGCTTTTTGCCTTCGGGCGTGTGGACTTCCTCGCCGGTGATGGCGATTGCGCTCGGGGCGACCGGTTGTGCCCCGCCATTGAGAAGCGGATGACAAGCACGGCCGCCGTGCCAGATTTGCAGAAAGATTCTGCCACCAGCTTGGTGCACGGCATCGGTCACGATTTTCCATCCGGCGATTTGCTCATCCGAATAAATGCCGGGCTCCATCCAGAATGCCGAGTTGCCCTTCATCGCCATCGTCGCCTCGGCAATGATAAGCCCCGCGCTTGCACGCTGCGCGTAGTGCTCGGCCATCAAGGGCGTTGGGATGTGATCCCTTTCAGTGCGGCAGCGGGTAAGGGGTGCCATCAAAATTCGATTGGGAAGACGCAGTGGGCCGAGTGGCAGTGGTGTGAAAAGATCGGACATGGTGGTGTGTTGGTGGGGGTTGGAGAAATGGCATCAGCCGAGATCAAACAGCAAGGCCTCGGTCGCAGTGTTGGCGTGGAGTTCGAAATTTCCGGTGCATTCGGTGCTCGCACCATCGCCGGCCTTGAGCAGGCAATCATGGGCAGTCGCTGTGCCGGAAATCATTTGCAGCCAAAGCCCGCGGCCGGGTTTCAATGCATGCTCGATCGCTTCACCGGCAGCGAGCCGGATGCGGTAAACATCGGCGTCCTGTTGGATGCGGGCGGAGCCATCGCGACCGTCGGCGGAGATCACAAGAATTTTCGATGAATTTTCCGTGTCTGGCGACGGGTGCCATTCGCTGTAGTTTGGCGTAAGCCCGTTTTGTTTCGGCGTGATCCAGATTTGCAAAAAGTGAACGGCTTCGGTGTTGGAGGGGTTGAACTCCGAATGGGTGACGCCCGTGCCGGCGCTCATCAATTGGATTTGGCTAGGCTTGAGCCTGCGGCCGTTGCCCATGCTGTCCTTGTGTTCGAGCGTGCCGTCGATGACATAGCTGAAGATCTCCATGTTCCGGTGCGGATGACTTGGGAATCCGCCTTCTGGCGCGACGCGGTCTTCATTGATCACGCGCAAGCTGCGAAAGCCCATGTGCTTCGGATCGTAGTAGTCCGCAAAACTGAAACTGTGACGCGAATCAAGCCAGCCGTGATTGGCATGACCGCGATCGGACGAGCGCCGAATATCGAGTTTCATCGTAATGCTTGATTTACGCGCATTTCGGGCAAATGCCGAAAAACTCGAGTTCGTGATAGAGGTTTTGGAATCCGGTTTTCTTGCGAATTTCGTCTTCGAGTTCGTGGACCGGGCAGGGAGCTTTGACCGGTTCGATCGTACCGCATGAGGTACAGATCAAATAGTCGCTGTGTTTGCCGGGGATCTGCAGCGCGAAGTAGGCGGCGCGTTCGTGAAGGCCGAGGCGGCGCACGATGCCGTGTCCGGCAAGGCGTTGCAGCAGACGGAAAACCGTCGCTTTGTCGCATTGCGAACTGAGGCGCGGCGAAGTGGCGAGCTCTGCCAATGTCATTGGACGACCACTCTCCAGCAGCGTGCTGATGAGTTCCTCAAGCGCCTTCGTGCGTCGCAGTCCCGCCTCGCGGCAGTTTGCGATGAGGTCCTGAACGGTCTTGTTCATTTGCTTCATATCAAGATGTCATGGATTGCTGTGGCGCGCGAACGCGAAAATCCGTAAATTTTCAAAACAGCTCACGTTGGGGTGCGTCGGGATTGATCGCCGGTGGTGCCGGGATGCCTAGTTTTTCATAGGCCGCAGGCATGGCCATGCGACCGCGCGGGGTGCGCATGAGGTAACCTTGCATGATAAGGAAAGGTTCGTGCACTTCCTCGATGGTCGCCGAATCTTCGCCGACCGCGACGGCCAGCGAGTTGAGGCCGACCGGGCCGCCGCTGAATTTGTAGATCAGCACCTCGAGCAAGCGCTTGTCCATTTCGTCGAGCCCTTGCGAATCGATCTCGATCATCGCCAGTGCCGCATCGGCGATTTCACCGGTGATGGTGCCTGCGCCGCGGACTTGTGCGAAGTCGCGCACCCAACGCAGCAGGGCATTGGCCACACGCGGAGTGCCGCGCGAGCGTGAGGCGACTTCAAGCGCACCGGCGGATTCGATCGGCACATCGAGCAAGCCGGCCGAGCGTTCGATGATTTGTGCCAGCTCGCCATGCGTGTAGTAATCGAGGCGGTTCACGAGTCCGAAGCGTGACCGCAGCGGCGCGGTGAGCATGCCCGAGCGGGTGGTGGCGCCGACCAGCGTGAAGCGTGGCAGGTTGATCTGGATCGATCGCGCGGATGGCCCCGAATCGATGATGATGTCGAGGCGGAAGTCCTCCATTGCCGGATAGAGGTATTCCTCAATCGCCGGATGCAGGCGGTGGATTTCATCGATGAAGAGCACATCGCCCTTTTGGATGTTGGTGAGCACGCCCGCGAGATCGCCGGCTTTTTCGATCTGCGGGCCCGAGGTCGTGTGGAGTTGGGTGCCGGCGGCTTTGGCGATGAGATTTGCGAGTGTGGTTTTGCCGAGGCCTGGTGGACCGGAAAGCAGCACATGGTCGAGCACATCGCCGCGTTGCTTGGCCGCCTCGAGCATCAGCAGCAGGCGGTCCTTGACCTTTTCCTGGCCGATGAACTCGGAAAATGCCGGCGGGCGCAGCGAGACATCAAAGTTCGTCGCGGGCGCTGAGGTTGCCTGTTGATAAAAGTTTTCCGGCATGGCGGGGGATGCGTCATTCAACCGCATGAAATGCGGCGAGTGAAGCCCGGAGTTGGGATTGTTTCATTGGTGCGCATTGCGAGAAATAGAGCGGCACTCGCTGGGTGGCAGAAAATCTGAAGGGGTCGTTGAGCCCGAAAGAATCGGGTTCGAAAACCTTTTCCATCTTCCGCTTGCCAGCGTGGGCCTGCCACCTAACTTGGGGGCGCACACACATGAAAATCTGGCTCGACGGCGAATTGGTGGATGAATCACAGGCGAAGATCTCGGTCTTCGATCACGGCCTGCTTTATGGCGACGGCGTGTTTGAGGGCATCCGGTTTTACAATGGCAGGGTCTTCCGACTCGAAGAACACATCCGGCGCTTGTTTGATTCGGCGCGCGCGATCGTGATCGACATGCCATGGACGCAGGAAGAGGTCTGCAAGTTCACCTGCGAAACGGTGGCCGCGAATGGTTTGACCGACGGTTACATCCGCCTCGTCGTGACGCGCGGAGCAGGGGAGCTGGGCTTGAATCCTTACCTTTGCGAAAAGCCATCGATGTTCATCATTGCATCGACGATCAAGCTCTACCCCGACGAGCATTACCAAAAAGGCCTATCGATCATCACCTGCGCGACGCGTCGTCCGGCACCGGGTGCCTTGATGCCACAGGTCAAGTCACTTAACTACCTCAACAACATCATGGCCAAGGTCGAGGCGATTCAGGCCAACGCGCTTGAGGCGATCATGCTCAACGAGCAGGGCTATGTCGCCGAGTGCACGGGCGACAACCTTTTCCTCGTGAAGAACGGCAAACTTTACACGCCATTGATCAGCGATGGTGCGCTTGATGGCATCACGCGTGCGGTGATCATCGAGGTCGCCGAGAAACTTGGCATCCCGGTCATTGAGCGTTCGATCACGCGTTACGATGTCTTCACCGCCGACGAATGTTTCCTCACCGGCACGGCAGCTGAGGTGATTCCTGTCGTCGCGCTCGACCGCCGGGTGATTGGCACTGGCAAACCTGGCGAATGGACCAAGCGTTTTCTCGCTGGTTTCCAAGAACTTGCGACCACCACTGGCACGCCGATTTCCTGATTTGAAAATTTTCCCTTTCATGGCACGCATCGCTCTTCGAGAATGACCCGATGAAATGTGATTTCTGCGACAGCAAGGCGACCGTCTTTCTGACCCAGCTGGTGGAGGGTCAGATGAAAAAGGTATGCCTTTGCGACCCGTGTGCCAAGGAGCGGGGCGTGACCGATCCCACAGGATTTTCGCTGGCCGATCTCTTGATGGGTGGTGGCTTGGGTGAGGGTAAGCCGATTGCCGCTGGTACGGCCATTCCGATGCCGCTTGGCAACGGGACTTGCCCGGCGTGCGGGTTTACGCTCGAGGATTTGCGTCGCGTTCGCCGGCTTGGCTGCAGCGAGTGTTACACGACATTCCGTGAAGAGCTTTCGCCAATGATTCGCGGCATGCACAAGGGCCCCAGCCATCAGGGCAAGGTGCCGACCGGGCTGATGAAGCGTCAGGTGCTGCGCCAACGGCTCGAAGAACTGAGGGCGAGGTTGGATCAGGCCGTTGCTGCTGAAAGCTACGAGGAAGCCGCCGGCATTCGTGATGAGATCCGCCAACTCAACGAAAATTTGGTATCATGATGCGCTTTTCGACATTGGTGAAGCATCCTGCAGACTGGATGACCGGTGGCAAGGGCCAGCATGGCGCGGTGATCACCTCGCGCATTCGTTTGGCGCGTAATTTGCGGCGTCATCCGTTTCCCGGCTGGGCCAAGCGCGATCAGCGTGCGGCGGCCTTGGAGGAAATGAAACCGGCGGTGGAGGAACTGCCGGCGATGAAGGATGCATTTTCGCAGGAACTTTCCGGTCTCAACTCCGTGCAAAAACAGGTGCTGGTCGAGCGTCATCTCATTTCGCGCGAGCATGCAGCGCGGGCCGATGGCTCGGGCGCGGTGATCGAGCGACGCCAGACCTTCAGTTTCATGCTCAACGAAGAGGATCATCTGCGGATGCAGGCGATCCGCCCGGGCTTGCAACTTGGGTCTGCCTTTCAGGCACTTTCCGAGCTCGACAGCCAATTGGAGGATTCGCTGGAATTTGCCTTCGATCCTCGGCTAGGGTACCTCACCGCGTGTCCGACCAACCTCGGCACGGGATTGCGTGCGTCGTCGATGTTGCATCTGCCCGCGCTCGTGCTCAGCGACCAGATCGGCCAGGTGCTGCAAGCGGTCAATAAAATAGGCCTCGCCGTGCGCGGTATCTATGGCGAGGGCACCGAATCGCTCGGCAACCTTTATCAAATTTCCAATCAGTCGACGCTTGGTGAGTCCGAGGAAACCATCATCCGCCGCCTTGAACGCGTGATCTCGCAGGTGGCGACCCACGAGCAAAATGCGCGTGAAAAACTGCTCGAAGACGACCCCGACATGGTTGCCGACAAGATTGGCCGCGCCTACGGAGTGTTGCGCCACGCGCATCTGATCGACTCCAAGGAGGCGCTGAACCACCTCTCATTGCTCCGGCTCGGTGCGACCCTTGGTTTTTTTCCTGCAGAGACGGTCATATTGTGCGATTCGTTGCTCATGGACATCCAGCCGGCCCACCTTCAACTTCATTCGGGAAGGAAACTACCCCCTGAAGAGCGTGATGCCATTCGCGCGGAAATCGTACGCTCCCGTTTGCAATCTCTCGAATCCCCTGATAATCATTTTACAAACGGAAAATCCGAGGCTTCTTCCGATATCAACAACCCAGGCGACCCATGAACAACTTCACACCACGCGCCCAACAGGTACTGGCCCTTGCCCGCAAGGAGGCAGACCGTTTCAACCATTCCTATGTCGGCACCGAGCACTTGTTGCTGGGCCTCATAAAGCTCGGCCAAGGGGTCGCGGTGAATGTGCTCGAACGCATGGGCCTCGAGCTCGATACCGTGCGCATGGAGGTCGAAAAAGAGGTGGGCTCGGGACCGCCTCAGAAGGCGGCTGGCAACATCCCTTACACGCCACGCGTCAAGAAAGTCCTCGCTCTTGCCAACAAGGAAGCCAAGGCGCTCAACCATTCGTATGTCGGCACCGAGCACCTTCTGCTCGGGCTGCTTCGCGAAGGTGAGGGCGTCGCCGCTCGTGTGCTGCGCAGGCTCGATGTCGATATCCAACGCACCCGCAACGAAATTCTCGCCGAGATTGATCCGAATTTCTCGCCGGAGGATCACGATGACGATGATGACGATGACATCGAGGGTGCTGAAGGGCCCTTTGAGGATGAAAGCCAAGTTCAAGCCGCCGGTCCCGAGAGCGAGGGCAAGACCAAGACCCCGGCGCTCAAAGCCTTCGGTCGTGACCTCACCAAGGTGGCCAAAGAAGGCGGGCTCGATCCGGTGATCGGGCGTCAGGGTGAAATCGAGCGCGTCATTCAAATTCTCTGCCGCCGCACCAAGAACAATCCGGTGCTGATCGGTGAAGCGGGCGTTGGCAAGACAGCAATCGTTGAGGGCCTTGCCCAGGAGATCGCTTCGGGCAATGTGCCGGAAATTTTGCGCGATAAAAAAGTCGTGACGCTCGACCTCGCGCTGATGGTTGCCGGCACGAAATACCGCGGCCAGTTCGAGGAGCGGATCAAGGCCGTGATGGATGAGATCCGCAAGGTGAAGAACATCATTCTTTTCATCGACGAGCTTCACACGATTGTCGGCGCGGGATCGGCCGAAGGGGCGATGGACGCGTCAAACATCATCAAGCCGGCACTCAGCCGTGCCGAGCTGCAATGCGTCGGTGCCACCACGCTCAACGAGTACCGCAAGCACATCGAAAAGGACTCCGCGCTCGAGCGCCGTTTCCAACAAGTCAAGGTCGACGAGCCATCCGTGTCCGACGCGATCCGCATCCTTGAGGGCTTGCAGGAAAAATACGAATCGCACCACAAGGCAAAGTTCACGCCCGAAGCGATCGAGGCGGCGGTCAAGCTCACTTCGCGCTACCTTACCGCGCGATTCCTGCCCGATAAGGCGATCGATGTGCTCGACGAGGCCGGTGCTCGTGCCCGCATCGGCACGATGACGCGTCCGCCGGAAATCAAGCAGCTCGAAGAAAAGATCGAGCAAATCAACCGCGACAAACTCGCGGCGATCGCCGAGCAGAATTTTGAAACGGCCGCCTCGTTGCGTGACGATGAGAAGACTGCGAAGAAGAAACTTGAAGACACGCTCAAGTCATGGCGCGCGACCTCCGAAGAGACGATCGTGACGGTGACCGACGATGACATCATGGCCGTCGTTTCCAAATGGACCGGTGTGCCGCTGCGCCGCATGGAAGAGAAGGAAACCGAAAAACTTCTCAAGATGGAGGACGAGCTCAAGGGGCGCGTCATTGGTCAGAACGAGGCGGTGGTCGCGATTTCCAAGGCCTTGCGCCGTTCGCGTGCGGACCTCAAGGATCCGCGTCGTCCGATCGGATCGTTTCTTTTCCTTGGGCCCACCGGCGTTGGCAAAACTTACCTCGCGCGCAACCTCGCCGAGTTCATGTTTGGCGATCCGGATTCGCTGATCCAAATCGACATGTCCGAGTACATGGAGAAATTCACCGCGAGCCGCCTGATCGGTTCGCCTCCGGGTTATGTCGGGTATGAAGAGGGTGGTCAGCTTTCCGAAGCAGTGCGCCGTCGCCCGTATTCGGTGGTGCTCTTCGACGAAGTCGAAAAAGCCCACCCGGATGTGATGAACCTGCTCCTGCAGATTCTCGAAGAAGGCACGGTCACCGACTCGCTCGGTCGCAAGATCGATTTCCGCAACACGATCATCATCATGACATCGAATGTCGGCGCCTCGACGATCAAGCGTCAGACCTCGCTCGGCTTCGGTGCGATGAATGAAGATGAGTCCGACTTCCAAGGCATGAAGGAAAAAATCCTCGAAGAGGCCAAGAGGTACTTCAAGCCGGAGTTTCTCAATCGCCTCGACGAACAAGTCGTTTTCCACATGCTCGAAAAGGTCGACCTCAACCAAATCGTCGATCTCGAGGTCGACAAATTGGTCAAGCGACTCAAGGAAAAGGATGTTGCTCTCGTGCTTGCAACCGAGGCTCGCGATTTTCTCTCCGAGAAAGGCTTCGATCCGTCCTACGGCGCGCGTCCGATGCGCCGCGCGGTGGAAAGGTTCCTCGAAGATCCACTCGCGGAGTCCATTCTGCGCGGTGATGTCAAAGCCGGCGATACGGTAAGCGTGGTGAAGAAGTCCGACAGCGAAGAGTTGAGCTTCGAGACCCATCGGCCTGAGCCAAAGCAAGAGGCGGGCGTGTGAAGTGGGTGGCTGCGACTGCAGATCTGCCTGAAAGTTGAATCTGTATTGCTAGCAGCGGGCTTGACCCGATTTCGCATGGGGGTGAGATTGCGCGCATGACTCGTGAGCAGATGGCTGCCGTGCTGGAGGAGATCGCGCTTTTGCTCGAGCTCAAGGATGAGAATCCGTTCAAGGTGCGGGCCTACCGTCATGGCGCGGAGGCCGTGATGGCGTATGATGGCGACATTGTGAAGCTCGCCGAGGACAACGAACTGGAGGGGATCAAGGGCATCGGCGAGGCGCTGCGCGACAAGTTGCATGAGCTCGCATCGACGGGCGCGTTGAAATTTCATCAGAACCTGCGCGCGGAATTTCCCGAGGGTTTGCTTGGCTTGTTTGATCTTCAGGGATTGGGGCCGAAGAAGGTCAAGGCCTTGCATCGTGAGCTTGGGATCGGTGGCGTGGTCGACCTCAAGGCGGCGTGTGAGGCGGGAAAGGTGGCGGGCTTGCCGGGCTTTGGTGCCAAGACCCAAGCGGCGATTCTTGAGGCGATTGCCTTGAAGGAAAAATTTGCCGATTCATTTTTGCTGGGTTCGGTCACGCCTTTGGTTTCCGAGATTCTCGACACCTTGCGGCTGCATCCGGAAATTTCGTTGGTGGCGGTGGCGGGATCGTTCCGTCGGGCCAAGGAGGTTGTGCACGATTTGGATTTTTTGGTGGCGACCAAGGAGCCGAAGCTGGTGTGCGAGGATTTCACCACGCTGGCAGAGGTTGAATCGGTGATTGCGTGTGGTGAAACCAAGGCATCGGTGCGTTTGAAGAACGGCATCCAGTGCGATTTGCGTGCGGTGTCGAACAAGCAGTTTCCATTTGCGCTGCAATACTTCAGCGGATCGAAGGAGCACAATGTCGCGTTGCGCGGGATTGCCTTGAAGAAGGGTCTTTCGCTCAACGAATACGGCTTCACTGCGGCGGAGGGATCTGCGCGCAAGACGGAGGTGCCGGATGGCATTCATGACGAGCGCGAAATTTACAAAGTGCTGGGGCTTTCATTCATCGAACCAGAACTGCGGGAAAACCGCGGTGAAATTGAAGCAGCGGCAGAGCACAAGTTGCCTCGCTTGATCGAGCTCTCGAACCTGCGCGGGACATTTCACAATCACACCACCGCGTCCGATGGTCATCACACGCTCGAGGAAATGGCCGAGGAAGCGATGGAGTTGGGTCTCGAATACCTTGGCATCGCGGATCACTCGAAGTCGATGGCTGTGGCGAACGGTCTCGATGAAGAACGCCTTGCGGCGCAAGTGGCGGAGATCCGCAGGCTCAATCGCGCATTTTCCCATTTCCGGCTCTTTGCAGGAACCGAGGTCGACATCCTCAAGGATGGCACCCTGGATTTTGATGACGAAATGCTTGCATCGCTCGATTACTGCGTGGCCTCGGTGCACACCTCGTTTCATTTGCCCGAAAAGGAAATGACGCGGCGCATATGCCGGGCGATGGAGAACCCGCATGTCACGATGCTGGGGCATCTCACCGGACGATTGTTGCTCAAGCGTGAGGCATATGCCGTTGATCACGCGATGGTGATCGATTGCGCGGCTGAGACGCGGACCATCATCGAGCTCAACTGCAATCCACAGCGTCTCGATATGGACTGGCGTTGGTGGAAGCGCGCGAAGGACAAGGGCGTGCTTTGTTCGATCAACCCCGACGCTCATTCAAGGGAGGGCCTGCATTATTTGGGCCTCGGTGTGCGCATCGCGCGCAAGGGATGGCTTGGAAAAGGCGATGTGCTGAACACCCGCAAGACGGCGGAAATCGAGGCGTTTCTCAAGAAGCCAAAAGCCAAGCGCTGAGGCTCATGCTTTCACCGACTTCACCGCATCGATGAGCGGTTTGGTGAAATCCACCACGGCGCGTACCGGGTCCTGCGTGTTGAGCTCGACCTGTTTCACGATCGCCGATCCAACGATCACGCCATCGGCGGCCGAGGCCACCATCGCGGCTTGATCGGGTGTGCTGATGCCGAAGCCGACGCAGACTGGCACATCGGTGTGATGTTTGATGGCAGCGACCATGGAGGCGATGTTGGCGGAGGGGCCACCATGGGCGCCGGTGACGCCGGTGCGTGAGAGTGCATAGATGAAGCCTTGGGCGGATTGCGCGAGGGTGGCCATGCGCTCGGGTGGAGTGGTCGGAGCAATAAGGCGAATCGCCTTGAGTCCGCTGCCGCCGGTGAGGTCCTTGTTGCGTGCGGCTTCATCGGGCGGAAGGTCGAGCAGAAGGATGCCATCGGCACCGGCCGCGGCTGCGTCGTGATGGAATGAATCGAAGCCGTAGGTGAAAACCGGATTGAGATAGGTGAAAAGAACGATCGGCGTCTCGTGCGATTTGCGGAATTCACGAATGAGGTCGAGCACGCGTGCAGTGGTCATGCCCGATTTCAGGGCGCGTTCGGCGGCCATTTGGTTGACGATGCCATCGGCAAGCGGATCGGAGAAGGGGAGGCCGAGTTCGATGATGTCGGCACCGGTGTCGGCGAGTGACTTCATGATTGCGAGCGATGCATCGAAATTCGGATCACCGGCGGCGATGTAAGCGACGAAGGCTTTTTGATTTTTTTCGCGAAGGGATTGGAAGGTGCGGGCGAGTCGATCGGACATGGTGAAAATGATGGGGGAATTATCGGGCGCTTTTGGCGAGGGTTTCGCAGCGTTTGATGTCGAGTTTGCCGGAGGCGAGGACGGGGATTTCAGGGACGGCAATGATGGTTTTGGGACACCAAAGCGAGGGGATGCCTTGCTCGAGCAGCTTGTAACGAAGGTCGATGCAATCACGCTCGATGGTGGCGTTTTCGAGTGCGGAAAGCAGCACGATGGCTTCGCCTTTTTGGGGATCGGGCACGCCGACGACGGCGATGCGGCGTTCCGATTCCGCATCGAGTCCGAGAGCTTTGTTGATGGCGCTTTCGATGGTTTCGTGGGGGACCATTTCGCCGCCGATTTTCGAGAAGCGGGAAATGCGACCTTCGATGTGGAGGAATCCCTCATCATCGACGCGGCCGACATCGCCGGTTTTGAACCAGCCGTCGACCAACACCTCGGCGGATTTTTCGGGTTTGCCCAAGTAGCCTTGGAAGATGTTGGCACCTTTGAGCCAGATCATGCCCTGCTGGTCGATGGTCAGGTGTTCATCGGTGGTCGGATCGGTGATGCGGATGGCGATGCCGGGAAGCAGTTGACCAACGGTGCCGTTGCGCGATGAAGGCAGTGTGATGGCATTCGCGTGATCGGCCGGGTCGGGCAGGTTCACATTTGTGGCGGGAGAAGTTTCGGTGAGCCCGTAACCTTCTTGCGGTGCGATGCCGAATTTTTCTCTAAAGGCTTCCGCCAGTGATTGCGGAAGTTTTTCCGCACCCGTGACAACCAGTTTCAGCGATGCCAGTTGTGCGGAATCGACGCGCTTCATGAAGCCGCGCATGAAGGTCGGCGTCGAGAGCAGGACATCGACTTGGTGGATGGCGATGAGTTCGGCGAGGCGTTTCGTTTCGAGCGGGCTGGGGTAAGTGACGAGATTCACGCCTTGGATGACCGGAAACCAAAGCGTGACGGTTGAGCCGAACGAGTGAAAAAGCGGAAGACATCCGAGCATTGACGAATGCCCTGGCAAATCGAGTCGCGAGCCAAACTGCGAGACATTGGCCAACACATTGCGGTGGCTGAGCGCGACGCCTTTCGGTTCGCCCGAGGAACCTGATGTGAAAAGCAGGACGGCTTCGTCATTGCCGCGACGGGTGTTGAGTTTGAGAAATTTGCCGATCAGCGATGCAGGCAGGATTTTTGAAATGACGGCCCAGAGGATGATTTTTTTCTTAAGGCTCGGCATCGCGCGTTCGATGAAGATCAGGTCGCGGTTGGGCGGCCATGGGAAGCTTGGCACGCGGCGGACGAAGGGGTCGGCGGTGATGAAGCGGTCGACGCCTGACTGGCGGATCGCGGAGCGTACGGCATCGGGCCCGGCGGTGAAGTTGAAATTTACCGGAATTTTTCCAGCGAAAATGACTGCGAGATTGGCGATGAGGCCGGCCTTGCCGGGAGGGAGCACGATCGCGACGCGAAGTTGATCGGTTTCTTCGCGGATGAAGCGCGAGAATGCGAGAGCGGCGGCGAGGATCTTGTCGTAGCCCAGCTCCGAGTCATCGGCACCATCGATGATGCGACCGTCTTTGCCGTGTTTTTTCAAACCTTCGAGCAATGCCATGGCAAGCGATTGATCGAGCAGGCTGTGTTGCGAGAAGGCTTCCTCGTGCGCGGCAAGCAATGCTTGACGATAGCTCGCGATGCTCACCGATGCGGCGGGAATTTCTTCGCCGATGACGATGACTGCCGATGGCAGCCCGTTGGTGTTTTCGATCGAGAGTGCGGATTCGTGTGGGCAGTCGATCGCGATTGGAAGGATGGGAAGTCCGAAGGAGCAAAGCACGCGCAGTTCTGCCGAGGGGATGTGGCAGGGTGTGGCATTGCGGGTGTTGGCTGTGCCCGGTACATGGATCAGTACGCCGCCGTTATCGAGGTAGGTTTTGAGCTCCTTGCCGGCCGCCTCGGGTGCGGCATCGGTGATGCTGAACATCGCGCCGGAATTGGATTTTTCCAAATGGGTGCGAATTGCAGGATCCTGATGAGCAGATTCCTCGATGAGCCAAGTGATCCGTCGTTTGGAAAAAACGCTTTCGATCTCGAGCAACTGGTCGAAATCAAGACGCCCGGGTACCACCAGCACCCCGTGTGCGGGAATGCGTTCTTCGTGAAGGGTGGTTGCGATGAGCGGCATACTTGATCTTGTTCCGTTTGTTGTCGGTATGATTTACCAAAAAGTCCGTGTTTTTGCCATGGTTTTTGTGAAATGAGCGATATCAGACAGCGGACCTTAGCTGGTCGATTGCCTCGCGCAGGTCGGTGAGCGTGACGGTATCGACCACTTTGGCGCTGCCGAGCGCGGAGAGGACCACGAAGCGGATGCTGCCGGCGGAGAACTTTTTGTCATGTAACAATTTTTCCATGACCGTATCGGTGGCGATCGAGTCGGGCAGGACCAGCGGGAGCGAGAAGCGCTTCAGGAGCTTGAGGATTTTTGCGGAGGCGTCGGTGCTGAGTCCCGCATGGCGTTGAGAAATCAGCAAGGCCGCGCGGATGCCGAGGGAAATTGCTTCGCCATGAAGCAGCGAGCCGTAGGGGACTGCAGCTTCGATGCCGTGGCCGATCGTGTGGCCGAAGTTGAGCAGCGCGCGGGTGCCGATGGTTTCGTGTTCGTCGCTTTCGACAATGCGTGCTTTGATGGCGACATTTCGTGCGATGAGATCGGCAGGGATGTCGCGACTTTGTGGATCGAGGGCGGCAAGCTCATCGAGCATCGTCGCGTCGCGAATCGCGCCGTGTTTGATCATTTCGGCGAAGCCTTGGTGAAACTCACGATCGGGAAGTGTGGCCAGCGTGTCTGGATCGATGATCACCATGCGCGGTTGGTGAAAGCAGCCGAGAAGGTTTTTACCTTCGGCGACATTGACGCCGGTTTTGCCGCCGACCGATGAATCGACTTGTGAGACGATCGTGGTGGGAATCTGGATGAAAGGAAGCCCTCGAAAAAAGATCGATGAGACGAAGCCTGCGAGATCGCCGATCACGCCGCCGCCGAGTGCGATGACGAATGATTTGCGGTCATGGCCGGCACGAATCATTTCGCGACAGAGTTCTTCGGTCGCCAGCATCGACTTCGAACTTTCGCCTGCGGGAACCGTGTGGAATGAGTGGGAAATGTTAGCGCCATCGAGCGCGGCGACCAGTGGCGACGCGTGAAGTTTTGCGACCGAATCATCGGTGATGAGCGCCGCGCGGCGGCCGGCGAGTCCGGCGAGCCTGATCAGATTTCCGACATCACGAACGGAACCCTTGGCGACATGGATGTCGTAGGAACGTTCGGCGAGATCGACATGGACGGTCGGCATGGTCGGAGCATGAAACATGCATGGCGGATGTCCATCCCGGATCAATTTTCCGGGACGACGAGGGCGCGCGGGGGTTTTTCGAAGAGTCGACCGCCACCGGCGAGGTCGTACTTAACGAGAAACCAGATCGCGATCGCCAGAAGCAGCGAGAGGATCTTTGCGATCCAGTTGTTGGCCAGGTTCAGTTTCATGGGAGGGAGTGCTGGAGAAGAAGATTTCGGCGAGTTTTTCACGGAAGATCTTATCGCTGAGATTGCGCATGAGGACACCATTTTCACAGATCGAGATGCCCCCGGTTTCTTCGCTGACCACGATCGCAACGGCGTCGGTACGTTCGGTAAGGCCGATGGCTGCACGGTGGCGCAGGCCGGTTGAGCGATCCTGCATTTCGCGCTCGGTGACCGGGAACACGCACGCGGCTCCGGCGATGCGGTCGTCGGCTATGATCATGCCGCCATCGTGGAGCGGGGCTTTCGGGTGAAAGACCGCCATGGCAAGCTCGGGCGAGAATCGCGCGTCGAGCATCACGCCGGTGTCGAGTTGCTCCTTGAGGCTGATGTCACGCTGGATCGCGAAGAGCGCGCCAATGCGTTTTTTGGAGAGGTGGATGACTGCGTCGGCGAAGCGCTCGAGGAAATCGAGTTGGCGTTTGCTATAGAATGAGAACAGGCGGTTGCTGCCGAGGCGGGCAAGGCCATTGCGAAGTTCCGGCTGGAAAATCACGATCAGCGCAAAAGCCAGCACGGCAGCCGCGCGGGTGATGATCCACTGAATCACCTCGAATTTGAAGAGGGCCGAAACCAGCGTGAGGAAAACCAGAATCATGATTAGCCCCACCAGAATTTGGGCGCCGCGTGTGGCCCGGAAGGTCCGGTAAATCTGATAGATGCATGCCGCGAGGAGAAGAATTTCAACGCCATCACGCCAGTGCGATATGAGGAATTTCACCATGGATTCAGCTCAAAAAACCATACACAGGTGGGCAAATGACTGGCAACCCCCGAATTCGGCGAAAAATGGAAATCAGGTGGTTTTTTACTTTGCCCAGCTGCCCGCACAGCCTAAAATGTTGTTGTTATGTCAAACAAACACTTATGCCTCTTGACTGCTGCGTTTCTTGCAGGCGCAACAGCGGTTTTTGGTGACGGCACTCTGACGACTGGCAGCCTTATCTTGTCTGGCTCTCAATCATTCGATGGTGAAGCTGTGATCGAGGGTGATGCCGTTGTCGATGGCGATCCGCTTGTGGAGGCAAATTCGGAATTTTCCAGTGTGGGAACAGATCCTTGCGTATGCCCGCTGGTTCTGTCGGGTGAGAGTTCGTTTGATGGCGAGACAGTTGTCACTGGCGGCGAGATCGTCGAAGACGCTGGCGTACAGGCAGGTGACTCGGATGATTCCAAGGATGCCGTGGCCTTCTCGTGTGATGGTCTGGTACCGACTGGCGAAAGTTCATTTGACGGCGAAGTGGCTGTCACTGGTGGCAGGATTGCGGAAAATGAAAGGTCTGTTGCTTCGACCGGCACCCCTAGTCCCGAGCTTGCTTACTCTTCCGGAATTGTTACTTTTTCACGGAACGACAAAATGAGTTTTGCTGACACCTCCTCATCTCCCGGGGAAGCAGTGGTTGTCGGTGGCAAGCTGATAAAAAATGAGCTGGCAATCGTTAATGCCGTCGAAGAAGTGGCAGTCATCAATGCTGAGAGTCCTGTTGAGGACGACAAGGCGATTTCCGCTTCAGGCAAACTCCAGAAAAGCAAGGATCTCAATGTTGCGGATGACAATGACACCGCTGATGCTTCAGGCAGTGCGAAATCAGCAGTGTTGAAAGGTGGTCGAGTTTTTCTGCGATGAGCTGCAAAAGATGGATTCTTGATACGAAACATTCAGGCCGCCGTCACATGGTGGCCTTTTTCTTATGCCAAAAAAATTGCTGATTTTATGGTTTGTTTTTTCGGTCGTTCTGGCACTGCCGATGTATGGACTGAGTGCCGATGATGTCACTCGAACTGAGATCCGCGGTCTGAAGGATCATGCCGTAGAAAGTTCGGTTGACACTGCAGAAGACGGTCGAAAAGTTGCAAACCGAAAAGAAGCCATTCTGCCAGCTTTGAAAGGGGTTGTGATTTCGAAATCGGCCCAATCGGCATTGGCTTTGCAGGCGAAAAATCCCCGTGGGCTGTTGATCGATGGTTTTGATGAACGCACCAAAAGCGCGATCAATCGGATCGTACCAGGTTTTTTGGGCGAGCCTGTTTCGCTCGAGTCATTGGAATTTTTGAGAAAAAAGATCGAGTCGGCCGCCCAACCCGCCAGCGGAGAAATGTTGAAAGCGATATTTCCTCCCCAGGAAATCACTTCAGGCATTCTTGCGGTGCGACTGGCTCCTGCTCGCTACGGAAAGGTAATGATGACGGAGTCCTCATTCGGGAATAAGTTCGTTGCAAGGGGTATGCGTGCTCAAAAAGGTGCCCCCATCGACAAATCGCGCATCATAGAAGACGTCGAGTGGATCAATGAGAACCCACTCAGAAATGCAAGCATTTCGATGGTTGAAGGCGAGGTTGATGACCTTGTGGATCTCTTGCTGCGAGTTCGTTCCCCAAAACCGTGGAAATTGTATGCGGGAGTGGACAATCAGCTCGGCGATTCGCTGGGTGATGAGCGGGCCTACCTGCTTTATCAATATGGTGATCTTTGGAAATTGGATCACAGGTTAACCGGTCAGTACACCACGGCTTTGGAGAGCGGCAGGCTCCAAGCTGTTAGTTTTGTTTATGAGATACCGTGGATGATCAGGCAGATCACTGAGATATCATCCGGTTACAGTCAATCCGAGGCAGAATCTGACGGTCCTTTGGATCAAAGTGGAAAGTTTTCGCGGGTTGGAGTGACGCATCGAATTCCGCTTGGGCACTGGCATTCGGTTTTGCACGAATGCCGGTTTGGTGCGGAATTGAGGACCAACAATTACCTTTTCTCGGATGGTTCCGATTCGGCAGTTCAGTTTTTTCAAATCGAAACCGGATGGAAGGGGCGGCGAAGTGATCGTTTTGGAATGACGCGTGTGGATTTTTCCCTCAGTTACTCTCCCGGTAATGGGGCTTTGGGATCGAGTGACGAGGATTTCATCGAGCTTGGCGGATCCGGCGCCGAGGCATTGATCGCCAAGACGGAATTGCGTAGGACTTTGAAACTTGGAAAGCATTTGAATCTCTCAGGCAGGTTGCAGGCGCAATGGACCGAAAGTGATCTGCTCGCATCGGATCAAATTCACGCTGGGGGATACAACCTAGTGCGAGGTTTTGATGAGTCCGTTGGATATGGATCAAAAGGACTGGTGGGAGGGATCGAATTGCAGACGCGGCCTTATCGTTTTTTTGACATGGGTAAGATTCTCGCTTTGACATTCATTGATGGTGCCTCACTGAGTCGTGATCAGGTAAGTGATGAGGGTCAGTTGTTATCCGGCGGCATTGGATTCAGATGGCAGCTCGACGGCAATACCTCAGCGAGGTTTGATGTCGCTCTTCCTTTGGACTACCCGGAATCGGAGGACGGCAATGCCATGATCCATTTTGGAGTCGCAAAAGCATGGTGATTCGGGTATTGGGCATTCGGAAATTTTCATTTATACTGATTACCATGCGGGCGCATCAAATTCTGGTATTGTCGGTGGCTGTGCTGATTTCGGCATGTGTTTCATTGGGTCCAAGATCGGTGGTTCCGTATGGAGACATGTCAAAAATCAGCGGTGTGCCAGTTGAGCGATTGCAGCGGGGGCATGGCATTTACCTTACCCAGTGTGGGCAGTGTCATGAGTTGGTGAAGCCGGAGGACTTGAAGGTGGCCGACTGGCGTCTGGTGATGCCTGGAATGTGTTGGAATGCGGGGCTTGCGCATGCGGATGAGGCCTTGTTGCTTGAGTATGTGTTGGCGGCCAAGTCGCTGGACGAGGGCAAAAAAAAGGCCCTGCCGAATGGCAGGGCCTTGTGAGCGTGAATTGTTTTATTGGAAGGTCGGCGTTTTGTGGCGGGTGAAGTATCCGTCGCCGACATACATCGATCCGGCGTAGTCCGGCAGCGGGCCGGAGTCGGGTGGCAGTGGGATGTTGCCGTGGGTGGCGTCTTCGGGTTGTGAGTAGGCGATATTGACCGGTGTGCCCACTTTCACGAGGCGAAAGAATTTTGGCGAAAGGTTTTCATGCATGCGGATGCAGCCATGGGTGCAGGGATGGTGTTTGATCCATCCGGTATGAAATCCGTAGTTGGGTTTGAATTCGCACCAGTAGGGCAATGGAGTGCCTTTGAACGACCAGCCGGCGGGTTTTTTGCTCAGCATGGTTTGCTTGATGTTGCTGCCGTTGTGCGCGTAGCCGTGCGAGTTGGCGCGTTTCTTTTCCACCTTGTTGAAGATGCGGAAGTTGCCTTTGGGAGTGGGTTTGGCAGCAGTGCCGACGGAGACAGGCATGGCGAGAAGACAATCGGAGCCTTCCATCACATAAGCGCGTTGTTTGCTGAGCGAAACCTTCACGCCGACATTGTTTGGATTTTTCGGAAGTTTCGCCGGGCGGTCGTAGGCGTGGTAGGCGGCGAGGCCGCCGCCGCCCGAGCTGGTGCAGGATGGCATGAGCATGGCGGCAACGATAGCGGCAGCGAGGCTGTAGATGTGTTTTCGATTCATGGTTTGGATGGATTCGTTACTAGGCTGTCATTTGATCGCTGAATTGCAAGCCAATCAGTCGGGGATTTTTTCCACGTCCAAATGTAAGGCGTTTTGCCTTATTTTCCGCGCGAAAAATTCGTGTGAAATTTTGCGTTGAAACGGCTTGCCAACCGTGAAGGGGCGAACGCAATCTCTGCGCGGAAACTCTTTCCTTCATTCACACATGTCAGAACTGCTAGAAGACGAAGAACTGTCGATCGCCCTCAAGAAATGTCCCGAGTGGGAACTTGAAAAGAAAGCCATCACTCGAACCATTGAGTTTGAGGAATTCAATGATGCGATTGATTTTGTAAACGACCTCGCGGAGATCGCGGAGGAGGCGCAGCATCATCCTGACATCATCATCCGTCACACCCGGGTGAGTTTGCTCCTTACGAGCCATGATGCAGGTGGCGTGACCCAACTCGACATTGAGTTGGCTCAGCGCATCGACAACCTCGTCGACTGATCAAGCGGGCGCTTGTCTGAATTGATCGCTTGGAAATTCAAACTCAGGCATGCGGTGCTTTATCGCATGCCTGATTTTCGTGTGGCCGATGCCGATGGGTGGCTTGCGGCGATCAGCTGAAGTATCTGATGCCGGCTTCGAAGATCGGCTGATGCTTGTTGCCCGGTATGTTTTTGGCGACATGTTTGCCGGCGCGTTCCGAGTGGGCCATTTTTCCGAAGACTCGGCCACAGGGCGAGGTGATCCCTTCGATCGCAAAGGCCGAGCCGTTCGGGTTGATGGCGTTGCCCATCGATGGATTTCCATTGGCATCGCAATACTGGGTGGCGATCTGGCCGTTTGCGGCGAGTTGTTGGACCGTTGCATCATCGGCGAAGAAGCGGCCTTCGCCGTGTGAGATTGGCACGGTGTGAATGTCTCCGGGATTGCAGAGAGAGAGCCACGGCGATTGGTTTGATACCACTCGCGTGTCGACATACTGGGAGATGTGACGACCGATCGTGTTGTGAACGAGGGTTGGCGAATCGGTCGAGGGTGGGCGGATTTCGCCGTAGGGGACGAGGCCGGTTTTGATCAGTGCCTGGAAGCCGTTGCAGATGCCGAGGATGAGTCCGTCGCGATGATGGATGAGGTCCATGATGGCCTCGGCGACTTTCGGGCTGCGGATGATGGTAGCGATGAATTTTGCCGAGCCGTCGGGTTCGTCGCCGGCGCTGAATCCGCCAGGAAACATGAGGATTTGGCTCTCGCGGATTTTTGCGGCGAATGCGTCGAGGGATTCGCTGATGTGTTGTTGGCTGAGATTGCGGAAGACAAGGATCTCGGGATTGCCACCCGCTTTGCGGAATGATTTGGCGGAATCGTATTCCGAGTTGGTGCCGGGAAATGCGGGGATGATGACCTTTGGTGTGGCGGCGCTGTTTTTCGAGCGGTTTTGCTTTGATGCTTTGAATGCGGGCAATTCCACCGATTTTGTTGCGGAGTCTTCGGAAGCCTTGCTGGCGTAGACCGGCTCGAGTGTTCCGGTCCATGCGGCTTGAAGCGCGTCGATCGGGTGGCTGATGCCGTTGAGGGTGAGTTGCGGATCAGCGCTTGTTGTGCCGAGAGCAACGAGCGTAGGGAGTGCTTTTTGGATGGCGTCGCTTGAGGTGGTTCTGTTTTCGATCAGGAAGGCAAAACTGCGTGGTACGAGCAGATCGAGGGTGGTCTCGACATCGACGCCGATGTGGTTGCCGAAGGACATTTTTGCAAGCGCGGCAGCGATGCCTGCTTGGCCGATGCAATGCAGCGAGAGGAAATGACCCGCGGTGTTGAGCTGGTGAATTGCCTCGGCTGTCGATTTCAACAAATCGAATTGAGGCAAACCTTCCGCATCGAGTGGAATTTCCACCAATGAGATAGCGGATCCGCTTTCCTTGAACTCCGGGCTGAGCGCAAGGCTTGCGAGTCCGGGTGCGAGAGCGAAGGAAACGAGGGTCGGCGGCACATCCAAATCATTGAACGATCCGGACATTGAGTCCTTGCCACCGATGGCGGCGAGGCGCAGCGAGTGCTGCGCGTGATAGGCGCCAAGAAGTGCGGCGAAGGGCATGCCCCAGCGTTGCGGGTCGTTGCCAAGTTTTGGGAAATACTCTTGGAAGGTGAGGCGAATGTCTTGGAGTCGGCCGCCGGCAGCGACGACTTTGCAGACGGATTCGGTCACCGCGTGGACCGCGCCGTGGAAGGGGGATTTCTCGGAGAGGAAGGGATCGAAACCCCATGCCATGAAGCTGCAGGCATCGGTGTCACCTTCGAGGAGAGGCAGCTTGGCCACCATCGCGTCGGGTGGGGTGAGTTGGTGTTTTCCACCGAAAGGCCACAGTACAGTGCCGGCGCCCACCGAGGCATCGAAGCGCTCGCCAAGGCCTTTGCGTGAGCAGGTGCTCAGAGCGGACAAGCGATCCGTGAGCGATGAGCGAAGATCAATAGAGGAAGTCAGCGGGTGGGGCGCCTCCGCCAAGGGAGATGGAACTGGCAGATCGGGGGGGCGGAGATAGATGACGGGATCAATGAAACGCAGCGTTTCTCCGTCGGTGCCGATTAGCACATTTTCCTCATGAAGATCTTCGATGAAAAGATCTTCGGAAGGAAGGTAATAGTCGTCATTACGGAAGCGAAATGCGCCGAGAGATTTCATGTGCTCTTCGACTTTGGAGCGTGAGGCTCCGAGATGGTATCCGTTGCCATCCGTAGCTGCGTAAGCTTCTGGCTGTGAAACGACAATTGAAAGCTCTCCATTGTCATCTAGAAGACCGATAATCTTATAAGCGGTGTCGGGAAAGAGGATTGCGTGAAGTCTCAACCTCTCGATGTATTGCAGCCAGTGTCCGTGGTAGCTGCCATTGTTTGCCTTGATGTACTCGCAGTTACCTGTCGGATAGACTTTTTGTTCAGCTCCCCCGAGACAGCCGGTTGTGTTCCAGTGATGCTGGAATTCATCAGGTGCGATGAAAAGTCGGGTCAAGCGGCTTCGTAGTTGCTGTTCTTCAATGGTGCGTAGGGCTCTGTGGAGCTCGTGTCGCTCATTTTTTGTCTTGGGGACAGAGATGCCAGATCTTTCGCTTGCTTGATGGACTCGCTCAAGGGTCTCGGCGATTGATTCGCCTGCAGCGCCAAGGCTTTCTCGCAGGCTGCCTTGTGGGCTTCGTTCAAGTAGATTTGCTGATTGTTCATGGGAGTATAATAAGCCGGGTGTCAAGGGAGAGGAAACACGGACCGTGGCCGATTGGCTGGCGCCGTTGGTGTCGAGGAATGCGCGTGAGAGATCGACGATTTTTTTGTCGCGCCAGAGCATGACGAGGCGGCCGTCGTTGGTGACTTCGGCGACCTGTGTGCAGTCGAGATTTTCGCGATCGGCTTCTTTGAGGAAGTAGGGGATGTCGGCGGGATCGATGCAGACCGCCATGCGTTCCTGGGATTCGGAAATGGCGAGTTCGGTGCCGTCGAGTCCGTCGTATTTTTTGGGAACGGCATCGAGGTTGATGCGAAGCGAGGGCGCGATTTCGCCGATAGCGACCGAGACGCCGCCGGCGCCGAAGTCATTGCAGACCTTGATTTTGCGAGTGAGGACCGGGTTGCGGAAAAGGCGTTGGATTTTGCGTTCGGTTGGGGCGTCGCCCTTTTGTACCTCTGCGGAATTTTCGAGCGCGGTGTCGGTATGTTCCTTGGAAGATCCGGTGGCGCCGCCGACGCCATCGCGTCCGGTTCGGCCGCCGATCAAAAGGATCGCATCGCCGGTGGCCGGTTTGCCGCGGAAGACTTGCGAGCGTGGGGCGGCGGCAACGACCGCACCAATCTCGAGGCGTTTGGCGACATAACCCGGGTGGAAAACTTCGGCGACTTCGCCGGTGGCGAGGCCGATTTGGTTGCCGTAGGAGGAATAACCGTGAGCTGCGGTGCGGCAGATTTTTCGTTGTGGCAATTTGCCCGGAAGCGTTTCCGAAAATGGCGTGAGCGGATTGCCCGCGCCGGTGACGCGCATGGCTTGATAAACATACGAGCGGCCGGAGAGCGGATCGCGAATGCAGCCGCCGAGGCAGGTGGCGGCGCCGCCGAAGGGTTCGATCTCGGTCGGATGGTTGTGAGTTTCATTTTTAAACATCACGAGCCACTCCTCGGTGGTGGGTTCGGCTGTGGCTGATTTTTTGATGGTGACCGGGACGACGATCGAGGCTGCGTTGACTTCATCGGACTCTTCGAGGTTGTCGAGCTCGCCGGAGGCGCGAAGTTCGCGCATGCCGGTGAGGGCGATGTCCATCAGCGTGACGGGCTTGCTGTCGCGTCCGAGTTTTTTGCGCGTCGCAAGGTAGGTTTGCCATGCGCGGTAGACCGGACTGTTTTCATTGTCGAAAACGACATCGGTGATTTCCGTAAGGAATGTCGTGTGGCGGCAGTGGTCGGACCAATAGGTGTCGAGCACGCGGATTTCGGTGATGCTTGGTTCGCGTTTTTCCTGGTCGCGGAAATAGGTTTGGCAAAATGCCACATCGGCGGCGGACATCGCGAGGCCGAGTTGTTTGCGAAGTTCGGCAGGGTCGCTGATGTTGAAGCCGTTCAAAACCGCGACATCGGCGGGAGCAGCCGGCTGATGGCGTTCGCCGGATCCGGCCACGGGAACTTCGTGTGAATCCACCGGGTTGATCGCGTAGGATTTGATCGCATCGATTTCCGAAGTGGAAAGATTGCCGCGCAGGATGATCACCTTGGCTGAGGCAACGGTGGGTCGCGAACCGCCGGTGAGGATCTGGATGCACTGGGCTGCTGAGTCGGCGCGTTGATCGAACTGGCCCGGCAGGTACTCGATCGCAAACGCGTGTTCGTTGTTGGAAATTTCGAGTGAGGTGCTGGTGCGATCGACTTGCGGTTCGGAAAGAATCTGCTGGGTGGCGTCGCCGATGAGGTCTGCGCCGATGCCGTCGATTTCGTAGCGTTGGATGATGCGCAGGGATTCGAGGCCGGGGAGTGTGAGCGACTCCTTGAGATCGGCGAGCAAGTGGCGGGCCTCGATATCGTGGGGAGAAAATTTTTCGACAAAAACGCGGTGCATTGGCAAGAGGCAATCATGCTAGGGCATGAGGGGGTAAGGGCAAGCCGAATGGGCATTGACGCCGATGATCCGCGACAAAAAACGGGCCGGCGGAGCGAAGTCCACCGGCCCTGATGGGGATCAACTGAGAGTGGTCGCGCGAGCGATCACTTGTGGAGGATTTTTGGCACCATTGGCGCGCGCAGGCGGTGGGACTGCGGGAAGTCCGAGCCAAGCAGCGGGCGGCAGTAGTTGAGGAAGTCCTCGGTGACGCCATTGGCGTCGGCGTTGATGAAATTGTCGGGCATGTGGCGGGTTTTGCCGGCGACCTTTTCGATCGGCACGAGTTCGTAATCGACGCTGTAGTTGAGGACCGGGCGGCGGATCGCGATCGAGCCATCGACATTGTCCCACATGGCGTACTGGACTGCCTTTTCACCGACCTCGCGGGCTTCGTGGGCATCGCGGTCGGAGCGGCATCCGATGAAGCAACGCTGAAGGTATCCGTAGGTGTCGGAGCGAACGCGCTTGAGCTTGAGGCCGTCCTTTATCGTCTGCGAGAGCAGGTCGCCGAGGGCGCCGGTGCCGGAGAGTTGGAGGTTGCCGTGGGCATCGCGTTCTTCGCCCATCAGCTTGGTGATCATCGGGGTGCCATCCTTGTCGGAGATACCTTCCGAAACAGCGATCGTGCACATGCCAAACTTCGAGTACACACGATCGACATCGGCGAGGAATTTCTCGGTATCGAAGGCGCGCTCCGGCACATAGACGAGGTGCGGGCCATCGTCGTAGTACTTGCGGCCGAGGGCGGATGAGGCGGTGAGGAATCCGGCGTGACGACCCATCACGACGCCGATGTAAACGCCCTTGAGCGCGCGGTTGTCGAGGTTGACGCCGGTGAATGCCTGCGCGACGAAACGGGCTGCGGAGCCGAAGCCCGGGCAGTGGTCGTTTTCCATCAGGTCGTTGTCGATCGTCTTGGGAATGTGGATCGCGCGCAGTTCGTAGTTTGCCTGCTGGGCTTGTTCGTTGACGATGCGGACGGTGTCGGAAGAATCGTTGCCGCCGACATAGAAGAAGTATCGGATGTCGTGGGCCTGCATGACCTTGAACATGCGGGCGCAGTATTCCTCATCGGGCTTGTCGCGGGTCGAGAGGAGTCCCGAGGACGGTGTGTCGGCGACCTGCTCGAGGTTGTGGGTGGTCTCGCGGGTCAGATCGACGAAGTTTTCCTCGATGATTCCGCGCACACCGTGGACGGCACCGTAAATCGATGTGACCTGGCTGAATTTGCGGGCTTCGAGGGCGACGCCGACGACGCTTTGGTTGATGACGGGGGTGGGGCCGCCTCCTTGGGCGACGAGTACTTTTCCTTCTAAACGGCTCATGCGGCGCGAAGAATTAACGATCCGAGGGGAGATGCAAGTCCTGAAAATTCATTGCGACGAAATCGGCGGATCGTGGTTGAATGGGTGGGTCACACTGCATTTTTATGAAAAAACCGTGGATGTTTGCTCTCTTGGCATTGGCGCTTGGCGCGCTCGGTGGATTTATCACTGGGCAAAACATTCAGTCGGAGAAGGAAAAGGCGGGGTCATCGTCAAAGGAGCAGAGCGCGGCCCCAGCGAAGGCGAAACAGGGGGCGCGAAATGAATCCGGTATCGCGCGCGAAACCAAGCGAGCGAAACGGCCAACGAGCATCAGTCAGATCAGCGGTACGCAGGGCAGTACGCAACGGGTGCAGGCGATGCTCGATTTTTATGCGGATCTGAGTCCGTCGCAATTCGAACGGGAGGCGGGCAAGTTGGATCAGTTGCCGATGAACGAGCGCCTGCTTGCTTCATTTTTGTTGTTCGGTCGATGGGCGGAGTTGGATCCTACGGCGGCGATGGGTTTTTCCGGTTCGATGGGTTTTGGCGGGATGTTTGTGAAACCGACGATCCTGCAAGGGTGGGCGAGTGTCGATCCGGCCGGGGCTGCGGCGTATCTGGCGGCGAATCCGCGTGAGTTTTCGATGATGGGCTATGGGGGTCCGGCCGGTGGGCGTGGTGGTGTTTCGATCATTGGCTCTGAGTGGGCGAGGCAGAACCCTGCGGCGGCGATGGCGTGGGCGAGTTCTTTGGGTGAGGAGCGCACGGAAGCGATCAGCGCAGTGGTGGGAGAGGTGGCGAAGTTGGATCCGGCCAAGGCATCGAAGATGCTTGCGGGGATGAGTGGTGAGGATTTCACCGATGCGTTTCGAAATGTGGCGAGAAGCTATGGTGCGAAAAATTTCGAAGAGGCACAGGCATGGATCAAGTCGCTTCCTGCCGATCAGCAGGATGAGGCTTTGGCATCCGCGATTGGGGGGCTCTCGAGTGATGATGCTGCGGCCGCCGCTGCGGCGCAGGTAAAACTCATGTCGCAAGGTGCGGCCAAGGATCGTGCGGTGGCAGAGGTGGTCGGGGACATTGCGCGCGATGATCCGAAGTACGCGGCGGAGTTTCTCCAAGACCAAGGTGGTGATGATGCCAAGCGCCTGAGCATGCGCGAGTTGATGTCATCGTGGGTGAACAAGGACGCGCCGAATGCTTTGGCATATGCCTTTGCGCTTGAGGCCGGTGATGTGCGGGACAGCGCCCTGCAGGCATATGTCATGGCCAACACCGCTGCGGATCCATCGCAGGTGATCTTGGTTGCGGAAAACATTCAGGACGAGGGCGAGCGGATTAGGTCGATGAGCATCGCGGCGACTCGGTGGATGCGTGAGGATGCGGCTGCGGCGAGAGTGTATGTCGAACAAAGCCAAATTTTTTCGGAGCCGGACAAGAACCGCATCCTGAATGGCGGCGGATGGTTTGGCGGACGCTTTGGGGGTCAACGAGGTGCTGGTGTGGGCGGTTCGCGCTGATGGGATTTTGATTTGCGGTGCGCTTGCATCTTGCTACCCGTGGGCATCCGCCAGTCATTTTCCATCAAGGGCCTGGGTGCTTTGTCGGCGCTCGGTGTTGATCTGCCTTCGCATCTTGATTCGATCGCGAAGGGGGTCGTTCCATTTCGGCCGCTTGGGGATTTGTTGGGAAATGATTGCGCTCACGCGGCTACGCCGGGGGCATGGATTGCGGATCGCGAATGCCTGACCAGTCGCAAATGGGGTCCGGCGACCATGGCAGCTTTGCATGCGGCGCGTGAGGCGATCGCTGACGCGGCGTGGAGTGAAAGTGATCTGCGAGATGCCGCCTTGGTGGTCGGCACGAGTCGCGGCAATGCGGCGGGTTGGCTTGGGCCATGGCCAGGACGCAGGCCGTTTCGTTTGATGGCTGCCAGCAACACCATTCACAGCGAACCGGCATCGGCGATCAGCATCGAGTTTGGCATCACAGGGCCGAATCATGTCGTCGCCAGTGGTTGTGCCGCCGGGCTCGATGCGGTGGGCGTGGCGATGATGATGCTCGAATGCGGTCTCGCATCGCGCGCATTGGCGGTGGCGGTGGATCTGCCATTGGTGCCGATGCTGCTCGATCAGTATGCGTCCTCGGGTTTGCTTTCAAAAACTGCAAAACTGGATCCTTATCATTCATCGACCACCGGATTTGTGCCTGCCGAGGCTGCGGCGGCAATGGCGATTGAAATAGGTGAGGGAAATCATCCGCGACTGCTTCATTACGCATGCAATTCCGATGCTGGAAATCCGGTGAGCATTCCTGCGAACGGTGGTCGTAGCTCAGAGCTTTTCACTCATGACCTCACGCGTGGTTTGTCGGCACTTTGCCCGCATGCGACTGGCACGATGGTTCAGGCAGTTGCGGATCCGGCATGGATGCAACGCGTGTTCACCGACGCAAAGCCACCGCTGATTTTGCTCAAGCCGTTTACCGGTCACACCATCGGTGCCAGCGGTTTGCTCGAAAGCGCGATTCTGGCGGGATTTATGAAAAACCGCCGACTGCCGGGAAATGTGAAAGGGCTGAGCGCGCCGCAGGGATTTGTTTTGCCGCATGATTCATTTGAAGTCACCGGTCCCGTGGCAAAGGTCTCCAATGCCATGGGTGGTCACAACGCGTTGTTGGTCATTTCTCCCGCTTACGCATGATGAAACGCATCGTTGTATCCGTGAGTGGCCAGCAGATGCTTGTCTTCGATGGCGACCAATTGCTGGCTCGCTTCGCGGTATCGACTGCCGCCAAGGGCATGGGTTGTGAGATAGGCAGTTTGCGAACTCCTACCGGACGCTTCAGAATTTCCGAAAAAATTGGCGATGGTCAAGCGGTGGGTACCATCTTCAAATCACGCGTCGTTTGTGGGGTGTGGCAGGAGGACGAGAAATCGGATGATGATCTCATTCTGACCCGCATTCTGAGGCTTGAGGGAATGGATCCGTGGAACCTTAACACCATGGATCGATATATTTACATTCATGGTACCAATCATGAATCATCCATAGGATATCCGGCCAGCCATGGCTGCATTCGCATGACCAACCTTGATATGATTGCCCTACATGAAATGGTGAATTGCGGGGATCGAGTGGAGATTTACCCGGAAAATGAAGAGGGGTGGGCAGGGTATATATGGTGAATCTGTTAGAAATTTATAACAAATCGTTATTAAAACTTTTCCTTGCAATGAATTTCTAACTCACGCAGGTTGAGCGCGCAATGAGCAGTAAATCAAAGAAAGCAAAGTCACTCGGAGTGCGCTATACGCCCGAGCAAAAGAAAGAGATTGTTGAGTTCGTCCAACAATACAACG
>JAGWXY010000043.1 GCA_018969605.1 Verrucomicrobiota bacterium | reverse complement strand
GGGAACCTCACCACCCCCGCTCAGTACTTCCACGCACTGCGCCGCCAAAAGCATCGCGACTTCCGCAAGCCGCTTGTCCTGATGACCCCCAAGAGCCTGCTCGGCCGGCCCGAAGCAGTCTCGCCCGAAAGCGATTTCCTTGAAGGTTCCTGTTTCCAAGAAATCCTTCCCGACCCAAAACCGGTCAAGGACCCGGGCTCGATCAAGCGCGTGATTTTCTGTACGGGCAAAGTTTTCTACGACCTCGCCGCCCAGCGCCAGGAACGCGGCGCCGAGGACACCGCCATCCTGCGCATCGAGCAGCTTTATCCGTTCCATCGCGACATGATCAAAGCGATGACCGGTCAGTACAAAAATGCGTCGAAGTTTATCTGGTGCCAAGAAGAACCGGTGAACATGGGCGCATGGTTCTTCATCCGCCCGCGCATGGAACACACGCTCGGCATCAATCTGATCTACGCCGGACGCGAATCCGCTTCCAGCCCCGCCGCCGGCTCGAAAGCCATGCACTACCGCGAACACAAGGCCTTGCTCGAAAAGGCCTTCACGCTCTGAAAAATTTTCCCACTCATTCATTCCCTCCACTTCCATGAGCACCGATGTCAAAGTCCCCGCCTCCGGCGAATCCGTCACCTCCGCCAATGTCGCGCGCTGGCACAAGGCAAACGGCGACATGGTCCACAAAGGTGACATCCTCGTGACACTTGAAACCGACAAGGTCTCGAATGAACTCGAGGCAGCCGCTGATGGCGTACTCGAAATTCTCGTCGGCGAAGGCGAAGAAGTGCCGATCGGCGCATTGATCGCGCGCATCGGTGGAGAAGGCGGCGCATCTGTCACGCCAGCCCCAACACCCGCTGCGATCGAGGCCCCTGCCGCTCCAGCACCTACCCCCGCTGCAACACCCGCACCCGCCGCAACAAGTTCCGGCGCGAATGTCGAAATCCGCGTCCCCGCTTCCGGCGAATCAGTCACCTCCGCCAATGTCGCATCATGGCGCAAAAAAGATGGCGACGCAGTCAGCAAAGGCGAAGTGCTCGTCGTGCTCGAAACCGACAAAGTCTCAAACGAACTCGAAGCCCCGGCATCCGGCACACTCAAAATTCTCGTGCCCGAAGGCGAAGAAGTCGGCATCGGCACGCTCATCGCCACAGTCGATACCGCTCAGGCCGCTGCCCCAATTTCCGCACCTGCGACACCCCCAACACCCGCCACGCCGAGTCCGGCACCGGCACCAGTCGCTGCAGTACCCGCGCCTGTCGCACCAGTAGTGCCAACTCCAGCCGCTCCAAGCAAGCCAAGCATCACACTGCCTGCAGCTCCCGCCGCACGCGAAGTTTCCAGCGCCGTGACCGAAGGCCGCACCACCCGTCGCAAGATGTCGATGCTGCGCCGCAAGATCGCCACCCATCTGGTCAATGCCCAACAAACCGCAGCAATCCTCACCACCTTCAACGAGGTCGACATGTCCGCCATCATGGACCTGCGCAAATCACTGCAAGACCAGTTCGTGAAAAAACACGGCGTGAAACTCGGCTTCATGTCGTTCTTCGTCAAAGCCGTCGCCCAAGCACTCAAGGATGTGCCGTCCATCAACGGCCGCATCGAAGGCAATGACATCATCGAAAATCATTTCTATGATATCGGCGTCGCAATCGGCACCGAAAAGGGCCTCGTCGTACCGGTGATCCGCGACGCCGACCAAAAATCCTTCGCCCAAATTGAACGCGACATCCTCGACTACGCCACCAAGGCCCGCGATGGCAAAATCACCATCGAAGACCTCCAAGGCGGCGTCTTTTCAATCTCCAACGGCGGCACCTACGGCTCGCTCCTCAGCACACCGATCCTCAATCCCCCGCAGTCAGGCATCCTCGGCATGCACACGATCCAACAACGCCCGGTCGCCATCAACAACCAGGTGGTCATCCGCCCGATGATGTACCTCGCCCTCAGCTACGACCACCGCCTCGTCGATGGCAAGGAAGCCGTGACCTTCCTCATCCGCATCAAGGACAGCCTCGAGTCCCCCGCTCGCCTGCTGCTGGAAATGTGATCCCTGCTAGCAGTGGATCGCCGCCCGTGTCTTCCTTCCACCTCACGCCATCGCGTGAAGTTCTCCCGTTGATTTATCGATCAGCTGAGTCAGTTTGCATTCTTATGAATGCGACAGGCACCAAATGGCTCAGCGGACTCTGCTTCATCCTCGGCTTCGCCTCGATCGGCGGCTCGATCGCGATCTGGTTTCTGCAAGGCGGTCGCGCCCCCACCTTCGAACTCCGCACCCACGGCGAACTCTTCGGCATCTTCGTCGGCCTCTGGGCACCCACCTTCTTCATCCTCTCAAATCGCCTCGACCGCTACGCCGACAAGGAAAAGGAAAAAGCCACCAAGCAAGTGGCGTATTGAAAGAAGAAGCCGCTTCTTTACCAGCAAGCTTCAATCCTCTTCGTCCTTGGCACCCTTCACGCGGACTTTGCCTCGGAGTTTGGCTTCAATGAAGGCGTCGAGGTCGCCGTCCATCACGCCTTGGATGTTGTTGGTTTCCTCGCCGGTGCGGAGGTCGAGCACCTTTTGGTAGGGTTGGAAAACATAGGAGCGAATCTGGTTGCCCCATGAGACATCACCCTTTTCGCCGTAGGCGCGTTCGGACTCGGCTTTTTGTTTGTCCTCCTCGATGGTGTAGAGTTTGGCCTTGAGGATTTCGTAGGCGAGTTCGCGGTTCTGGCCTTGGGTGCGCGCAGCGGTCGAGCGGATGAGAATGCCGGTGGGAAGGTGGCGCAGCAGCACCGCGGTCTCGACCTTGTTGACATTTTGGCCGCCCTTGCCGCCAGAGCGGGTGGTGGTGATTTCCACATCCTTGTCGTTGATCTCGATGTTGATCTCTTTGGAAATTTCCGGCGTGGCATCGATCGAGGCAAACGAGGTGTGGCGTTTCGCGTTTGAGTCGAAGGGCGAGATGCGCACGAGGCGGTGAACGCCGCGTTCGTTTTTGAGAAAGCCGTAGGCATAGTCGCCGGTGATCTTGAGCGTCGCGGTGCGCAGGCCAGCTTCATCGCCGTCCTGCCAATCAAGCGTCTCGACGGTGTAGCCCTTGCTCTCGGCCCAGCGGGTGTACATGCGGTGGAGCATTTGCGCCCAGTCGCACGCCTCGGTGCCGCCGGCACCGGCAGAAATGACCAGGAAGCAGGGCGAAATGTCGCTTGGCTTGTCGAGCAGCGTGAGCAGTTCGAACGAACGGAGATCGGCCTCAAGTTGTTTCGCGTTGTCGATGGCCTCGCGTGCGAGGTCGGCATCGTCAAATTCCTTGGCGAGGTTGATGCCTTCCTCGATGTCGCCGCTGCGCGATTCGAGTTTGAGAAAGGACTCGAGTTTTTTCTTCAGCCCGGCCGCTTTGGATGAAATTGATTTGGCTTTTTCCGCATCATTCCAGAACTCGGGTGCGCCCATCGCTTCCTCGAGCGTTTGGATTTCGTTTTCGAGAGCGGGGATGTCAAAGATACCTCCTGAGTTTCGAGAGGCGGCTTTTCAAGCCGTCCAGATCGAGCGCCAGGAGGTCAGCGGTAGGAAGTGAGGACATGTGCGGGCGGAGAGGAAAAGCGATGCGGGCCATGCTGGCAAGAAGGAACCGGCGCTTGTCTCAACGCAAAAGTGCCTGCAGCTCGTGGGTCTGGCGCCACGGCAGAATGAAGGGGCTGTTGTAGCCAAGCAGGCGGTAGCCGCCGGCCTTGAGGCCTTGGGCGGCGAGCGCTTCATCGAGCGCCTTGCGGGCGCGCGCGATCGAAGATTTGCTGCGAAGCCCCTGCCACGCATAGCTCAAAGTTTCCTGCGCAGGCACGTCGCGCACAACGACCTCCTCGCCATCCTTGCCGGCCTGGCCGACCTGCGTGCTTTGATAAAGGAAAGCCATTTCCTCCATTTGCATTTCGTCGTTTGCACCCTCCTGCATGGTCATTTCGACCGGCGCGGTCATCGGGATGCCTTTGCTTTTGATGTGCGAAAACAGCCTGCGAAATCCGCTGTTGGGACTTTGGTTGGGCGTGAAGGCGGCGCGATAAGCCGGATAGCTTTTGCGCGTGACCTGCTTGTACGGCCCTGGCTCGGGCCAGCCTTTGGGCAAGGGTGCTTCGCTGATGTATCGCGAGGAGCCTGCCTGATTGGCAGCGTCCTTGGCCGGATTTTCCTCGGCCATGACAACACTTCCGACGGCGATGAAACATACGACGGCGATGAAACATATCAACGAGCGCAGCAAATTTTGCATGCAGCCAAGATCCGCAGTTCACCGCCAATGACAAGTTGAAACCCGCGGGGGTGCTGCCAGGGAATCCGCGGCAAGTCCGGACAAACTACCGTTGCTCCAATCAAGGCCTGGCGGGGTTCGCCTGCCGAACCTCCACGGCCCCTGACAGCGCCGAGAGCCAAACCCAGCAAAGCTCTTTGGGCAAATCTTTTATCCGCATCAATCGCCCAGCAGCGTGCTGCGCGTGAAGAGCGGCAGCACATGGATGCCGCGCGCCTCGATCGCTTGGCGGCCGCCTTCCTCGCGATCGACCAGCACAAGACAGAACGCCACCTTGCCGCCCTCGCGCTCGATGGCATCGATCGCCTTGAGCGTCGAGCCTCCAGTAGTGATGACATCATCGACGACGATCACCTTGTTGCCCGATTGAAAATTTCCTTCGATTTGTTTTCCCGCACCGTGGCCTTTCGGCTCCTTGCGCACGGTGAAAACTTGCAGAGCTTCGTCCGGATGCTTCGCGGCAGAGGTCATGCCAATCGCGAGCGAAATCGGATCCGCGCCGAGCGTCATGCCACCGATGGCGTCGATCTTGAGATGCTCCGAATGGATTTTCGAACGCACCGCATGCCAGCCGAGATCGCCAATGAGGTTTGCGCCAAAGGGGTCGAGCGCGGTGACGCGGCAATCGATGTAGAGGTCGCTTTGTTTGCCGGAGGCGAGGGTGAAGTTGCCGGTGCGGACGGATTTTTTCAACAAGAGGGCTTTGAGTGCGGCGGTGGTTTCGAGCATGCGCGGATCATGAAAAGCCAAGGCCCGCGCGGCAAGACCGGAAGCGTGGGGAACATTCCATGAAACGACGATTTCACCCTTTGACCTCCGCCGCGATCCGGTCCAGATTGGGCATCGATGTCTCCGCTTGAAGCACTGGTCGCGCTCAACATGCTGCCCCGCATTGGTCCGGTGCGCGTGCGGCGCTTGCTGGAGGCGTTTGGCGATCCGGCAGCGATCCTCAAAGCGCCGGAGGAACTCCTCAAGCGCGTCGATGGCATCGGCCATGAAACGGCAGGCATCATCCGCGCATGGCAGGATCATGCCGACCCGGTGGCGGAAATCCGCGAAGCGAAAGAACGCGGCATTTCCATCATGACGCAGGATGATGCCGACTATCCCGCGCCCTTGCGCGAGGCCTATGATCCGCCACTGCTGCTCTATGTGTGGGGAAAGCTCGAGCCGCGTGATCGTCATGCGATCGGCGTGGTGGGTTCGCGGCGGGCGACGCATTACGGCACGCAGGCGACGCGCAAGCTGAGCTATCAACTAGCGCAATCGGGCTTCACGATTTTGTCCGGCCTCGCGCGCGGCATCGATACGGCAGCGCACGAAGCGGCGATCGCCGCCAATGGCCGCACGATCGCGGTGATCGGCTCCGGCCTTGCGAAACTTTATCCGCCGGAAAACCTCGCGCTCGCGGAAAAAACAGCCGACGGATTTGGCGCGGTCGTTTCCGAATTCCCACTTCACACCGCGCCCGACAAGCAGACCTTTCCCATGCGCAACCGCATCGTCGCCGCGTGGTCGCGCGCCTTGCTGGTCGTCGAATGCCCGGCATGGTCGGGCTCGCTGATCACCGCCAACCTCGCCTCGGAATACGGTCGGCCGATCTTTGCCGTACCCGGCCCGATCGACAAAGCGACCTCCGCAGGCTGCCATCAACTCATCCGCGACGGCGCAACCTTGGTCGCCGATGCCAGCCACATCCTCGACGATCTCGGCGAGCTGCCGTTTGCAACAAACTCAAACAGCTCCGAAACCAATCCGTCCCTATCGGAGCAAACGAATTTTTCCGACCTGCCGGAAGACGAGGCCAAGGTGCTCGCGGTCCTCGACAGCTCGGAGTTGGCCATCGATCCGATCATCCAGCGTTGCGGGCTGCCCGCGCACGAGGTGACAGCCATCCTGATGAAGCTCGAAATGCGCCGCTTGGTGCGTGCCTTTCCAGGTTTTCGATTCGCGCGCAGGTGAGTTGGCGATGCGAAAAAGATTTCCGGCACCCATCCAAAATCAGGATCGTTTGCGCTTGAGCGGATTTTTCCACTTCAATCCCGGAAAGCGCGAAAAATCTGTATCGGCGCTCCATAGCACCAGTCCGCGCTCGATGGCCAAGGCCGCAAGATGAATGTCGGTGGTCAAATTGCCTGCTGTGCGAACGCTGCCGATCATTTTTCCCAGCAATTCAAAATGACCATCGGAAGGATGAATGATCCTCACATGCGGCAAAGCCAGCCAACTCTCGAGGATGGCAAGAACCTCAGTGGCCTCATAAGGATGCTCGAAAACACGCGGATTGGTAAGCAACCGGATCAAGCCCAGCATCACCACCCATGGCAGACAAACCGTTTGCGTGCCATTCAACTGCTCCTCCCACCATTCGCGTGCGGCACGATGATGCGGCGAACTTTTATCAAGCGCGTAAACAAGAATGTTAATGTCGGGAAGAACCACGCTTTGCCACCCTTCCAAGAAATGCTCCCACCTCCAATTCGTCGACCAATTGGTTGAGCTTGTCCGGATCAAAGCCCGCCCTGAGCCCCAGCGCCCGCGCCTGCACCTTCACGGTTTTTCGGCGCACCGAAACTTCGCCGCTGGCGGCAAACCCCGCGCGCAGTGCGGAATTCACCACTTCCTTGAACGAGCGGTCACCCTCCGCCGCCCTCTTGCGCAGGATGGCGGCCAAATCGTCATCGATGGTCAATGTGGTTCGCATGAAGACATCATGACATCAAAAAATTTTGATGTCAAGGCATCAAAATTTCGAGCCCAAGGCTAAGCGGCAAATTCAAATTTCCGAAGCGATCCCATCCACGCGGACCTTTGGGACAAAGGTCCCTACCCGAAAGTCGTGCCGTGCTCAGCGCCTCTTCTTGCCTCCCACTGGCTTGCGGCGCACGGGCTTGGGCGGTGAATCATCGAGCAGGGCGGTGTAGGTGTAGCCAAAGCCCTCGAGCTTCTTGCGCTGGATTTTCTGATCGATGAAGACCTCGACGGATTTTGCGTAATCCAATTCGTCGGCGGTGAGGATGGTGAAGGCATCGCCCTCGGCCTCGGCACGACCGGTGCGGCCGATTCGATGCACATAGTCCTCGGCATTTTCCGGCACGCGGTAGTTGATCACATGCGACACACCCGAGATGTCAATGCCACGCGCCGCGACATCCGTGGCGACGAGGATTTCAAAATCGCCGCTCTTGAATCCGGCAAGCGCCTTCATGCGGTCGACCTGATTGATGTCCGAATGCATCGCGGCGACTTTCGGTTGGCCGGTCGACTTGATCAGCGAGGTGACATCGTCGGCTTCCTTGCGAGTGCGCGTGAAGATCATCACCGAGTGGTAGTCGGTCTCCTTAAGCAATGCGAGCAGGAGCTCGTCGCGTTGATCCATTGCCACCGGATAGAAGGCATGGGTCACGGTTGAGGCCACCGCGCGACGCGCGATTTCCACGCTCATCGGATCGGTGAGGCACCACTGCGCGAAGGTCTGGATTGCCGCCGGCATGGTGGCCGAGAAAAACAGCGTCTGGCGGCCTTCCCAAGGGCAGAGGTTCACGATCTTGCGCACTTGTGGCAGGAAGCCCATGTCGAGCATGCGGTCGACTTCGTCGAGGATGAGGATCTTGACCTCACCAAAGCGCATCGAGGTGCGGTAGAAATGATCGATCAGGCGGCCGGGAGTCGCGACGACGATGTCGGCTCCGGCTTCGAGTTCTTCGGTTTGTTTGCCAAGCCCCACGCCACCGTAAAGCAAAGCCACCTTGAGACCGGTGTGCTTGCCGTATTTTTGAAATGACTCGGCAACCTGATGCGCGAGTTCGCGTGTGGGTTCGAGCACAAGGATTTGTGGCTTGCCCATGCGCGTCACCTTCGAGAGTGACGGCAACGCAAAGGCCGCGGTCTTGCCGGTGCCGGTCTGCGAAGCACCGATGACATCGCGGCCTTCGAGAATGATCGGAATGGCCTGGGCCTGGATCGGCGTCGCTGTGTTGTAGCCGGATTCCTTGATGGCTTCCAGAACGGCTGCGGAGAGCCCAAGTGTTTCAAATCCCATGAGGGCGCTTTGGTAGTGGCCCCAAGCGCCGGGGTCAAGGGGCGATTCGCCTATTGTGAAAGGGCCGAAAGCCTGTGAAATGCGGACATCGTGCGCGATTTGCCCCAAGACTCGCTTGAATCGCCGCATCCGGCCGTCCATGCTCCGCCGCGTGATCCCCAACATCCTCGCCGAACGCTACGCCTCCTCCGAAATCCAATCCATCTGGTCCGCCGAGGGCCGCATCATCCTCGAACGCGAGTTCTGGATCGCCGTGATGAAGGCCCAGCGCGACCTCGGCCTCGACATCCCCGCCGAAGCGATCGCGGCCTACGAAAAGGTCAAGGATCAGGTCGACACCCGCTCGATCATGGAACGCGAAAGGGTCACCCGCCACGATGTGAAGGCACGCATCGAGGAGTTCAACGGCCTCGCCGGCTACGAGCAGGTGCACAAGGGCATGACCTCACGCGATCTGACCGAAAATGTCGAGCAGCTGCAGGTTTACAAATCGCTGCTCGTCATTCGCGACAAGTCGGTTGCCGCCCTCGCCCGACTCGCGCAGCGCGCAAAACAATGGGACGAGCTCGTGCTCACCGCCCGCACCCACAATGTCGCAGCGCAACCAACGACTCTCGGCAAGCGCGTAGCGATGTTTGGCGAAGAACTTGCCTCATCATTCGAAGCGCTCGAAAACCACATTGCCAGCTACCCAGTACGCGGATTGAAGGGCGCGGTCGGCACGCAGATGGATCAGCTCTCGCTGTTTGAAGGCGATGCCTCAAAGGTCGCCAAACTCGAGTCGCAAGTCGTTGCCCACCTCGGCATGCCCGCGGTCTGGAAAAATGTGGGTCAAGTCTATCCGCGCTCGCTCGATTTCCGCAGCATCTCGGTGCTCGTCGATCTCTGCTCGGGCCCCTCATCATTCTGCCGCACGCTGCGCCTTATGGCCGGACACGAAACCGCCAGCGAAGGATTTGCACCGGGCCAAACCGGCTCGAGCGCGATGCCGCACAAAATGAACTCGCGCTCCTGCGAACGGGTCAACGGCTTCCATGCGATCCTCAAAGGCCACCTCGCCATGGCATCCGCGCTCACCGGCGATCAATGGAACGAAGGCGATGTTTCCTGCTCGGTCGTGCGCCGCGTGATGCTGCCCGATGCCTTCTTTGCCATCGACGGCATGTTCGAAACTTTCCTCACCATCCTCGATCAAATGGATGCCTACCCGGCGGTCATCGCCGCAGAAACCGCCCACTATCTGCCCTTCCTCATGACCACCACCATCATGATGGAAGCCGTCAAAGCCGGCATCGGACGCGAAACCGCGCACAAAGCCATCAAGGAGCACGCGCTCGCCACCGTCGCCGATCTCCGCAATGGCACGATCGATCGCAACAACCTCGTCGATCGCCTCGCAGGCGACTCACGCATCGGCCTTCAACGCGCAACCCTCGATGCCATCCTCGCCCAAGGCGATCGCGAATCCGGCGCCGCCAAATCCCAAGTCGCTGCCTTCGCCACCGCAGTGGAAAAAATCACCAAAGCCCATCCCAAAGCCGCCAGCTACAAGCCGGGATCGATTCTTTGATGGGTGTGGGTAAGAGTTATTGGTTATTTGTGATTGGTTATTGGGTGAAGAGCAAGAAGCCGCCGCATTTTCATATGGGAGCGCCAGCGTCTCGCTGGCCGTGTCACGCATCTTGCGCGACACTTTTTCAATGACCGGTAGGGCGATGCGGCCCCGCAGCGCCGACTCTTTCAGAAAGATGATTGAACCGCGAATAAACGTGAATGAACGCGAAAAGAAAGATCGCGGATCGCGGATCGTGGATTGCAGATGGATGAAACCGCCGCTTCTTTCTATTTCTAATAACCCATCACGAATAACTCTTAACTTCTCTCCCACTTCAATCGTCGTAATGACCTCTGGCCTGGGCGATGATCAAGCGCTCTCCATCGACCTGATAAACGAGCCTGTGTTCCTGATCGATGCGCTTTGACCACCAACCCGACAACTCGCCACGCAGTGGCTCGGGCTTGCCAGTTCCGCCGAAAGGGTTGCGCTGAGTTTCTTCGATCAGCCGCAACAAACGCTTCGCCAATTTCGGATGAGTTTGCACCCAGTATTGCAAATCCTCGAAGGCCTGCGGCTTAAATTCCAAGCGCATCCTTCAGGTCTTCCACGGATTCAAAAACGCGGTGCTCTGATGTCGGACTTGCCAACGCCTTACGCAAACGCGCCGCATTTCTCGCCGAACCCATCAAACGATCCGTGGAATCAGTTGGCGTCTTGTGCTGCTTGGTACCAAGCGTTTTACTGAGGATGAAGTCCTTGATGGTCATGCCGGAAAAGGTCGCCAAGGTTTTGATCTGGCGATGCTGCTCCGGGTCGATTTCGATGGTAAGTCGGTTCATGCCCCGAAAGTTGACAATTTTTACCATATTGTCAACCAAACAAAGTCGCGCCAAAAGGCAGGGCGACACAGCCCGAGGTGACGAGTCTTCAGAAAAAAGATCGTGGATCGCGGATTGCAGATGGAAGAAACCGCCGCTTCTTTTTCATTTCTGCTTTGACTCCACTTCGTTCCGTACATGCCAAGTGAGCTGCGCTTGATTTTCCAATTTCGCTAAAGCTCACAGGGCATTCCGCTTTTACCTCCCTCTCCCCCTCTTCTCTTGAAACTGAACACTTGAACCTTGAAACTCACTTCAACGTCGGTTTCAGCGCAAACAGACCCTGGCTCGCCGCATAGGCATCACTCGCCTTGATCGTCTTGAACTCATGGCCCGCGCCCCATGAGTCGGAAAAAATCAGCCGCCCTGTGCTGTCATTGTACCCGATGATGATGCGCATGTGACCACCCGAGGTTTGCGGTTTCAAATCCGGCTCTTCGGGGAAGCGCCCGAGCTCGAGCGACCACAGCAAGGGAATGCCATCGTCGATGAAATCATGAATTCCTTTCATGAACTTGCGTTCATCGACCGGCTTGCCCACGAGGTACTCGCCTTTCTTCACCTCGACCTCGACCAATTCTCTTTCGGACATCATCGCCATCACGACGAGGCGGGTTTTGAAACGGAAATCGATGCGGTCGAGTTCCTTGGCCATCGACAGCGCACTGGTGCCTTTTCCGGGATCGGACTCGGCCACTTGCGCGATCTGATGCATGTCGGCACCGAGGCCATAGTACTCGAAAATCCGCTGCGTCGATGCCGGCAAACAGTAGCCCTTGTTCCCTTGATCGACCATCGGCAGGTTGCGGATGAAGACATTTCCTTTGTCATCGCGCGCGACATTTCCCGGCAAATCGCTGAGCCTTGCCGCCGCGGCGCCACCACCGTTCTTCATGCTCGCCGCCAAGGCACCCTCCGCATCCGGTCGCGCGATCCGCAACCGCAAAAACTCACGCGCCGATCCACTCAAGGCACCCTCGTTCATTTCCAACATCGCCACTCCCGATGGCGACGACCAGCTGTACCCCTCGGTCAAAAGCCCCTGCTGCCGGTTCGCCGGACGAGACGTCGGCTTCGCATTCAGCTTCGCACCCACCGCCTTGCCCGCCGCGATGTGACGACTCTTGAAGTCCACCTCGCCGATCTCACCCGCATCACCGCGGTTGAAGATCGACAGCGTCACCATGTTAAGCCTGCCACCGGAAAAATCTACCACTGCCTCCTCCACCGGAACCACGCCACCGAATGCGGTCAGTTCGATCTTCGCATTCGAGTACAAGGCACGACTCAATTTCACACGCGTGCGGTCGCTCGTGATCCATCGGAACAACTCAGGGCGAATCGCATCGAAATGTTTCTCAAAACCCTCCGGCGTCAACTCCCAGCACTTCGGCGCATCCAAAAGAATGTCCAAGCCCGCTGCCATCTCTGCCTCGGCGCGCAGGGAAGATGACATCACCATCGCAGCCATGCCTGCAAAGAACGATTTTTTGATCATGGAACAAATGATGAAATTGCCCGAATGGACACAAGCAAGAAGAACCGATACCCCCGACTGACTTGAATTTTAGAGCAATTTGCGAAAAGATATAGCCGGTGGAGCGAGAAGATTTTGGCCACAGCAAGGAGTCGCGCTCATGGAGCGAAGCGACATAGCCGAGCCGAAGGGTTGCGCGCAAGGGCCGCACCGGCGGGTGCGGGCAAAGTGGATAGACATCCACGACTGAGCGACAACGCAGCCATGGACAAGGATTCCGTTTCAAGAGGTCCGGCAAAGCCGCAAATTTGCCACAGCTAACCCCAACCATCGCCTACAGATTTGAGCAAAATGTCCGAACCGCGCAGCAGCAAGGGGAACTTCGCAGAAAAAAAATTTGGATCATCTTTGCCGCGCGTTGATCCTTGAATCTTTTACAAATGAAAACGGGTGGACTGTTTCCAGCCCACCCGTTTTGCGGAACCCATTCAGGCAAATCAGTGCTCGTAGCCTTGCTCGCCGTGTTCCGCAAGGTCGAGACCGGAAGTCTCCACTTCGGGATCAGGGCGCAGACCCAGCGTGAACTTGATGATGTAGGCGATGATGGCGGTGGCAACCACGCTCCAGACCACTGTCAGACCCACAGCCTTGAATTGCTCCATCAGAAGACCATCCTTGAGCGGACCAACCACGGAGTTGACTTTCTCGTCGGCGAAGATGCCAGTGAGAATCGCACCCAGGGTACCACCCACGCCGTGCACACCGAAAGTATCGAGCGCATCGTCATATCCGAGCAGTTTCTTGAGGTAAGCCACCGCAAGGAATGGAATGACACCGGCGAGGACACCAATGATCACCGACGATGTGGCGGACACAAAGCCTGCACCTGGAGTGATGACCACAAGACCGGCCACGATGCCCGAGCAGAATCCGAGCACGCTTGGCTTGCCCTTGAAGATCCACTCGATCGCTGCCCAGGCCAGACCGGCGGTCGCTGCGGCAAGGGTGGTGGTGGTGAAGGCGTTCGAGGCAATCGCATCGGCACCGAGTGCGGATCCGGCATTGAAGCCGTACCATCCGACCCAGAGCATGCCGGTACCGATCATGCAGAGCACCATGCTGTGAGGAGCCATTTGCTCCTTACCAAATCCGATGCGCTTGCCGAGGATCATGCAAAGCACCAAGGCGCTCCATCCGGAAGTCATGTGCACCACCGTGCCACCCGCGAAGTCGATGGCCTTGATGCCGGCGTCAGGGTTGAGCGGTCCGCACATCAGACCGGTGGTCGACCACACCATGTGGGCGAAGGGGAAATAGACGGCAAACATCCAGATAACCACGAAGGCCATGATCGAGATGAATTTCATCCGTTCGGCGATCGCTCCGATGATGAGCGCGGGAGTGATGATCGCAAAGGTGAGCTGGAACATCGCCCACATGCTGTCGGAGATCCAGTAGTAGCCGGCACCGACATTTCCGGGCTCAACACCTTTGAAGAAGGCGTATGCAAAATCACCGATGTACGCATTGCCCGCGCCGAAGGACAGGCTGTAGCCGCAGAGCCACCAAAGCGGGGTGACGACGCAGGCAATGCCCAAGCATTGAGCCAAAACCGAAAGCACATTCTTGCGGCGAACCAAACCACCGTAGAAAAGCGCCAGACCGGGCAGGGTCATGAAGAGCACCAACGCGGTGCTGACCATTTGCCAAGCGTTGGCTCCCGGACCGGGACCGGCGACGAGGGAGTCCGCGCCACTGGCTTTTTCCGGACGAGCCACATTGTTCATGTAGGCCTCGATGTCCGCCAGACGCTCCTCGACGGTGGGTATCGCCGTGGCTGCCTCCTCAGCGGCTGGGGCTTCGGTCGCCGATGGTTCGGCTGCAGGCGCTTCGACCGCCACCTCGGTGGGTGCGGCTGCCGCGTCCTGCGCGTAAGCGGATCCCGCGAAGGGGATCACGGCAAATCCAATTGCCGCTGCCAGCATGGCCCGCACTTTATTTAGGTAATGACTGCTCATATTGCGTAGGGTTGATCAGATGTTTGGTTGCCAAGACCCAAAATCACTGGATTGAGGGCTAGGCACAAATTGCCAAGCATATCCCGTGCCAAGATCAAAATCGGCCCGGAAAGACCCTGATTTTCACTGCAAACACCGCAAAAATCGCGTAAACTTGCACTCTTTCCTTGCCGGGTTTGCGGGACCCGCTTTATTTGCCCGGCACGGAACGCGCACGCGGACCTGAAAAAAATGCTGGACAGTTCCTTAAGAAATGCGAAACATTCGCATCAACGGAACGCAACCAGCACCATTTCTGGCACGCGGGTTGCTAACTCCGACATGTTCCTCACTGTTCCAATCCGGCACAGCAAGGAAGTAAGCAGCAACCGAAACCAACACTAAAAAATATATGCAAAACTACTGCAAAACTATTGGCGCCCTGGCCGCTGCCTCCGCCCTTGTGGCCGGCAACGCTTCGGCGGAAGTTGAATACACCCTCGGCACTGGATACTCCTCGGAGTACCTCTTCCGCGGCGATAACCTCGGCGAAGACCTCGTCGAAGCAAGCCTTAGCGCAAGCACTGAGTGGAACGGCCTCGGACTGAGCGCTGGCGCTTGGTATGGCAGCTACGACAATGGCGGAGCACAGCGTACTGAAGGCGATGTTGATGAACTCGACCTCTTCGCCGAAGTCTCCAAAGACCTTGGTTTTGCCACCGCAGCTGTGGGCTACATCTACTACATGAACGAACCATACAACCTTGATGATTTTCAAGAAGTTTATGTCAAGTTCTCGCGTGACCTTGGCTTCGCCAATGCCTACGCCGCTTACTATTGGGAGATTGAAGGCGGTCTTCACAATGGCGATGACTTCGGTGACTACTCAGAAATCGGCCTCAGCCGTGCTTTCGAGTTGAATCAGTGCCTCACTCTTAACCTCGGCACTAACATCGGTTACATGTGGGCAGACGATCAAGACACCGCATGGACTACTAAGGCCTCCCTCGACTGGGGCTTTGCCGAAAACGCCAAGCTGTCTCCTTTTGTGGCTGTCGCCGTTCAACTCACCGATGACGACGACAATTATACTGGTAATGGCATTGGAGTGGATGGCTTTGATAACGAGCTTATCGGCGGCTGCATGCTCAGCACCAGCTTCTAATTCGTTCGAAGTTTAAACTTCAATCAGCTCGAGAGCGGTCGCGAAAGCGGCCGCTCTTTTTTTGTTTTAAAAGGGACCGCGGGCGTCCCGCCCGCATCTTCTCTTGCCTCTTGCATCTTGTCGTCTTGCATCTTCCACCGGTAGGGCGATGCGGCCCCGCAGCGCCGACTCTTTCGCGACCTTCGCGTTTTTATCCCCGATCTTACCCACCCACGCCCGATTCGACTTGGAAAAATCACCAGCCCGGCGAATCTCTTCCTCCATGTTCCTTGGACTCGACTCCTCCACGCAATCACTGAGCGCCATCCTGATCGACCCCGAGCGCGGGCGCATTCTCCACGAATGCTCGGTCAATTTCGGCAACGATCTCCCTGAGTTCGGCAGCCCCAAGGGATTCCTGCCCGACGGTCGCGATGGCGAGGTCCACGCTAATCCACTACTCTGGCTCGCGGCGCTAGACTTGCTGCTCGGCCGACTCGCTCAAAGCGTCGATCTCTCGCAGGTGAAATGCATCGCCGGATCGGGTCAGCAGCACGGCTCGGTCTATCTCGACGACAGCTTTGAGTCGCGACTCAAGGCACTCGATCCCACCAAGGATCTTGCCACGCAAATAGCGCCCGCCCTCACGCGCGCGACTTCGCCGATATGGATGGACACCTCGACCAGCGCCGAATGCGCGGAGATCACCGCCGCGCTTGGCGGACCTGATGAAGTCTGTCGCCGGAGCGGTTCGATCGCGATCGAGCGTTTCACCGGCCCACAGATTCGCCGATTTTTCAAATCCGACCCGGCCGCCTATGCGCGCACCCAACACGTCCATCTGGTCAGCTCCTTTCTCGCATCGATCCTCGCCGGCCGCGCGGCCCCGATCGATTTCGGCGATGGCGCGGGCATGAATCTGATGAATCTGGCCCAGCTCTCGTGGGACCCCGATCTCATGCAAGCCACCGCGCCTGACCTTGCAAAAAAACTTCCTTCACTTTCCAGCGCCACCCGTACGTTTTCGTCAATCGCCCCGTACTTCGTTGCGAAATATCAATTCGCGGCCGACTGCCGCATCGCGCCATTCACTGGCGACAATCCCGCCTCGCTCATCGGCATGGGCGCCGGCACACCCGGCCTCGTGGTGATATCCCTCGGCACCAGCGACACTTTCTTTGCCGCCATGCCCGAGGCCAAAACCGACCCCAAGGGCTTCGGCCATGTCTTCGGAAATCCCGCCGGCGGCTTCATGTCGCTGATCTGTTTCCGCAACGGATCGCTTGCCCGCGAAAAACTCCGCGATCAATACCAGCTCGATTGGTCCGACTTCGAACAAGCTGCACTCACCCACACACGCGAGCAAGCAGGCCGCAACCTCATGCTGCCCTTCTTCTCGCCGGAAATTACTCCGCGCCACGATTTCAACGCACCCATGCTGCAAGGCTCGCCCGCATTCGAATCCGGCACCCAACCCGCGCTTCAAGTGCGCGCCTTGCTCGAAGGGCAATTCCTCAACATGCGTCTGCACTCGCAGTGGATGGCGGTGAACGCCGATCGCATTCGCCTCACCGGCGGCGCTTCGACCAACAACGGCATCGCGCAAATTGTCGCCGATGTCTTCCAGGCTCCGGTCGAACGCCTTGCCATCCCGAACTCTGCCGCTCTCGGTGCCGCCCTCATCGCAGCCGCGGCCGGCGGACACGACCTGCAAACCCTGCAACAAACATTCTGCCTCGCCAGCAGCGAATCCGAAACCAAACCCGACCCCACCCTCTCACCCGTCTACCAAAACGCGCTCGAAAGATTTGGAAGTCTGCTAGCGCGTGAGCTGGATCGTTGATTGTGGATTGGAGATCGCCGATAAAGTAGCCAACTCTTCCCAAGGGGAGCGCCGGCGTCTCGCCGGCTGTGTCACGCATCTTGCGGGGCACCTCTTCTCTTGCCTCTTGATTCTTCAAGTCTTGAATCTCCCCACGCTCGGACCTAGCCTTCCGCCGCCATGAGCCTTGCCCAGTACGCCAACCGCTTTGTCTGTGATCTCGTTGCCTACGAACCGGGGAAACCGATCGACGAAACAGCACGCGAACTCGGGCTCGAGCCATCCCAAATCGTCAAGGTCGCCTCCAACGAAAACCCGCTCGGCCCGTCACCACTTGCGGTCGCTGCGATGCAAAAAGCTCTTGCCGATTCGCACATTTACCCCGATGGCGGCGGCTATCAGCTGCGCAACGCAGTCGCCGAATCCCTCGGCCTCACGCGCGACCATGTGGTCATCGGCAACGGCTCAAACGAAATCATCGAGCTTCTCTGCCACACCTTTCTCAACCGCGATGCCGAACTCATTGCCGCCAAGCACGCCTTCGTGGTCTATAAACTCATGGCCACGCTCTTCGGCGCGAAATATATCGAAGTGCCCGATCCAGGCTTCATCCACGACCTCGACGAGATGGCCGCCGCGATCACGCCCGACACCCGTCTGGTTTTCATCGCCAACCCCAACAACCCGACCGGCACCATGGTCGGACAGGAGGCGATCGACCGCTTCATGGACAAGCTTCCCGAGCATGTCATCGTCGTCTTCGATGAGGCCTACTTCGAATTTCCCGATTCGCCGCCCGACACGCTCAAGTATGTTCGCGAAGGCCGAAACGCCTGCATTTTAAGGACATTTTCAAAAATCCACGGACTCGCCGCACTGCGTGTCGGCTATGGCATCGCGCCGCCCCACCTGGCCGGACTCCTCCAAAAAGCCCGCCAACCTTTCAATGTCAACGCCATCGCCCAAGCCGGTGCCGTTGCCGCGCTCGCCGATGAGGCCCACATCGCCCAAACCAAAAAAGTGAACGCAGAGGGCATGGCATTTTATGAAAACGCTTTCACCACGCGTTCACTGGAATTTGTTCCCAGCCATGCAAATTTCCTGTTGGTCA
>JAGWXY010000042.1 GCA_018969605.1 Verrucomicrobiota bacterium | reverse complement strand
CACGTGCGGCTTGCTGCCTTTCGGTGAACCATGCGGGAAGGGTGGAGGTCATGCAGTGATAGGTCCTATGAGTCTTATAAATCTTATTCAAAAAATCAACCCACGCTGCCTTCCATTTCGAGGTCGATGAGGCGTTTGAGTTCGACCGAGTATTCCATCGGGAATTCGCGGACGAGGTCGTTGATGAAGCCGTTGACGGCAAGGGACATCGCCTGTCCTTCGTCGAGGCCGCGCTGTTGCATGTAGAAGAGCATTTCCTCGGACACCTGCGAGACCGAGGCCTCGTGCTGGGTCGCGTGACGATTGCCGCGCACGGTGATGGCCGGGTAGGTGTCGGTGCGCGAATGGCTGTTGATGAGCAACGCGTCGCACTCGGTGTTGTTCTTGCAGCCTTTGAGGTGCTTGGGAATGTGGACTTGGCCGCGATAGGTCGCGCGGCCTTCGCCGACCGAGATGGATTTTGAAACGATGTTGGATGTCGTCTCGTCGGCGGCGTGGATCATTTTTGCGCCGGTGTCCTGGTGCTGGCCGGTGTTGGCGAGTGCGATCGAGATCACTTCGCCACGCGCGCGGCGGCCTTTCATGATCACGCCGGGGTACTTCATGGTGAGGCGCGAGCCGATGTTGCAATCGATCCAGCGGACCTCCGCATCTTCCATCGCGAGACCGCGCTTGGTGACGAGGTTGAAGACATTGCTGCTCCAGTTTTGCACGGTCACATACTGGATCTTCGCGCCCTTGAGCGCGACCAACTCGACCACTGCCGAGTGCAGCGTGGCGGTCTCGAATTTCGGCGCGGTGCAGCCTTCCATGTACATCACTTCAGCACCTTCATCGGCGATGATGAGTGTGCGCTCAAACTGCCCGAAACTTTCCGAGTTGATGCGGAAGTAAGCCTGCAGCGGCTGCTTGAGCTTCACGCCTTTCGGAATGTAAATGAACGATCCGCCGGAAAACACCGCGCTGTTGAGAGCGGAAAATTTGTTGTCGCCAGTCGGGATCACCTTGCCGAACCACGGGCGGAAAATTTCCTCGTATTCCTTTAGGCCTTCGGTCGAGTTGACGAAGATCACTCCCTGCTTGGTGAGCTCCTCCTTCATGTTCGAGTAGGCCGCCTCCGAATCGTACTGGGCTTCAACGCCCGCAAGGAATGCGCGCTCCTGCTCGGGGATACCGAGACGCTCGAATGTTTTGAGCACCTCCTCAGGCACCTCGTCCCACGAACGCTTTGGCTTTTCACCATCGGAGAGATAGTAGCGGATGTCGTCGAAGTGGATGTTGTCGAGATCCTTGGTCGCCCAGTTGGTGGGCATCGGTTTTTCGTTGAACACCTTGAGCGCCTTGTGGCGGAACTCGCGCACCCATTGCGGGTCGTTCTTCACATCGCAGATGTAATCGACCGTCTTTTCCGAAAGGCCGCGGCCGGCATCGTACTTGTGGCGCTCGGGAAAGGTGAAATCACCCTTGCTGCGATCGATGTCGATCGCTTCGCGGGTTTCATGATCGAGAGTGGCGGTGGCGTCTTCGTAGGACATGGGAAATGTTTGCTGAGGTTTGAGATGCTTTAAGCGAGGGCGGCTTCCTTGAGGAAATCGTAACCGTGCTTCTCAAGTTCGAGCGCGAGTTCGGGTCCGCCCGAGCGAACGATGCGGCCTTCGGCCATGACATGCACATGGTCGGGCTTGATGTAATCGAGCAGGCGTTGGTAGTGCGTGATGAGCAACATGCCGCGATCGGGCGAGCGCATGGCATTGACGCCTTTGGCGACGATCTTGAGCGCATCGATGTCGAGGCCCGAGTCGGTCTCGTCGAGGATACAGTACTTCGGCTCGAGCATCATCATTTGCAGGATCTCGTTGCGCTTCTTCTCACCGCCGGAGAAACCTTCGTTGACCGCACGCGCGGTAAACTTGCGATCCATTTCGAGCAGGTCCATCTTCGCGTAAAGGTCCTTGTAATAGGCCACCGCGTCGATTTCCTGGCCTTTCGGCAAGCGCGATTGCAGAGCCGCGCGGATGAAGTTGGCGTTGGAAACTCCCGGCACTTCGGAAGGATATTGGAAGGCGAGAAAAATCCCGGCGCGCGAGCGTTCGTCGATCGACATTTCGCCAATGTCCTCACCGTCGATCGTCACCGATCCGCCCGTGACCACATATCCTTCGTGACCGGCGATCACTTTCGACAGCGTCGATTTGCCGGAGCCGTTGGGTCCCATGATGGCGTGGACTTCGCCTTTGGGGATTTCGAGGGTAACGCCCTTGAGGATTTCGGTTCCGTCTTCGAGGGTGGCTTGGAGGTTCTGGATGTGGAGGCTCATGGTGGGAAGGATGTGATGTTGCTTGGTTGAAAAAGTGATGGTTCAGGATGCGGCGAGTTTGCCGCGCAGGGTGATTTCGATGTCCTCGATCACCGCGCCGGGCGGCAGGTCGAGAAAGTCGGCGAGGTTCACGCCAGGCTTGAACTCGACATCGTGGATCGCGCCGCTGGCCGCATCGTGGAAATGCCCGTGCTCTTTCACATTCGGGCAATAGCGTGAGGACTCGCGTTCGAAGTTCACTTGGCGGATCAACCCGTGATCGACGAGTGTCTCGAGGCAGTTGTAAACCGTCGCGAGCGAAATGTTTGGCAGGCGTTTTTTCACTCGCGAGTGGACCTCGTTGGCGGTCGGGTGGTCGCGGCGGTTCATCAGCACACGGTAGACCTCTTGGCGCTGCGGCGTCATCCGCAGGCCGGGGCAGGCCTCGGGCAGGCTGTTGGCGGAACGGTCGTGGAGGCGGTGATTCATCGGCGCGGCAAACTACGCCAGCGGTTTCCAATATCAAGAATAATTCCAATCTAGGAGAAATTCCTACCCTTCGATTGCCGCGGATGCCTCATTTTTAGGGGATTTTCCCCTGCTTTTCCCGTGATTGACCCCGAGGGTGGGCATTGTTAGTTTCCGCGCCCCGCCATGAGTTCATCCGCGCCGAATTACAAAGACACCCTGGCCTTGCCACAAACGAGTTTCCCGATGCGTGGGGACTTGGTGGAGAACGAGCCGCTTCGCCTCGCCCGCTGGGAAAAGGATGGCCTGTACCAAAAGATCATAGGCCGTCGTCGCGCTGCTGGCGCGCCGGAGTTCATCCTTCACGATGGTCCGCCATTCGCGAATGGCGATGTGCACATGGGCACGGCGCTCAACAAGTTGCTCAAGGATCTGGTCGTGAAGTCGAAGACGATGGCCGGCTACACCACGCCCTTCGTGCCGGGCTGGGACTGCCACGGGCTACCGATCGAATTCAAAGTCGTGAAAGAAACTGCCGGGCTCGAAGCGCCGGAGATCCGCCGACGCTGCGCGGAGTTCGCAGGAAAATTCATCGACATCCAGCGCGCGTCATTCCGGCGCCTGGGTGTGTTTGGCGATTGGGAAAACCCTTACCTCACGATGGCACCAGCCTATGAGGCGGGCATCTTGCGGGTCTTTGCCAAGCTGGTGGAAAACGGCTGCGTCTATCAATCGAAGAAACCCGTGCAGTGGTCCTACGGCGCGCAGACCGCACTCGCCGAAGCCGAGGTGGAATACCAGGACAAGGAAAGCACCGCGGTGTTTGTGAAATTTCCACTCGTCAGTGGCACACACGCAGGCAAGGCATCGATCGCGATCTGGACGACCACGCCATGGACGCTGCCCGCCAACCTCGGCCTCGCAGTGCACCCGGAGTTCACCTATGTGATCGGCCGCTTTGAAAATGAAATCGCCGCACGCTCGGAGACGCTTGTCATTGTTCGTGAACTCATCACCGATTTCACCGCCAAGACCGGCTTCGCGCTGGCCGAGACACTCGGCGAAGTACGCGGACGCGAACTCGAAGGCCTCGAAGCAAAGCATCCGTTTCTCGATCGCAACTCGAAGCTCATCCTGGCAAATTTCGTCACCACCGAGACCGGCACCGGCATCGTGCACATCGCACCGGGCCACGGCGCGGACGACTATGTAGCGGGTCAACAAAACGGCTTGGCCGTACTTTCACCGGTCGACGATGAAGGAAAGTTCACTGCCGAATGCGGGCTCCCCGAACTGGTCGGCACACATGTGTTCAAATCGAACGAACGCATCGTCGAGATCCTCGCCGAGAGCGGCCGCCTGCTGGGTCGCGAAATTTACAAACATTCCTACCCGCATTGCTGGCGTTCAAAAACGCCCATCATTTTCCGCGCGGTCGAGCAGTTCTTCATTTCGCTCGAAACGCTGAGGGGTCAGGCGCTTGAGCAAATCGACAAGGTCGAGTGGCTTCCCGCGTGGGGCCGCAACCGCATCTATGGCACCGTCGAGTCGCGACCCGATTGGTGCATCTCGCGTCAACGCACCTGGGGCGTGCCGCTGCCGGTTTTCTTCGGCGCCGATGGCAAAGCAATCCTCTCGGCCGAGCTTGCGCGCAAGGTCGCCGATGCGGTCGAGAGCGAAGGCACCAACTTCTGGTTCGAGCAAAGCGATGCCGAACTCGCCAGCCGTTTCGGCCTGCCCGCAGGCGTGAAAAAAGGCCGCGACACGCTCGATGTGTGGATCGACTCCGGCTGCTCGCACGCGGCGGTGCTCGATCAACATCCCGAGCTCCACTCGCCGGCAGATCTGTATCTCGAAGCCACCGACCAGCACCGCGGATGGTTCCAAAGCTCGCTCATGCTCAGCGTCGCATATCGCGGAGCCGCTCCTTACAAGTCAGTGATGACTCATGGCTTCGTCGTCGACAAGGACAAGAAGAAGCTTTCGAAATCCGAAGCGGAAAAGGCCGGCAAACCGATCGACGCCGCGCATTTCTACAACAAATACGGCGCCGACATCGTGAGACTCTGGGTTTCTTCGGTCGATTGGCAAAACGAAGTCCCCTTCGGCGAGGACCTCTTCAAGCAAGTGGCCGAACCCTACCGCCGCCTGCGCAACACGCTGCGCATTTTGCTCGGCAACCTCGATGGCTTCGATCCTTCGTGCCGGCGATCATCGGTCGCCGATCTCACGCTGCTCGACCGCTGGATCCTCGAGCGCCTGCAGAGCGTCACCAGCGAATGCCTTAAGGCCTACGAAACCTACGAGTTTCGAAAAGTTTTCAACGCGCTCAACAACTTCTGCACGCACGATCTCTCGGCGGTTTACATCGATGCCACCAAGGACCGCATGTACTGCGACGCGATCGACTCACCGCGGCGCATCGCTTCGCAGTCGGCGATGCATGCGATCTTCACTTCGCTCTGCCAACTGCTCGCGCCGATTCTCGCTTACACCGCCGATGAGGCATGGGAGCATGCGCCCTTTGCCCATGGCAGCGTGCACGAGCAAGATTTCCCGACGCCCGATCCCGCCTTCGCGCCGGGTGAGGCAAGCGCTACGGCAGATAGGCTATTTGAAATCAAATACACCATCCAGACCGCGATCGAAGCTCGCGTGCAAGCGAAGGAATTCTCGCGCAACAACGAAGCCGATGTGACGCTGGTCGTTCCCGAATCCGACGCAGCCTTACTGCCGTTGCTCAACGATCGCGAATTTGCAACCGAGTTCTTCATTATCGCCGGGCTCAAGGCCACGGTTGGCGATGGGCTCGTCGCAACCGCACGCAAGACCGATCTTCCGCTCTGCCCGCGCTGCCGCAAGCACGAGCCACTGCTCGAAAGCGGGCTGTGCGAAAGATGCGATGAGGTGATCAGTCAACAGCCACCCGTCATTGGGTAAGTGCTGGCATGGCGCGAAGCTTCTTCACCAATCACCAATGACCGCTGACCAATGACCCTTCCCCGCCTTCTGCTTGTTCTCACGCTGCCGCTCTACATCATCGACCAGATCACGAAGTTCTGGACCATCGGCACCTTTCAACCGCCATGGCATCAACCCGGCGCGCACATCACGGTGATCGAAAATTTCTTTTACCTCGTGCGCGTTCACAACCAAGGCGTGGCCTTCGGCTTTGGCAACGGCACGGCATGGGCACCGGTCGTGTTTCTCTTCGTGCCCCTGATCGCCCTCACGCTGCTCGTAATTTTCTGGCGCAAAAAAGCCTTCACCCATCCGCTGTCGATCCTCGCCGTCGCTCTGCTTGTTTGCGGGATTTTGGGCAACCTCACCGACCGCCTCGTCCAAGGCTTCCTGCTCGAGGACTTCAAACACGCCTCATTCTGGGAGCGACTTTCACAGGGGTATGTCGTCGACTTCATCGCCATCAAGATCCCCTTCTACGACAAGCTCGTGCCCTCAAGCGGCGGCTGGTGGCCGGCCTTCAATGTCGCCGACTCCTGCATCTGCATCGCCGCCACACTGCTCTTCTTCGGCGGACTCAAAGAAGATGCCGCGAAGAAGCCGGATGTGTGAGGTGGGAGTGGTTGGCAGAATCGAAACGCCAAGGCGCGGAGGGCGCAAAGGACTTCGCAGAGAGAATTTGAGGGGCTTTTGTTTTACGAGGCGTCCATCTCGAGCCACAAAAAGACTCCGCGCTTTCCTCCGTGTGCTCCGCTCCTCTGCGTTTCGCTTCAAGTCCACAGAATGTTGACATCGTAGCTGCGAAATTTTTCATCGTGAGTGATGATGGTGAGACCTTCATTTTGCGCTTGGGCGATGAGCATTCGATCAAAGGGGTCGGCGTGATGTGAAGGCAGGGCACGCATGGTTTCACCATGTTGGTAACGCAGTGGGAGTTCCCGCAGACCGCGAGTTTGGATTTCCCCAACTAGACCGTCCGGCGCTTCAAGTTTGCCCAAAGACGCCTTGATGGCAATTTCCACAGCCGTGACAGCGCTCACATGAACGACACAGCGAGGATTCACGATCACTTTTCTGGCGGCTGGCTTCAGGCGAGAAGGCTCCGCCAACATCCACAGAAACACATGAGTATCGATCAGGTAGTTCATGAGGCATGGAACAGTGCCAGAATCCGTGGATCCTCTTCGTCAAAGTCCTCCGCGATCCAGATTTGCTTTTCGTATCCGCCAAGTTTGCGCGGCTCGCTCTCCGGGCGGTACGCCGACAGTCGCACCATCGGCTTGCCATGTTTGGCCAGCAGGATCTCCTCGCCAGCCGCCGCTTCCTCCATCAGCCGCGACAAATGCGTCTTGGCCTCTTGCACATTCAAAATCTTCATGGCTTCAAATCTGGTCTGATCTGGTTCATTTGTCAAATCAGGAGCCATCTGGTGAGCAGAATCTAAACGCAGAGCCGCATGGCAGGCAGAGGACTTCGCAGAGAAAATTTGAGGGTGCTTCGGCTTAACGAGGCATCCATCCCCACCCACAAAAAGACTCCGCGCTTTCCTACGCGCGCTCGATAAAGGGACAGACCTTTTATCAAGATATTGCGACGTTGCGACGAGTTCCATTTCTCCAAACGCTTCCGCCGCATCGTCGGCGAAAGTTGGAATGGGCATGCACCAGGCACTCATGCTGCAGCGCCTCCGGCCAAATGCGTTTCACCGCCGCTTCAATGGCCGCGCTGAGCCTCGACTTCTTCTGCCATCGCTGCAAACAGTCCAGCATGACCACTCTGGCGCCGCACTTCTTGGAATAATTTCGCAGCTTCACGCTCTTCGCCTTGCATCAAGGCCTCTTTCAATTTTCCATGGTCATGATGATTGGATGGTTTTGTTTTCAACGCTCTCATGCTGGCGCATGAGTCCAACCAGTCACCAAGCAATTTTGACGATTCAGGGGACACTTCCAGCGTGGCGCTATGCGGAATTTCTGCTTGAACGGCCCATCCCATGACATCTACGGAAACCAAATCCCTCATTCTCATCGTCGCCTACAATGCCGAGTCGCATCTCGAAAGTGTTTTCCGGCGCATTCCGTACGAACGGCTGCCGCCAAACTGTGAGATTCTGGTCAGCGATGATGCCTCGTCGGATTCGACCTACGAGGTCGGGCGCAAGGCGGCGCTTTCCTGCCCGATCCCGACGCGGGTGCTCAAGAACCCGAAGAACCTTGGTTATGGCGGCAACCAGAAGCTCAGCTATCAGATCGCAATTCAGGAAAACTACCATGCAGTGGTGATGCTGCATGGCGATGGCCAATATGCGCCGGAATTGCTGCCGGAAATGCTCGCGCCGATTCTTGAGGAAAATGCGGATGTGGTGCTTGGTTCGCGGATGCTGCGCAAAAAGGATGCGCTCGCCGGTGGCATGCCGCTTTACAAGTGGATCGGAAACCAAGTGCTCACGAAACTCGAGAACCGCATTGTTGGCGCAAACCTTAGCGAGTTCCACACCGGCTATCGTGCTTATCGGATCAATGCGTTGCAGCGAATTCCCTTTCACCACAACACGAACAATTTCCACTTCGATACCGACATCCTGATTCAGATGCTACGCGTCGGCGCCGTGTTTCGCGAGATCCCGATTCCCACTCACTATGGCGACGAGGTCTGCCATGTGAATGGCTGGCGTTATTTCCATGACTGCATTCGCAGTTGCTGGCATGATTGGCTGACGAAAAAAGGCATCTTCTACTGCCGCAGGTTTGACCTTGCACCGCCCGGCGGGCGCTATGAATCGAAGCTCGGCCTGAAGCATTCGTCGCATCAGATCGCCATGAGCCTTGTGCCCGAGGGCAGCCGTGTGATCGACATTGGGGGCGGCAACGGCTGGGTGGCGGATGAGTTGGCCGAAACAAAAAATTGCACCGTCACCATCATCGACAATTTTTTCCGCAAGAAACCGGAGATCCGCCACCAGATGATCCATCACGATCTGAGGGACCCGATCAAATTCGACCTTCCCGTCGCCGATGTGGTGCTGCTCATGGATGTGATCGAGCACATCCCGCGTCAAGATCATGTGGCATTGCTGGATCACTTACGGCGCAACCTCGATGACCCTCCGGCCAACGTGATTATCAGCGTTCCCAACACCGCCTTCCTGCCGCTGCGCCTGAGCTTCGGGCTGCTTGGTCGCTTGAACTACGGTCGACGCGGGATTCTCGATGACACCCATGCATTTCTTTTCACCAAGCACTCGCTGCACGAGTTGATGGAGGAATGCGGATATAACATCCAGAGTTGGCACCACACCCCTGCACCTTTCGCTCTCGCCTTCGGGGACTCATGGCTGGCGCGCATGCTAACCTCGCTGCATGCGGCGTTTGCACGAGTGCTACCATCGCTGTTTGCCTATCAAAATCTGATCGCAGCCCGCCCACGACCCACCGTCGCGACCTTGATCCGGCACTCGTTCGAGAATTCGAAGCCCGGCTGATCCTCACTGCCCCAGATCGATCAGGCGGGCATTGCCGGCTTTTGCAACGAGGCGGCCGTCTTGTGCGGCGAGTGCATCCATGCTGTCCATGAAATCATTGAAGCGCGGCTTCCAGATCGAGGTGTAAAACCACTCGGGGCGGGTGTTTTCATTCCAGAGCTTGCGGGTGTAGAGCAGCACGGCGTTGTCGAAATCCACCGCGATCACATATCGGATGCCGAGGCCCTTGAGGTAGCTGGCCAAGGCATCAGGACCTTGCTCAAAGGGCAGGCCGGGAGGCGGCGAGGATCCGCCGACGGCATTGATCGAAAACATCGGATTGCGCTTGTAATCCAGCCAGTAGCTCGCATCGACCATGGTCAGGATTTTTTCGCCCGGAGGCACCAGTCCTTGGAGGTCGGTGTAGGCTTTCTTGAGGCCCGGATCGAAAAATGGTTTCGCCTCTTTGATTTGATCGGGCAGGCCTTTGACTTGTTCTCCGAGCTCTTTGCCACCTTGGCTGGCATTCACCACCATGAAGGCGAGCAGTGCGGCGCCGCATGCGGCGATAGGGGTGTGGATCGGTTCGTTGGTGGAATCCGGCGGATTTTCGGCGGCGGATTTTTTCAACACTGCGGCGATGAACCAAAACGCCAGCGGCACCAGGATCGGGTACAGGTAGCGGTATTGATCGAGAAACGCAAGGGCGCTGAAGCGGTGAAGAATCAGGCCGGTTGCCAAGATCGCCCCCCAAAGGATCGCCGAAGTGCCTTGTTTCACGGGATAAAGTGCCGCCAGAGCGAGAAGAGCCAGCATGCACAAGGCCTCCGGCGCGGCGAAGAATGAAAGTGTTGCAAAGATATTTCGGATCGGATCCTCAAACGAATAGGTTTGGTAGGCCTTGCTCACATAACCGCTGATGGGTGGCACCATTGGCGTGCCGTTGGATGCGTAAAGCGTGACCATGAACGGAATCAAAATGACCAGCGCGGTGAGACCGATGGTCAGGAAAGGCGTGATGGCACTCATCAAAGTGGATCCGCGGCGGCGGACGATCCAAAGTTCGCGCACGGCAAGCGCCGCCAAAATTAAGCCCGCCATGACCGTGAAGGTCGGGCGGATGCTGCACGCACCGGCGAGCAACAAACCTGCCGGGACAAACAGCGACCAACGCCGGGTGTTTGCGGCATATGCGCGTTGCATCGTTTCCAGCATCCCGAGGATCAAGCATCCGCCGGTCATCGCTCCGTTGGTGCTGATTCGCGGCACGGGCACAAACCAAAATGCAAAGAGCAATAGGAAGCGCACGATCGCTTGCTGGCCGCGAAGCCCGCGGGTCGCGTGAACAAGCATGCCGAACATCATCACCATCGCGATGCCTCGATCCGGCACGTGACCATTGCGCTCGGCGCCGACGATCATCACCAAGGCCTGCAAGATTGCCTGGCCGCCATAAGTTCCCGCCCGCTGGAAACTGAAGGGTTCGATCAGCGTGCCGGTGCAAAGCAATTTTTCCGGCAGCATCAGGTAACATATCAGATCGTCATTCGGGTCGATGTGATTTGGCCATGCGATGGATGATGCAAAGGCAAGCGCGGCGAGCATATAGAGAACGAGGTCGGCCAGCGAAATGCGGAATGATAAAAGCGAAAACTTTTCGGCCATGAAGTGGGTCACGCCATGCAAGGCGGCGAGCGCCGCACCAAGCACGATCACGGCAGTGAGGATCGGCGCGATGGCGAGCTTGAAGGCCATCAGAAATCCGCCAATCGCCAGCGACACCGCCATGCCCCAAACGGCGGTGAGACCCCAGCCGAGATCTTCAAATTCCGAGCGCTTCAAAGCGCGACGCAAAGTTTCTCCGTAGCCAAGAAACGAAGCAAAGATGAAGAGGCTCCAAAAGAAAACGGGAAAGTAAGCGGGGTGCATGGGCGCGTGGTCTTGAATTTGAGTTGCGGGATGACGGGTGAAAAAGGCTAGCTTCGACCCACGAGCTAGGGCGCTTGGGTACCAAGGCGCTGTAGTTGATAGTTGCCGCTGAGAATGTTTGCAATCCAAGTCGGGTTCTCAAGATACCATTGCACCGTTTTGCGAAAACCCGAGTGGTGGTCCTGCTTCGGTGACCAGCCAAGTTCGGAGCGGATTTTTTGGGCATCAATCGCATAGCGCAGGTCGTGGCCGGGGCGGTCGGCGACGAAAGTGATTTGCTCGGAGTATGGCCTGCCATCGGCGCGCGGTTGAAGCTCATCGAGCAAGCCACAAAGCAGATGAACGAGATCGATGTTCCGGCGCTCGTTGTTGCCGCCGATGTTGTAGGTCTGGCCCGGATGACCCTTTGTCATGACGGCGTGAAGGGCATCGGCATGATCACCCACATAGAGCCAGTCGCGAATGTTTTCCCCTTTGCCGTAAACGGGAATCGGCTCTCCCCGCAGGGCCTTGAGAATCACCACGGGGATCAACTTCTCGGGAAATTGATAGGGGCCGTAGTTGTTGGAGCAATTCGTCACCATGACCGGCAGCCCGTAGGTATCGGACCATGCGCGCGCCAGGTGGTCGCTGGCGGCCTTGCTTGCCGAGTACGGCGAATGCGGATCGTAGGCGCTCGTTTCGGTGAAATGACCTGTGGCTCCAAGGCTGCCATAGACCTCATCGGTCGACACATGCAGAAAGCGGAAACGCTCGCGCGCGAGACCTTTGAGCTGTTGATAATGAACATGCGCCTCTTGCAGCAGGTTGAAGGTGCCGACGATGTTGGTCTGAATGAATGCAGCCGGTCCATCAATCGAGCGGTCGACATGGCTTTCGGCGGCAAGGTGCATGACTCCATCGGGTTGATGCCCGGCAAAGAGCGCCGCCATCGCTGCCGCATCGCAGATGTCGGCCTGTACGAAATGGTGCCGCGGGTGGCCTTCGAGATCGACCAATGACTCGAGATTGCCAGCGTAGGTGAGCGCATCGACATTGATCACCTCATGGCCGTGTTCGTGAACCAACAGCCTCACAAGGTTGGAGCCGATGAAGCCGGCCCCGCCGGTGACTAGGATTTTCATGGGTGCGATGGTGGTGAGCGATTTGACTGCGGAATCAACGGCGATGTGCAAACATGATCAGATTTGCCATCGGGCGAGTGCTTGCTGGATTGCTTCGCGGACGGGAGTCATGACGATTCCCGCTGCGGCAAGTTTGGCGGAACTCATCACGCAGTTGCTGCGAGGAGTGAATGCAACGCGTTTCATGAAGTCGGCCTCATCGCTGAAATACCGGTATTGCTTTCTGCAGACGCCGCTTTCTTGGATCAGCCCGACGACTTCACGCGTGGTGACATGGCCAGGATTGGTAACATTGTAAATGCCGAATGGCACGCGTTTCTCCCAGCAGGCAAGGCATGCGGCCACAAACTCTTGAAGCTGCGAGATGCTGTTGGTCGCATCCAACAGCGTTTCGTAGCTCATCAATTTGGCGAGGTAGTTGCGGGGCGTGTTGCGCGAATCGAAAGGGATCCGCAGACGCCAGATGAACACATCGGGGACTTGCGCGAGCAGCTCCTCGCCGAGAGCTTTGGTGCCGGAGTAGAATGAATAATTGTTCTGGCGAAAAGTGAAGTTGGGAGCGTCCTCTTCGGTGAAACCGGAGCCATCCGGGCGAGCACCGGTGTAGATGCAGCCGGAAGAAACATGGCCCCACGGCACGCCTGCGGCGGTGCACGCTTCCGCAATTCGGCCCGGCAAAATGGCGTTGCCAAAGAGGCAATTGGTTTTGTCCTTTTCGCAAGCGTCGACATTCGGCTTGCCGGTGTATCCCGCAGTATTGATGAGGAAGCTGACCTTGTCGGCGATCAATGCCGCCGCAAGTTTCACCGGATCGGCATAATCGAGCTGGGCGCGGGCGATGCTTTTGAAGACAATCCCCTTGCCAACAAGATGTTCTTGAAATGCCTGGCCGACATAGCCGGAACCACCGAGCAGATAAATCATGAAACTAGGATAGAAGGTTGCGAAGATAGGAGGCGTAGCTTGATTTGCCAAGCAAGCGAATGCGCTCTTCAAGCGCGGCGCGATTGAGCCAACCTTGGCGGAAGGCAATTTCCTCAAGGCAGGCAATTTTGAGTCCTTGGCGCTTCTCGATCACCGAGACGAATTGCGTGGCCTCGATGAGATTGTCGTGAGTGCCCGTATCGAGCCATGCAGTGCCACGGCCTAGCGACTCGCAATGCAGCTGGCCTTTTTCCAAATAGAGGCGATTGAGGTCGGTGATCTCCAATTCTCCGCGTGCGGATGGCTTGAGCGAACGGGCAAGCCCGACGACTTGCTCATCATAAAAATAAAGGCCGGAAACGGCGTAATCGGACTTGGGTTTGCTGGGCTTTTCCTCGATCGACAGGACTCGGCCCTCGGGCGAAAATTCGATCACGCCATAAGCCTTAGGATCCAACACACGATAGCTGAAAATCGTCGCACCAACGCTTCGCTCAGCAGCGGATTTAACGGATTTGACGAAATCGTGACCAAAAAAGAGGTTGTCGCCGAGCGCTAGAGCCACCGGCTCATTCTTCAAAAAGCCCACATCTTCCGCGATGGTAAAGGCTTGGGCCAGACCATCGGGACTGGGTTGTTCCGCGTAGCTTAGGTAAATTCCAAACTGCGAGCCATCACCCAGCATGCGCTTGAAAAGCGGGAGATCGCTCGGTGTTGAAATGATGAGTATTTCCCGCATGCCGCCGAGCATGAGCACCGAGAGCGGATAATAGATCATCGGCTTGTCATAAATCGGAAGCAGCTGCTTGCTCAAACCCAAGGTAAGCGGATAGAGGCGGGTACCCGATCCACCCGCGAGTATGATGCCTTTTCTGGATTTCATGAATGGGGAAATGACAAATGAACCTTTAGCCGTGATCGCGCGATCAGGCATTCTTGTTTTTGGAGCTGACATCATCAATGCCGAGGTAGCTGAAGATGAGGCTGAAGAGGATCGTTTGCAGGCCGATGGATGCGAGCGTGCGGCCGGCGATGACGTTGCGGGTGGCTTGGTGGGGATCGAGATCGCCGAAGCCGGTGGAGGCCCAGCCGAGGAGCGAGTGGATGATGATGCCGATGCCCGCGAGGGTCACCAAGCCACCGCCGATGATGCCTTTTTCCAATGTGAAAAATCCGAAGGCGCGTGAGAGCGCGTGCTGGGCGGGTAGGAGACCGCGGGTGTAGGCGAAGATGCGGGCGAAGATGCCGAAGAGAATCAACTGGTAGCCGAAGAGCAAAACCAGCCCGGCGACTTCGAGGGTGTTGAGGTCGAAGTTGACGCCGCGAATTTGAAACGGCCCGGCGAACAGCCGCAGAAAGCATGTGCCACCGAGCAGCAGCGAAAAGATCCCGGGATAGATGAGGAGCCAGCGCGGCGAAAACAGCAGCATGAAGCGCAGGTGCCGCCAGCCGTCGCGCCAGCTGCGCAGGTGCGGCGGGCGCGAACGACCATCGGGGTGCAGGATGATCGGCACCTCTTCGATTTTCATGCCGCGCAGTGATGCCTTGATCACCATTTCGGAAGCGAACTCCATGCCGCCGGTGCGCAGCTCCATGCGATGAAAGGCGTCTTTGGTAAGCGCGCGCAGACCGCAGTGGAAATCCTGTATGGGGCATTTGAAAAACAAGCGGCCGATGAAGCTGAGCACCGGGTTGCCAATCCAACGGTGTTTCCACGGCATCGCGCCGGGCATCACCGTGCCACCGCCGCGCGGCATGCGACAACCCATCACCAAATCAGCGCCTTTGCGCAGTCGTTCCAGAAAGGGCGTGATGCGGGAAAAATCATAACTCATGTCGGCATCGCCCATGACGATGAAGCGGCCGCGCGCATCGGCCATGCCAGCACGAAGGGCTTTGCCATAGCCGCGCTCCGCGACCGGCAACACGCGTGCGCCGTGAGCAACGGCGATTTGCTGCGAACCATCGGTGCTGCCATTGTCGGCAATGAGGATCTCGCCATCGGCACCGGCGGCGGCAAGACCATCGCGCGCGGCCTTGATGCATTCGGCGAGGGTCTCCGCCTCATTGAGGCAGGGCATGAGGATGGTGACTTCCGGGTTCATTGGACTGGAAGCTTGCGAGCTTGGAATGCCTCACGCAGTTCGGCAATTTTACCGCGGACTTGCGGATTGTTGATTTCGCTCAACGCCGGATCGGAGATGGTGGCAGTAGCCTTGGCAAAATCGCCCCATGCCGCCTGCGCCACCGATCGCACCAGCAACAGCGTGACGGCATCATGCTGGAGTTTCTCCGCTCGATCGCAAGCGGTGAGCGCAAATTTGGGATCGCGCATCGCGGAATCGGGCAAGGTCGAAAGCGTCCATGCGGCGGCAAGCAGGCTGCCGCCCGTGGCATTGGCATAGCTCGCCACTTCGCGGACGAGCTCCGCTTGCAATTTCCTTTCGCCTGCGCCGACGAGAACATTCGACACTTGGCTGGTGATGTTTTCGCGCGTGGCAGGATCGGCATCGCGAAACGCGACCAACAACTGATCCATCGCTTCGTTGTATTTTTTCGATGAAAGGTAGAGGTCGCAAAGCTCGAGGCGCACGAGACTTCCAGTGGGGTTGTCCTTGAGTACATCCTTGAAGATGCCTTCCGCCTGATTCGCGTCACCCGCGACCAATCGCACAAAGCGCGCGAGGTGGAATTTCGCCTCGGCCATGCTTTGGTTCGGCGCAACTTGTAGCATCAGCACGTTTTGTTGCAGGCCTTGCGTGAGGTTGTTAGGGGGATAGATCAGCGGCCTTGCCCAGAACGGGATCGACCTGTCGAACAGCGCGCGCTTGCCAAAGGAGTTGAGGAACGATTGGCCATCCTTCGGCTCGGGGTAGAGAATGTTGAAATAGGGCTCGATGAAATTTTCCCATGGCATCATTGCAATGTGGGTCACGCCGAGAGCGCGAATCTGCTCGAGGGCTTCGTCTTCACTTTGGGCGTTGAGCGCCTTGGCGGCACTTTTCAAACCATACACATTTTCCCAGTAGAGAGTGCCCACCGTGCGGAATCCGCCGAGGCCGCCAAGCATCACCGAGCTGTTGGGGCTGCTAAGCAGGACCACCGGTTTGTCCCCTGCGCTCTCCGCGATGACGCCCGCCATCTGGCGATGAATGAGAGCGAGCGCTTGAGGGTAATCGATGACGTATTTCCCCGTGCGGTATTGCTCCCAGTTTTGTGAAAATCGCTGTTTGGCAGCGGGATGAATGAAGATCCATGAAAATGCCAGCAGCAGCACGGCAGCGGTCACGCGCACGGGTGTGCGAGGCGGAAGCATGCGCCAGATTAGGGGAATGAGGATGGCGGCAAGTGCGATGTAGAGCGGCCCAAGCAGCATGCCCCAGCGGCTTTGGTAAATCTGCAGCCCGATCATGAAAAAGATCGGTACCACCAAAAACACCAGCACGGCTTTCGTGCCATGGCCGGGTCCGCGCAGCGCGAGAAGCGCGACGGCCGCCACCAAAAAAATGGGGTACCAGCCAAAGGCCATTTTCAAAGTGAGGCCGGTGTACTTCATGCGCTGGGCGAGCGTGAGCAATTCGGTGATGTTGCCCCACAGCCTTGCCATGAATGGATCCTTGGGAATGTACACCTCGGCACCGCCGATCAGAATCGCCAAGGGCAGGACCAAGCATGCCATGAAAGGCAGAATCATGCGAGTGAGCGGGAATGGCCCGCGCTCGCGGTCTTGATCAAGAATCCAGCCGCTGAGGATGCTGATCAACCATCCGCCGCCGAGCCATGCCAGCGCGTAGAACGGGTGGTTCACCTCGAGGCGCATGCCCATGTGCGAGGGAAAATATTCGAACAGATAGAAAAGCATTGCGGTGCCCGAGCCCCACAGCGCCCAAACTTTCCAGAGCTTTGCATGATGAATGAAACCACCGCTCCCTTTGCTTTTCATGAACAGCGCCGACACCACTGCGGCGATGCCGATGGCGCCGAGCACGATCGAGGTCGATAGCGCGCTGATCCAGATCGCAGCCGCGCCGCTCACGGCGGAAAAAATCATCCCCTGGCGCGCTTGCTTGAGCGAACTGGGCGCGGTCATATCCACATCGCCCTCGGGCTTCACCCAACAAACACCGGCCCATGCGATGCCGAAAAACAAACCCATCAGCGCGAAGGCAAGGATTCCGTGATGATCGGGATAAGCAGGCATGAAACCTTCGTAAAAAGTCGGCACCAACACCATGCCCATCACGAGAACGGATCCGCAGAGCGGCCCGAAACGCTTGGCCGAAATCGTCGAGAAAACAATCAGGGCCACGACCAGCAGGATCGGGTTTGCCCAGATCGACATTCGGAAGATGCTGTTGCGCAGCGACTCTCCGGTGTTGGCGTGATAGATCTCGCCTAGGCAGCGGAGGTACCATGCGAAGGCCGAGTTCCAATGCAGTTCGCGACCGTTCGGCGCGTTGTCCAGATGCGTCCAACGCAGGCGCCATGAGCCGTCCTTGCCGATATTTTCGGCATGGTTGTTCCATGCATAGCCGTCGCTGGCGATCTGATCCAAAAATACCGGCATGCGTTTTTCCGCAGGGATCCCTTGGTCTAAATCCGCGCAAAGCCGCACGGTGACGGTATCAACGAGGAAGGTGTCGAGCATCACCCAGCCGACCGCCAGCGCGAGAGTGATGTAAAACATCGCCCACGAGGCCCCCCATGGCAGGCCAGTGGATTTGCCGCTGGTAAGCGTGGAAGTGGTTGATCCCGCTGCGGGCGTGGCGGAGACGTCAGGCTTTGATGAGGGAGATAAAGTCACAAGCGATGGTGCGGGCTGGAGGCCTTGGGTCGGGGGGGAAACGCGAACGGCGAGGTGGCGCAGGCTCGGAGTTTGAAGATTTAGTGCCACCCATCTGTAGCCACTACATTTCCGGTCGACAAGCCCAAGCGGCGACTCGCGGAGCTCCGATGCGGCAGGTCCGCTCCAGCATTTTTTGCACTGGGCGTGTTCGCAGCCGAGCGCAACTCGCCGCCATCGTCGAGAATGCAGCTGGCATCGGCGACCAAGGTTGCACCGTCGCGTACAAGTTGATGACAGCTCACGGAAGACGCTTCACAAAATAGAGGAATATAGAGGGACAGACCTTTTGTTGGGTCCGAAGAGGAATATAGAGGGACAGACCTTTTGTTGGGTCCGAAGAGG
>JAGWXY010000133.1 GCA_018969605.1 Verrucomicrobiota bacterium | reverse complement strand
CGCTCATGACGGGTGCCACGGCCCGCGATTTCGATCGCGGCGACCTCCGTGATCGCAGCAACCGCGCTCAACGCCCAAACATCCACCCGCAGCAGCATTCAAATCGCAACCCGATCACGAATTCGAGAATCGACACGCCCACACCGCGTCCGATCAACCGCCCGGAGCTGAACCAAATCCAACGCCCAAGCCAAAGACCCGCCGCGCAAATCCAGCGCCCGACCACCCGCCCGGCACCAATCGAAACACCGCAAATCAACCGCCCGCAAAATCGACCAGCTCCCACCGAGCCGCCACAACTCACTCGCCCGCAAAATCGTCCGGCGCCTCAAATCCAACAAGGCCCGGAAAATTTCCAACGCCCCGAAACCCGACCCAACATCGCCAACCGCCCGGCACCCGGCACCTTGAATCGCCCGGAAAATTTCCAGCGACCGCAAGTCCGCCCCGAAGCCCTGCCCGGACAAGTCACCTACCCGCGCCCGCAAAAACCGCAGACGCTCCCCGGCATCGCCACCAAACCCGCCCCACAACGGCCCATCACACGACCCGGCATCAACTCGCGCCCGGTCCAACGCCCGCAGCTAAACTACGCAACCAACACCGGTACCAACCTGCGCCCCACCACCCGCCCATGGTGGGATTCCAACCAATCGATCAACCGCCCGATCTACAACCAGACCAACAACCAAATCCAGATCAACAACAACTTCCAAAACAACGTCAACTGGTCAACCGACCGCCGCTACTGGGGCTACAACCCTTGGTGGAACCGCCCGACCGTCCGCCCGTGGTATGGCGGATCATGGAACTGCGGATGGAGCAGCAACTATTACCATCGCCGACCCTACTTCTCGTACTACGGCGGCTACCGCCCATGGCCCGGCTATGTGGTGGTCGAGCAAAACAATGTCGCCAACGCGATCGGTTGGGGCCTCGTCGGGTGGAGCCTCGGCAAACTGATCTACGATTGCGGCTATCAAAGCTATCGCAACCCCTACCCGGTCCAACCAATCACCGTGGTGGATCGTCAAGTCGTGACCTATCAGGAACCGATCACTGTGGTCGCCGCGAAAACCGCACCGAAGGCGGATGATGAAACGGCAAGGATCACCCAAAAATCCGAATCACTCATCGCCGAATCGCAAGCGGCCTTCAAGCAAGGCAACTACCTCGTCGCCCTCGAATCGGCCAACAAAGCGATTGCCGAAGCACCCGGCGATGGCGCGCTCCACGAATACCGCGCACTCATCCTTTTCGCCCTCGGCAAATTCTCGGAAGCAGCAGGCGTGCTCAACCCGGTCCTCGCCGGCGGACCCGGCTGGGACTGGTCGACGATGATCGCCCTCTACGACTCGCAGGAAACTTACATGCGCCAACTCGATGCGCTCAAAAATTTCAGCAAGAGCAAACCCAAGGCCGCCGACGCACACTTCCTGCTTGGCTATCATCACATGGTCTGCGGCCACCTCGAGGAAGCCGCCGAGGAGTTTGAAACAGCCGCCAAACTTCAGCCCGCCGACTCGGTCTCGGCCCAACTGCGCGACCTCACCAAGGCGTCCTCGCAAAGCGGCAGCGACGAACCGACCGAGCCAAGCACGGAAAAAGAAGTCGCCCCACAATCCGCACTCCCACTCGAAAAACTCAGCGGCGCATGGGTCTCCGACAAAGGCGAGGCCGGCACGGTTTCGCTGGTCTTCAAGGATGATGGAAAATTCATTTGGTCCTTCAAAAAAGGCGACCAAATCAATGAGTTCAGCGGCGACTTTAGCATGAACGACAATGGCCTCCTGGTACTCGATGCCAAGGACAGCCAAATGACCGCCACCGTTTCACAACCCAAGGATAACGAACTGAAGTTCGTGCTCGCCGGCGGCCCACCCGGCGATCCGGGTCTCACTTTCACGCGGAAATAACCCGCTCCGCGCGGAAACCAAAACACAACCAACGAACCCATACACAACACCCACATGAAAAAATACATCGCAGAATTCATTGGCACCTTCTGGCTCGTCTTCGCGGGCTGCGGCAGCGCCATCTTCGCCGCCGCATTTCCGGATGTCGGCATCGGCCTCGCTGGCGTTTCACTCGCCTTCGGCCTCACCGTGCTGACCATGGCCTTCGCCATCGGCCACATCTCGGGCTGCCACCTCAACCCGGCGGTCTCGATCGGCCTCTGGATCGGCGGACGCTTCAATGCCAAGGACCTCGTCCCCTACATCATCGCCCAAGTCGCAGGCGGCATCGCCGCAGGTGGTGCGCTGTATCTGATCGCGAGCGGCAAGGAAGGCTTCAGCCTCACCAATGGCTTCGCATCGAATGGCTTCGGCGAGCACTCGCCCGACAAGTACTCGATGATCGCCTGCCTCATCACCGAAGTCCTCACCACAGCGTTCTTCCTCGTGATCATTCTCGGAGCCACCGCCAAGCGTGCCCCACAAGGATTTGCACCGATCGCCATTGGCCTCGCCCTCACGCTCATCCACCTGGTCACGATCCCCATCACCAACTGCTCGGTCAACCCCGCACGCAGCACCGGCGTCGCAGTCTTCGTCGGCGATTGGGCCGTCTCACAACTCTGGCTGTTCTGGGCCGCACCGATCGTCGGCGCGATCATCGGCGCACTCGTTCATCGCTCGATCGATGACAACAAAGCCTGATTCGTAAAAATCAAAATCATACAAAAACAAAGCCCGCATGGCATCACCATGCGGGCTTTTTTTGTCGAGGTGTTTGCTTACGCGAGATCGAAGCGATCAAGATTCATGACCTTGTTCCAAGCGGCCACGAAGTCCTTCACGAACTTCTCACCGGAATCGGAACACCCATAAACCTCAGCCAAAGCGCGAAGCTGCGAGTTGGATCCAAAGACAAGGTCGGCGCGGGTACCAAGCCACTTAAGCTCGCCCGATTTCCGGTCGCGTCCTTCGAACACATCCTCGTCCTTCGAGATCGGCTTCCACTCGGTTGCCATGTCGAGAAGGTTCACAAAGAAGTCATTGCTCAAGACCTCCGGACGCTTGGTGAAGACACC
>JAGWXY010000041.1 GCA_018969605.1 Verrucomicrobiota bacterium | reverse complement strand
CGGTGGTTGCCGGATCATTCTCGACCGCATCGCGCAGTGTGGCGATGTCGGCAGCCGAGGCGATCACGCAGGGCATCGCCAGCGTGGTCGAGTTGCCGAAGAAGATCTCCGCGAACGACTCGGCAATGACGCCATTGAAGCCGAATTTTTTGAGCGATTGTGGCGCGTGTTCGCGCGATGAGCCGCAGCCGAAGTTCACGCCCGCCAACAGGATCGAGGCGCCTTCGAAGCGCGGATCATTGAGCGGGTGATCGGTTTTCTCGCCGGTTTCGGAATTGAAGCGCACATCATAAAACGCGAATTCGCCGAGTCCGTCGAAGGTGACGCACTTCATGAAACGCGCGGGGATGATGCGGTCGGTATCGATGTCGGCGCCTGGAATAAAAACAGCGCGGCCGGAAACTTGAGTGACGGGATCGAGGGGCATGGTGGATGGGGTGTTTAATTTTCCTTGGTGAGGTCCTTGATGATCTTTTTGGCGAGGGTTTCGTTGATTTCCGTGTGGCGGGGAACGGGTTGGGATTTTCCTGTGGAGGGGTTGTGATAGATGTCGTGGCGGGATCCGTGTCTCAACAAGGTGCAGCCACTTTACTCGAGCCGTTCGACAAGCTCCCTTCTTTTCATGCGACTTCGAGTTCCTCTTCTTTTTTGATTCCGGGAATATGATCGGCGCTAAAGAGCTTGTAGAGGTCGCGCAAATTTTCTCGCAGGTCGTTGATGTCCTCACCTTGGGTCCAGTGATCCGGATAATCGTTCAAGTAGCCGAGATACTTGCCGTCGGATTCCTGCCAGTATGTGACGCGCGCTTTCATGGGAGTATGGATTTGTTTTGATTGCCTTTTAGCATCCGAACTTACGCCACATTCGCCTGCGGTGCCAGATCAAAGACCTCGCGGGCATCGGCGATGCTGCCGTTGATGGCGGCGGCGGCGACCATCACGGGCGACATCAGCACGGTGCGGCCGGTGGGCGAGCCTTGGCGGCCTTTGAAATTGCGGTTCGAGGACGAAGCACAAAGTTGATCGCCGACGAGCTTGTCGGGATTCATTGCGAGGCACATCGAACATCCGGCACCGCGCCATTCGAATCCGGCGGCACGGAAAATTTCTGGAATGCCCTCCTGTTCGCATTGGATCGCGACGATCTGCGAGCCGGGAACGGCGATCGCCTTGACGCCTGCTGCGACGCGGTGGCCTTGGATGAATTTCGCCACTTCGCGGAAGTCGGAAATGCGGCCATTGGTGCATGAGCCGATGAACGCGACATCGATCTTCACGCCCTTGATCGGCGTGCCTGCGGGGAGCTTCATGTAGGCGAGAGCCTCGTCGATCGAGGCCTTCTCCTGCGCCGATGCGGCCTTGGCGGGATCGGGGATGCTTTCAGAAATCGAAATGCCGTGGTCGGGCGAAATGCCCCAGGTGACGGTCGGCTCGATGTCGGCGGCGTTGATGCGCACGATGTCGTCGAACTTCGCATCCGCATCGGAGGCAAAGGACAACCAGCGCGCAGCGGTGGCGTCGAAGTCGCTCATGTCGACATAGGGGCGGCCCTTGAGATAGGCGATCGTCTTGGCGTCGGGATTCACATATCCGCAGCGCGCACCGCCTTCGATCGACATGTTGCAAACGGTCATGCGTTCTTCCATCGACATGCGATCAAATACATCGCCGGCGTATTCGTAGGCGTAGCCGATGCCGCCTTTGGCACCGAGCAGGCGGATGATGTGAAGGATCACATCCTTGGCGTAGACTCCGGGGCGGAGATCGCCATTGACTTCGATGCGGCGGACTTTGAGAGCCTCGAGCGCGAGTGTTTGAGAAGCCAGCACATCGCGCACCTGCGTGGTGCCGATGCCAAAGGCGATCGCGCCGAAGGCTCCGTGCGTGGCGGTGTGCGAATCGCCGCAAGCGATCGTGGTGCCCGGCTGGGTGATGCCTTGCTCTGGGCCGACGACATGGACAATGCCTTGTTTGCCCGACGCAAGGTCGAAATAAGTGACGCCGAAATCATCGGCATTTTTGCGCAGCGCCTGCATCATTTCCGCGGCAAGCGGGTCTTGCGGCGCGTCTTGGTCGATCGTTGGCACGATGTGGTCGACGGTTGCAAAGGTGCGCTGTGGAAACTTCACCTTGAGGCCGAGGTCGCGAAGCATGCCGAAGGCCTGCGGCGAGGTGACCTCGTGAATCAGGTGGGTGCCGATGAAGAGTTGCGTGCGTCCGTCGGCAAGCGTGCCAACGGTGTGGGCGTCCCAAACTTTCTGGAAGAGATTTTTTCCCATGGTGAACAGACCGCCGGGTTTGGTGGCGGGCGGGAAAACTGCCTTTGCCGAAGCGAAATGTCAAAGCCGCATGCGCATCGGCGCCCGTTGGGTGCAAATGGCGGGCCTCAGCTGAGCTCGATGATCAGGCCGATGATCACACCCAAGAGACCAAGGACGGCTATGGTGATGCCGAGAATTAGTGCCCAATTCCTTGAGTTTGCCTGCTTGCTACTTACCCCATTGATCCACTGGTCCCAGTTTTTTTCGGCCGAATAGGCAGCACGATGATAATGCCTGCCGCTTCCGTTGAAGGGTATTTTTTCATCGGTTGTCTTGCGGGACTTCATGAATTTGACTCTCTAATGAAACTGTAACACGGAACGGAAACAGCAAGCTTGGAGTGCGGCCAAATGCGCGCGAAAGCGGCTGTGGCAAGGCAAATGATGCTACCGCGCGGGTGCAGCGAAAAAATTACTTTTCCGAGCGGACTTCGGGGGCAGCAGGGGCCTCGGCTTGGATTTCTTGAAATTGCGGAAGCGGGCGCAGCTTCGGTGGTTTTGAATCACTTGTGCAGCAGCAGGAAGTGACGATCAGAGCGGCGCTGGCGAGTAGCAATGCAGAAGCGATGCGGATCATGGCAGTTGGGGAATGTTATTTCGAGTTTGTTAAATCTTGAGGGAGCAATTATTCGGCTGCTGGCAGCCACATGACGATTGAGATTATGTTTTACAGGCCGCGCTGCAAGGCAAAAGAAAGCGGTCTTGGCCATAGGCTTGTCATTACGCCGACATTGTCGACACTCGCCCCTGGCCGCCCAGTGAATCGCGCGGACTGTCAAAACCAATGATTTTGAACCCCATTTTCCAGATCAACGGCCCGGCCAATTTCACCCCATGAGCGCAACGAGGAAAACCAGGCTCGAGATCTGTGGCGATTGGAAATCGAGGCTGCTGGGCAAGCTCTTGGGCTGGGCGATGAGGTTTATGACCGCGACGCTGCGGGTCGATCTGCATAACCCCGGCCGCATCGGCGATCCGAACACCCCCGTGCCGCCGATGATTCTGATGCTCTGGCACAGCCGGTTTTTTGTTGTGCCGGGGGTATGGCTCAAAATGCTTCGCACCCAGCGCCGGGTGAGCATTCTCACCAGCGCAAGCCGCGACGGCGACATGGTCGCTAATGCAATGGCGGTGTTTGGATTTGATGCGATTCGAGGATCCTCATCGCGTCGTGCGGTGGCTGCTTTGGTCGGCCTCAAGCGCGCTCTGGAAGCAGGGCAGGACGTATGCCTCACGCCAGATGGCCCGCGCGGACCGCGCTACAAGGTGCAGGCGGGGGCGATCAAACTGGCTGAAGCAACCGGCGCGCCGATCGTGCCCGTGCATGTGCGATTCTCCTCGGCATGGCGGCTAGGCACATGGGATCGATTTGTGATTCCCTGCCCTTTCAGCCGCGTGTCCGTCACTTTTGGCGAAGCGCTGCATGTATCAAAAGCTCTTGATGCTGAAGCAATGGAAAACGAGCGGCTCAAAATCGAATCGCTGCTCGTATCCGGCACCGACGATGCGTAAAAAATTTCAAGCCCCTTATGAACCAACCCCGATTGCTTGATGGAAAATCCGTGGCCGCCGCCGTGCTCGATGAGTGCCGCGCGGAAGCCGAAGCCCTCAAATCCCGCGGCACCACGCCCGGCCTCGCGGTCGTGCTGGTCGGCGATGATCCGGCCTCGCATGTGTATGTCGGATCCAAAGTCCGCACCTGCGGCGAACTCGGAATTTTTTCGCGCAAGATCGAGTTGCCCGCGAGCACCGCGCAAGACGAACTGCTCAAGGTCGTGCGCGATCTCAATGCCGATCCCGCGATCCACGGCATCCTCGTGCAGTCGCCACCACCAAAACACATCGACGAAGAGGAAATCATTCGCGCGATCGATCCGCGCAAAGATGTCGACGGCTTTCATCCGGAAAATGTCGCCAAGCTCGCGCTCGAAGACCCAACAGGATTTGTCCCCTGCACACCCGCGGGCTGCATGAAGCTGCTCGAAGTCGCCGGCATCGAAACCAACGGCGCCGAAGCGGTGGTCGTCGGCCGCAGCATGATCGTCGGCAAACCGATGGCACTCCTTTTGGTTTCAAAAAAATCCAATGCCACCGTCACCATCGCGCATTCGCGTTCACGCGATTTGCCAGCGATCTGCCGCCGCGCGGACATCCTTGTCGCCGCTGTCGGCAGACCCGAAATGGTCAAAGCCGATTGGGTGAAGTCCGGCGCGGTCGTCATCGATGTCGGCATCAACCGCGTGGCCGATCCATCAAAAAAATCCGGCTATCGCCTCACCGGCGATGTGGCCTTTGAAGAAGTCGCACCGCTCTGCTCGGCGATTACTCCAGTGCCCGGCGGCGTCGGACCGATGACCATCGCGATGCTGATGAAAAACACGCTGCAAGCGGCACGGCAATCGCTGGCCTGATGCCCGCGCCGCTGTCACGGCAAATTTCGAAACACCATGCAGGCGGCGACAAATCAGGCAGTGATCACTGGCGGCACCGGTGGCCTTGGCAAGGCCATCGCTGAGGCGCTTGCCGCGCCTGATTGGTCGATCGCCGCACCTGGCCGCCGTGAGCTGGATGTAAAGGATCCCGCACAAGTGCGCTGTTACTTTGAAGGTCGTGACATCGACTTGCTAGTCTGCGCGGCAGGCATCACGCGCGACGCATCGCTCGGCCACCTCAGCGAAGAGGCATGGGACGAAACATGGTCAGTCAATTTCGCCGGCGCGCTTTCCTGCATCCGTGCGGCGCTTCCAAACATGATCGAACGCCGCCGTGGTCACATCGTATTGATCTCAAGTTTTTCAGCACTGCGACCGCCGCGAGGTCAGGCTCCCTACGCCGCCGCAAAGGCCGCTTTGCTTGGTCTCGTTGCGGATCTCGCAACGCAGCACGGGCCTTCAAATGTTCGGATCAACGCAGTGCTGCCGGGATTTCTTGAAACGACCATGACCTCAGGCATCACCCCGATACGCCGCGAACAAATTCTCGCCGACCACACGCTCGGCCGCTTCAACACCTGCGCACACGCGGCAGAGTTCATTCGATTTCTCCACCACCACATGCCCAATACTTCAGGCCAAGTCTTCCAACTCGACAGCCGCATCGCGCCGATGTGAAGGAAATCGAAATGACTCGGGGATAAAAGATCCGTCCAATCAAGCGACCACAAGTTTTGATGCCGGGCGAACCTCCCTCCGAATCTGCGGACCTTTGTCCACGGTCGCCTTGCTCAGGTCGTACTCGGCCTGAAGGCGGATGAGAAGAGCTGCGGAAACGCCAAGATAGCGTTCCAATCGCAAAGCGGTATCGGAGGAAACTCCTTTTCTTCCCGCAAAAATATCGCTGAGTCGACTGCGGGGAATCGCCATGTCGCGGGCCGCCTTGGCAGCGGGAATCATGCGGGCTTCAAGTTCGTCTTGGACAAGACCGGCGGCGGGGTTGGTGCGGAGTTTCATAGGGTTAGTGCGTGTCTTCGATTTTTACGAGAGAAACATCGGTAAGCTCGCAATTTGCCCACGCAAATGTGATGCGCCACTTGGATGCGCGTGAATCCGCATCAATGGAATACCTGCGAGTGCCGCGTAGGCTGTGGTAATGGAGAGCGTGAAATTTCATTAGGTCTTTTTCGGTTGAATGATGAAGGACGACGAGTCGTTCTTGCGCCTTGCTGAGGCGAATGTCACCCAACAACCTGGCTTCCTTCCTCGTCAAATCCTCGCCGAGAAAGACTTTTTCGGTCAAAGCATCGGCGAAGCTTTTGATCATCGTTGTGAGATTGTAATCCAAAAAGAGAACAGCACAATGGGAAATTGTACTGTTTTTCAGCGTTGGGCGCTCGCCGAAAGGGGCGCAACGACACGGCTCCCCGCTCCCTCACTTCAACAGCGCACTTTTCCATGCCGGCTCTTTGAAGCCGACGAGCACGGTGCCATCGCCGATGATGAAGGGGCGCTTCACGAGATTGCCATGGGTCGAGAGCATTTCGAGCGCCTCGTTTTCGCTCATGCTTGGCAGGCGGTCCTTGAGGCCGAGTGCGCGGTAGTCCATGCCCGAGGTGTTGAAAATTTTTCGCAGGTCACCATTCGCGGCATCAAGGGCGACCTTGAGTTCGGCTATTGTCGGCGGGGTTTCGCGAATAGCTTTGACCTCGTGATTGATGTCATGTGAGTCGAGCCATTTGAGCGCATCGCGGCAGGTGCTGCATTTTTGATATCCGTAAACTTTGAGCATGATGGTCCCTTGAATTTTTTCGCGTCTCTCGCGCGGCTTACTTCATCGCCGATGCGATGTCGGCGGCGAGCCTCGAGAGCAACTTCGATTGCGCGGCGACAAGTGCCGGGTAGCCGTCCGCTTGCAATGGCTCGCGAGCGACGAAGGTTCTTGCCGCAGCGACCCTGCGTTCGGGCAAGGCATAGAGGCGCCAGCCGGCCTCGATGACCGCATGACCGTCGCCCGATCCGTGAAGCTGGCGAATGTCGATGGTCACTTGATAACGCAGGCCGTTGTCATCGCGCCACGGGTAGGTGCGCACATTGCCAGTACCAAGTCGGCGGCCGAGGTTGGCGGCGGTGACGCGTGCGACCGATGATGCAAGGTCGCCGGCCCAGCGGTGATCGTCGGCGATGCTGAGTTGGTTCGGCGATTCGGCGATCACGAGGTTTGGTCGGTCGATGTATTCGGCCAACGCGATGGGACCAACACCGATGCCCATGCCGCTGCCCGAGGGCGCGGCTCCGTCGGCGGTGAGGACATAGAATGATTTGGACGATGTGGCGCAGCCCGCGAGCAGGATGCCGATGAGCAGGGAAAGGGTGCGGGTGATCATGGCGGCAGTGGATTTTTCAGCGGGCGGCTTTCGGCACCGGATTGTTCGACGACTCGCGGCCGAAGATGAGAGAGTTGGGCTTCTCCTCGATGGTGTTGGTGACGGATTTGAGTGAGCGCAGCGAGGCGCGCAGTTCGTCGAGCACGCGCAGCATGTCGCCTTGCATCGGGCCATCGGGTCCAAGGCTCGAGACCGACTTGCGCGTGGCGGCGGCGGTCGCTTCGATTTCTTTGGCGGCCGCACCGATGCCGGTCACCGCCTTGTCGATTTCCAATGCCTGGAACTTGTCGAGCACGGCAGAAAGTTTTGCCTCAAGTTGTGCGAGGCCGGATGAAACCGTTGGCACGGTGTCGAACTCGCCGACCTTGCCCATGCTGCGCGGCACAACATCGTCGTAATAATCGAGATCCACAAAAAGCGCACCGGTGATGAGGCTGCCGGTCTTCAACGCACCGCGCAGACCTTTGTCGACCGCCTGTCGGATGAATGCCATGTCGGCATCTTTGTCCTTATTTGGATTTTCCGGAACCATCAGGCGCGGATCGATCTCGATCAACACCGGCACCGACATGTTTTGCGCGCCAGGCATGAGATCGAAGGAAATGCGCGACACGCGGCCGATGGTGATGCCGCGGTACTCCACCGGAGCTCTTTCGCTGAGGCCGCGCACGGTTTGATCAAACAGCAACAACAGACGCATCGTCGGATCGAAGGATGATTTTTTCGCCGAATCCTCATCCTTGTAGAGCGTGAACGAGCGACCATCAACTGCGGCGATGCCGGGTTCTTCGCCTTGCGTCACGCCGAAGGAAACGCCGCCGGAAATCATCGCTTGGAATGATGGCGTGCGTAGCTTGAAGCCATCGGCGCCGGCGCTGATGTCGATGCCGCTGGTGTTCCAGAAGCGCGTGTTTTCCGTGACCAGGCCGCTGTAGGTTTTGCTGATGAAGGCATCGTAGCTGACCTGCGATCCGTCCTTGCTCAGCTTGCGGCCTTCGATGCGGCCGACTTCGAAGCCGCGAAAATAAATGGGCGCGCCTGCGGCGAGTGATCCCGCTTGATCGGCTACCAGCGTGAGTCGCAAGCCCGGCACATTGCGGTTCGTCGCGGGTGGTGTTTCAAGGCCCTTGAAATTTTCGCTGAGCGGCGCATCCGCGGGTCCCGGATCGAGCTCGATGTAAGCGCCGGTGATCAACGTCGAGACGCCTGAAAGCTCAGTGCCGGTAATCCGTGGCCGCACGACCCAGAAGCGCGTGCCTTTGCGCAAGAGATCCTCTTCATCGCGATCGATCTCGATATCGACCATCACCGATTTCAAATCATCTGCCAGTTTCACATGTCGCACCATGCCGACCTTCACCGAGCGGCAGCGCACTTCGGTTTTTCCCGCCTCGATGCCGTCAGCAGTTTCGAAGCGCACATGAGCGACCTCGCCCTGCGCGGTGAAATTCCGATAAAGCAACCAGATGCCGAGGAGCAGGGCCACGATCGGCACGACCCACACCGCATTCCAGCGCTTGGCACGCTGGATCTCGGGCTTGGGTGCTTTTGGTGATGTCGGGGTGTCGCTCAAGGGCTTAGGTCTTTCGATGGCGGTGGATCCTCGGCCATTTCATCGAGCCGGTCCCACAGCAAACGGGGATCGAAGCTCATCGCCGCGAACATGGTAAGCATGACCACCCCTGCAAATGCAAGCGCTCCCGGCCCGGGAGTGATGCTCATGTAGTTTCCCAATTGCACGAGCGAGACCAGGATGCCGACCACGAAAATGTCGATCATCGACCAGCGGCCAAGTAACTCGGTGATCCCGTGCAGCCTGCCGAGTGCCGTGGGCGATGGGTGGATCCAGCCGGCCGCGGCCGCACAGAGCCAGCTCAAGGCCGCGATTTTGAGGATCGGAATGAGGATCGAGGCGACGAAAATCACGATCGCGATCGGGTAGGCTCCCGTGCGCCAAAAGGTCATCATGCCGCCGACGATCGTGTTGGGCATCACCACTCCGATCTCGACGACGGTCATGATCGGCAGGATGTGCGAGGGGATGTAAAGGGCCGCCGCCGCCGCCATCAGCGCCACGGTATTCTGGATGCTGTTGGGTTTGCGCAGCTCGAGCTTGCTGCCGCAACGCGGACAATGTCCCAAGGCCACCTCCGCCACACGGCCGCAGACATGACAGCTTGCAAGCCCGCGATCGGCCGCTTTTTCAAAATGTTCGCTCATCTTCGCGCCACCTCCATGCGGTCCCAAAGTTCTTCGCGATCAATGCCCGCCACTGCGAATGCCATGCAAAGCATCAGGCCGGCAAAGGCCCAGAAACCGATGCCAAAAGTGACATCCGCCACCTGCGCCAATTTCAACAAACTCACCAGCACGCCAAGCAGAAAAACTTCGACCATGTTCCATGGTTCGCTGAGGTGCATCCACTTCGCGATCGTGAACGAGCCGGGAAGCAGACGGCCAAACATGAGCGGCAGGCTCACATACAGCATACCGCCGGCCAGCACAAAGGGCGCGACGATGGTGAAAAGCACGATTGAGATGCCAAGCAGGGGCGTGCCTTCATCGATCAGCGCAACCGCCGCACCAAGCAGCGTGAGGCTTTTGCGCAGCGTCGCGGCATCCATCGTGAGAAAGGGAAACACATGCGCAAGCGCCATCAGGATCAACGCCGCAAGCGAGCAAGCCGAGGCTCTTGTGAGCGAAGCCACGCGGTTCTGGTAAAGCACCGTGCCGCAGCGGGTGCAACGCGCCGCAGCACCTTCTTCAAGCGGTGAAGCTTCATGTAAGGTGTCGCAAAAATGACACGCGGCGTAGCGCGTGCCGCCCGGTGGTTTCGGCCACGAAAGCAAGGCTCTCCAAGTTTTGGAAAAACCGGCCTTCATGTTTCACGATGCGCCACCACGCGTTGCGCCAACTCCCCGAGGCCCTCGATGCCACATTCGACAAAATCTCCAGCCTGCAGGTAGCGCGGCGGCGACATGCCCAAGGCCACGCCCGCCGGCGTGCCGGTTGCGATCACATCGCCCGGCAACAAGGTCATGAAACGGCTGATGTATGCGACCAACTGCCGCACGGAGCACATCATGTCGCCGGTCCAGCTGTTTTGCCGCAGCTCGCCATTCACCTTGCACCACAGCCGAAGTTTTTGCGGGTCAGTGACCTCATCGCCCGTCACCAACCACGGCCCCATCGGGGCAAAACTGTCGGCACTTTTGCCCTTGGTCCACTGACCGCCGGCCTCCAATTGAAACGCCCGCTCGGAGTAATCGCAAAACACCGAATATCCCGCGACATGATCCATCGCCTCAAGCTCGTCGATGCACGACGCCGTCCGGCCGATGACCAAGGCGAGCTCGACCTCATAATCCATCTTGGTGCCGCCATGCGGAATGATCACATCGTCGTGCGGACCGCTCCACGCGCTGCTCGCCTTCATGAAAAGCACCGGTTCGGAGGGAATCTCGCCACCCATTTCCTTGGCATGATCCAAATAATTTTTCCCGACGCAGACAATTTTCGATGGCCGATTCACCGGCGGGCCCAGCCGCGCCGCGGGATCGATCAAGGCCCCGCCCGGGCAGCCATCCGCCACCCACTCGGCCAAGCCCTCAAGCCCGCCCGAGGCAAAAAAACCCTCATCGTAATCATGAAATTCGCCGCTGGCATCCACCCGCCGCCCGTCCGGCAGCAAAACCCCCGGCTCTTCGCGGCCGGAATCACCAAAACGGATCAATCTCATGGCTCACATCTAGCAGGTTTGCGGCCTTGGCCCAATCCCCATTTCGCGGGAAAATGCCCGTCTCGGGCGGTGGATCAGATCAGCTCGCCATTAGCCGAGCCCGGTAAAAAAGAAGCGGCCCGACCGATCATCCCAGCAGGAAAAACCCAATAACCTGAAGGGCATCTCAGTCGGACCGCCTTGTCTTGCGACGCAGGACTTCTAATCCACATCCCCCGTTCGCGCAAGGGAAAAAATTACGCAAAGGTTAAAAAAGAGAAAGATTTGCACCAGCCCACTCCTCAAGCCCGGAAGGGCGATGCGGCCCGCAGCGCCGACTCTTTGAAGAGAGATGCCGAACCGCGAATGGACGCGAATGTGTAGGCATCGTGGATGACAAATAGGCAGGGACCTTTGTCCCCAAAGGTCCGCGCGCATGATCAGCCGCTTCTTCGTAGGGGAGCGCCGGCGTCCCGCCGGCCGTGTCACGCATCTTGCGGGACACTTCATGAATGCCCGGTAGGGCGATGCGCACGAAATCAAAATCAGTTTTTCAGAAAGGGGTTGATGACGCGGACGCTGTTGTAGCTTTGACCGGGGTTGAGATCTTCGGATAAGAGATCGGAACAGCCTGCGGAGGCGGCGGCGGCGAGGATGGCGGCGTCCCAGTAAGAGGTCTGGTAGCGTTTCTTGATGTCGAGGGCATCCTGCATGACCTGAACGGTGATTGGGAGGATGCGGTGGCGGAGCCAGTATTGAATGAGTGCGGTGGCTTCCTCGTGGGTCAATGGGTCGGTGCGGGTGGGGCGGGTCGCTTGAACATAGAATTCCTGCAAGACCTGGACTGAAAACACGAGGTCCGAGCCACCGAGGATCGCCCTGGCTTTTTGATTCTTCTCCGCCTCGCTTTGATGGTTGGAGATGGCGTAAAGCAGGATGTTGGTGTCGACGAAGACCATCAGCGGCGGCTTTCGTAGAGGGCTTCGCGGGAAAGGTTGTCACGGCAGGTGAAGCCGGGGTGGCGCTGGGCGATTTCCGCGAGCAAGGATTCCAGCTCGTGGGCGGGTTTTTCGGACCCTGCTTCCGAGGCCGCGAGGGTTTGGAGGTATTGTTTCACCAAGGAAGAGACAGAAGCGTCCCGGCGCGCGGCGGCGATGCGGGCCTTGCGGTAAGTGTCCTCATCAAGGGCGAGAGTGATGTTTTTCATAAGATTTATGTGTATCACGGTTTCACAGTATTGCAAGGTGATTGTCTTCATACTATTTCCCAGACAAATTGAAGACATACTATTTCCCAGACAAATTGAATGCAGGCTCAATCGCTTTGGCGGGATCACGCCGCGCAGCAAGATGGGACAAGCGCTCGCGTATGCCATCAGCCAATGGCCGCACCTCGAGCCGTGTTTTCTCAACGGACAAATCGAGTTCGACAACAACCTCACCGAAAATGCCATCCGCCCCACCAAACTCGGGCACAAGAACTGGATGTTCATCGGCGGCGAACACACCGGCTGGCGCAGCGCGGTCCTCTACACCTTCGTCGAGCAAGTTCGCCGCCACGGGGCAGATCCCTTCGCCTACTTCGAGTGGGTGTTTGAAAAACTGATGCACAACCCGCCCTCACGGCAGCTCGAAGAACTCCTTCCAGCCCACTGGATCAAAACCCGCCCCGCCGCCTCTCAGGCCATCGAGAGCCGCGTAGCATAGGAGCCAGAGCTACCAGATCTCTGACAAAACTGCAAGAGGTGCTCTGTTGACCGCTTACTTTTCACCAATGACCAATGACCAATGACTATTGACTGCTGACTCTATTCCCCCCCGCCGGCAGCGACTTGTGCGAGCCGTCGCAGAGCGGTGGATTAACATGCAACTTCCCAGACAAACTGAATACTTTACCGCAAATGGATGCGAATGTGGCGGCATTTTTTGAGAATCAGCCTCTTCACTTTCCATCCCCTTCATGCAGCTCATGAAGGAAACTGGTTGGGAACGAGGGCTAGCAGGAACTCGTCACAGGGCATGCAGAGGATGCCATCTTGCATCAAGCGTTCAGTGCCGCGGTAGAGCAAGAATCGCTGACTTTCCGGATAATCCTGCGCGAAGTTCTTCAGCCCGCGGAGGTCTTCCGGTCTCACGCGATTGCTATTTTTCACTTCAAGCGCATAGAATCCGCTGCTTCCGTAAATGACGAAGTCCACCTCGACCTGAGTGCGGGTTTGCCAGTAATGCAGATGATGATCCCCGCTGCTGTAGTCGCACCAGGCCCGCAGGTGCTGGGCCACCAAGCCTTCGAGCGCGGCGCCGTCGATCTCTGCCGGAGAGTCCAGCGGCCCATCAGGGCGATTGGCACGAAACACCCCGGTGTCAAAAAAGAAAAACTTGGGATGGGCGGCTAGCTGACGTTTGGCCCTTCGGGTGAAGACCGGCACTCGAAACGACAGCAGCAGGTCTTCCAAAATTTCCAAATAACCCTCCACCGTCTTTCGGTTCACTTGGCATTCCCGCGAAACATTGGCGAGATTTAGGACGGCTCCTTGCGAAAAACTGATTGCCTCCAAGAATCGAGAAAACGAGCCCACATGGCGCACCAAGCCTTCGGCCTGCACCTCCTCTCGCAGGTAAAGCCCATTGTAGGCGCGCAGGATCTCTGCAGGATCGGCGGCTCCGCGCACCACCGGCAGCATGCCCAGACGCAGAGCTTTCTCCATGCAAAAGCGACTGCCCAGTTCTGCCGCCATAAACGGATGCAGCGACTTTTGCGCAGCCCTCCCGCCCAGCAGGTTCACCCCACCACGCCGAAGCTTGCGCGCGCTCGATCCGGTAAAGACAAACTGCAGACCCCGCTTCTCCTCGATCATGAGATGCGCCACTTCGAGCAATTCTGGCAGCTTTTGTACTTCGTCGATCACCACCGTTTTCGCTCCCAGCTCGCCAGCTACCCGTTCCCGCAATCGCTCGGGCCGTGCCGCCATCAGGCGCAGCGTTTCTGGATCCAGCAAGTCGACCCGCAAGGCGGTAGGAAATTGCCGCCGCGTCCACCAAGTTTTGCCAGTGCCACGGGGGCCGAGCAGGAAAAAATGATCTATGGCAGGACTCAAAAATCGTGGCGTCGATTCCATTTTGCGACACAATTTAGAATATTCGCCGCCATTTTTCAATAAAATTCTTCCTCAAATGAGCTCCAAGCCCCACTCAACGCTCCGTCCGCAGTCTTTTGGCTCACACGCAGCGCCCGCAGCGCCGATCTGTTGAGAAAAAATTTTATAAGCGCGAATGAACCCGAAGAACCGATAAAAACAGAGAAAATGGCATCCGGATTGAGGATTTTACCAACTCTACATCTTCTTCTCCGCGAACACCTATGCGCGCTCCGCGCCTCGGCGTTTCGATTTTGTCATGCCATTTCACGGACAGTAAGCCTGGGCTTTCATGCAAAGAGAGAATCGGCGCCGCGCGGCCGCATCGCCCTACCGGAATTGAAGAGGTGGGCAAGATGCCCACGGTCCTGTTGAAGAAGCGGTTCTTCTTCGATCCACAATCCATGATCCACAATCCACGATCTTTTTCATACTATTTCCCAGACAAATTGAATGATCCCACCGATAAGGTGGTTGCAGCCAAGACGGAACTCGACGCCAGTGGACAGGTTGCGCACCACAAAGCCGCCAAGTTCGCCGCAGCCGATCATCTCAACCTGACTCATGCTTCGCTCTGTGCAGCCGAGGGGATCCTGTTTAAAGAGACGGGCCCCCGTTTCCTCCAAGCCGAGCCTCAGGCTTTGCGGCGGCGACGGAGGGTCGCGAGCGAGATGCTGCCGAGAACCAAGCCATAGGTGGTAGGTTCGGGGACCGCGCTGACTTTCATGTACATGTCCTGACCGGAAGGGCCATTCCAGCCCGATCCGGTAGTGTCATAAGTGGCCGATGTGTTGACGTCTGTGGCATCCCAATACAGGAAACCTGGAAGCAGATCGTCAAAAGGACTAGGGATATCGGCCAATGTCGCGCCTTTCGCCACCAGATAGTAAGCGGTGTTGGGTGCAAGAGTGACGCTCAATCCTGTAATCGTAAGGAGCCCCTCATAACTGCTACTGAGATTCTGAGCGAGTCCTGTGTAGATCGTTGTTCCGACTTGGGATCCCGGCGTGCCCAAGGTGCCAAGGACATCCCAGACTTGGATTTCGAAGCTGCCACTGGTTTCATTCTGATTCCAAAGGCGAAGGAGAATGTCGCTAAGGATAAAACTCTCGTTCGTCGTCGAGAATGATTGCGCGACCCACTGTGTATTGCTGACGCCATAGGATCCATTGGGAGAACCGGCCGAAAGATTGTCGAAGAGAATCGTCCCAGCGGGCGCGGTCATGCTCGAAAAACCTAGAACCAAGGGGGCTAGAACCGAAAAATGCAAAGCGACGTGTTTATTCACGCCCTGAGTATGCGGGCGGCGAATCGGTGGCGCGAGCGCAAATTCATGGTTCTGTGTGCCGGAGGGATATGCGTTTCAACATCCTTCCTCCTGCCAGCCATCCGCAGCCCTATTTTGCTTCGTCTTCTGTCTCCTTCCGCAGGAAGGGCCGGCTTTGCGGTGAATCTTTCTTCAAAAGAAGACGCAAGCCCCGCTCAGCACTCCTCCGCCGCGCGCACGGCTTGGATGACGAGTTGCAGGGTCGTGCGACCGCGGAAGTGGTTGCGGTCGATGGTGTAGGCAATGTCCCAGGGTGGGTCGGGCAAGGGGTGCTCGCCGCCGCCAAAAAAGACCGCGTCCTGTTCGTGATAACCCTGACGCAGCATCAGGCGCAGGTGATGGTTTTTCATGTGCTGTGGCGAACGGCTTAGGCCCACGCGCCGTGAAATGAAAACCGGTTGCGGATTGCCGTTGCCGAAGGGTTGCAGCAAGTCGTAGTCGGCCATGAAGTCGAGCGACAACTGATCAAAGCCCAGCTCCATGTCATACATCAGCGTCGGCTGGCGTTGCTCCTCGCTGGTATGACGCAGCACATAGTCGCTGAAATTTTTTCGGAACGAGTTGATTTTATCCTCTTCGATCGAAAGGCCCGCCGCCATGGCGTGACCTCCGCCCGCGAGCAAGTCGTCATCGCAAGCACGCAGGGCCTCGACGAGTGAAACTCCTTCGATGCTGCGGCCCGAGCCCTTGCCGATGCCATCCTCGTCGATCGCGATGATGAAGGTCGGCTTGTGATACTGCCGCATGAGCCTGGAGGCGACGATGCCCACCACGCCGTGATGCCAGGTGCGCGAGCCCAGCACGATCACCGGATCGCGTTGCGGATCAAAGCCTTCGTTGAGCATCTCGACAGCATCGGTGCGGATGCGATTTTCAAAGGCCTGACGCTCGCGATTGTAATCATCGAGCTTCAAGGCGAGGTCGCGTGCGAGCCTGCGGCAATCGGTGGTGAGTGTCTCGAGCGCATCCTCGGGCACATCCATGCGCCCGGCGGCATTGAGTCGCGGCCCGATGCGGAAGCCGACATCCATCGAGGTGGTGAGCCCGCTGATCCCCGCCACTTCCTGCAGCGCGCGCAGGCCGGGGTTGAGCGTGCGCGACAAGTGCTGCAAGCCGTGACGCACCAGCAAACGGTTTTCCCCCACCATCGGCACGATGTCGGAAATGGTCGCCACCGCGACGAGATCGATGAGCTCCTTGAGATCGAGATCGGTCTGACGCGTTTTCAGCAAGGCATGACCCAGCTTGAACACCACGCCGGCCGCGCAGAGATAAGTGAATTCCGTGCCGCACTTTGGGTTGACCAACGCGCAGCAATCCGGCCGCCCGTCGAGCAGCGGCTCATGATGATCGACAATCACCACATCGACCCCCGCCGCACGCAGCTCCGCGCATTGCGGGATCGACACGGTTCCGCAGTCGACGGTGATCAGCAAATCCGGCTTCGGCCCCTCGGCCATGCAGCGCGCGATCGCCGCATCGCTCAGACCATAACCTTCCGGCCCGCGCCTCGGAATGAAATGCCGCGGCTGCAAGCCATAGGCCATGAGGATCCGCCGCATGAGGGTGATCGAGGAAACACCATCGACATCGTAGTCGCCGTAAATACAGATTTTTTCCCCGCGATCCACGGCCTGCAGGATCCGCTCGACCGCCGGGCGCATGTCGGGGATCAGAAACGGATCGGCCAAATCCCGCAGCCGCGGCCGCAGGTAGCCCTCGAGATCGACCCCTTCAGGCAGACCCCGCTGACGCACCAAATGCTCGAGCACGGCCGGAAATCCGCCCGAGGACGCGTCGCCGTCCGCCTGGAACGGCTCACCCCGTGGAATCCATCTCGATGCTTGAACGCGCATAACCCCTGAACGGACCCTAGAAAGGGAATTCACCATCTTTCAAGGTCGGAAAATTTCTGCCGCGCATTTCATGACGCTGCGACACTTTGGCGCGCAAAAAATGCGTCATTTTGTCGCTTAAAGGCGACTACAGCGCGTCTCGGGCAGACGGCTAAAATTTTTAATCCATTTAAAATCAATGAATTACACAAAATTTTCCGATACTGGCACGATGGATGCGAAAGCTGGCCCGAACCACAAAGCCTGAAGGGGCAAATTTGAAAGGAAAACAACCTCATGTCCAAAATCCTCGGAATCGACCTCGGCACCACCAACTCCTGCATGGCCGTCATGGAAGGCGGAGAGCCTACGGTGCTTGAAAACTCGGAAGGTGCACGCACCACCCCATCGGTCGTCGCCTTCTCCAAGAGCGGCGAACGCCTCGTCGGCCAGGCCGCCAAGCGCCAGGCCGTGACCAACCCGAAGAACACGATCTTCTCCGCCAAGCGCCTGATCGGCCGCAAGTTCGCCGAGCTGACCGAAGCCGACAAGCGCATGCCCTACAAGATCGTGGCCGCCGCGAATGGCGATGCGCACATCGAAGTCGAAGTCGCCGGCGAAACAAAAACTTTTTCCCCGCAAGAAATCGCCGCGATGGTCCTCGGCAAACTGAAGGCTGATGCGGAATCGAAACTCGGTGAATCGATCAAGCAAGCGGTGATCACCGTGCCCGCTTATTTCAATGACTCGCAACGCAATGCCACCAAGGCCGCCGGTGAAATCGCCGGACTCGAAGTGCTGCGCATCATCAACGAACCGACCGCCGCCGCACTCGCCTACGGCCTCGATAAAAAGTCCGACGAAAAAATCGCCGTCTACGACCTCGGCGGCGGCACCTTCGACATCTCGGTGCTTGAGATCGGCGATGGCGTCTTTGAAGTGCTTGCCACCGATGGCGACACGCAACTCGGCGGTGACGACTGGGACAACACGCTGATCCAATGGATCGTTGGAGAGTTCAAGAAGGATCAAGGCATCGACCTCTCGGGTCAGCCGGACGCGCTTCAACGCATCAAGGAAGAAGCGGAAAAAGCGAAGATCGCCCTTTCATCGACGCAGTCCTACGACATTAGCCTGCCCTTCATCACGGCCGATGCCACCGGGCCGAAACACATTCAGCTTTCGCTCACTCGCGCGAAGCTTGAGCAACTCACCGACTCGCTTTTCGAACGGACCAAGAAGCCTGTGCGCGATTGCCTCGAGGAAGCCGGCGTCAAAGCCTCCGACATCAACGAGCTGGTGCTCGTCGGCGGCATGACCCGCATGCCGAAGGTGGTCGAGACCGCCCGTGAACTCGCAGGTCAAACACCACACCAAGGCGTGAACCCCGACGAAGTCGTCGCCATCGGCGCATCGATCCAAGGCGGTGTGCTACGCGGCGATGTGAAGGATGTGCTGCTGCTCGATGTCACGCCGCTCACGCTTTCGATCGAAACGGAAGGCTCGCGTGCCACCGCGATGATCGAACGCAACACGACCATCCCCGCGAAGAAATCGCAGATTTTCTCGACCGCTTCCGACAACCAACCGGCCGTCGACATCCGCATCTGCCAAGGCGAGCGCCCGATGTTCTCCGACAACAAATTGCTCGGCAACTTCAAGCTCGATGGCATCAATCCCGCCCGTCGCGGCGAACCGCAAATCGAAGTGACCTTCGACATCGA
>JAGWXY010000040.1 GCA_018969605.1 Verrucomicrobiota bacterium | reverse complement strand
TCGACGAATTCGTCGCGGTAGGTCATGGTCTCAACGAAGTTGTGTCCGGTATCGATGTGGACGAGTGGGAAAGGCATGCGTGCGGGCCAGAAGGCCTTGCGTGCAAGCCATGCCATGACGATTGAGTCCTTGCCGCCGGAAAAGAGCAGGGCGGGGTTTTGAAACTGGGCGGCGGTTTCGCGAAGGACGAAGATCGCTTCGGCTTCGAGTTGGTCGAGGTGGCTGAGGTTGTAGCTGGGCATGGGATGGGGGGAAAAGCTGAAAAGCTGAATGCCCTGTGAGCTTTAGCGAACTTGGAAAATCAAGCGTAGCTCACTTGGCATGGACGGAACGAAGTGGAGTCAAATGCTGAAATGTTGGCCCTTGGAAAGCGCCGCCACGGGCGGAAGGTGTGCCGTGAGTGGGGCTGGGTCAATAAAAAATTACTAAATTGACCAACTTGGTAATGAATTGGTGAGATTGAGTCACAAATCTTTTATATTCAATGATTTATGAAATTCTCTCTGCGACGGCCTTGAGCAGTTGGGAGGTCGAGTCTTCGAGGGAGGTGGTTTCAGTGTCGATGATGAGGTCGGCGTTTTCGGGGATGTCGAACTGGCTTTGTTTGCCGGTGAAGTTGGGAATTTCGCCTTTGGCGGCCTTGGCGTAGAGGCCTTTGACATCGCGTTGCTCGCAGGTTTGGTAGCTGGCCTTGATGAAGACTTCGAAGAGGTCGGGTCCGACGATGTCGCGTGCGATTTGGCGCAGTTCGGCGCGCGGGGTGATGGCAGAGACGAAGGTGATGATGCCTTGGTGGACGAGCATTTTTGCCGTTTCGGCGATGCGGCGGATGTTTTCCGCGCGGTCCTCGTCGGTGAATCCGAGGTTCGAGTTGAGTCCGGTGCGGAGGTTGTCGCCATCGAGGATGATGGTGAAGCGGCCTTGCTCGTGGAGCTGGCGTTCGACGGCGTTGGCGATGGTGGATTTGCCTGAGCCGGAGAGGCCGTAGAGCCAGATCACGCTTCCGCGCTGATGGAGCAGGCGTTCCTTGTCCTCGCGTTTGAGAAAGCGGTGGAATTCGGTGAGGAGCATGGAATATAAGCGTTCAGTTTGAAGTTTTCAGTTTTAAGGAAACCGAAGAAGAGTTTGCCGCCAAGGCGCGGAGGTCGCAAAGGGACGCGGAGGAAGAAGATGTCAGCGGTCAATGGTCAGCGGTCATTGGGGAATAGGAAGAAGAGAAATGTTGGATTTTGAATTTTGGATTTTGAATGAGGAAGAAAATGAAGAATCGGCTTTTTCTTCGATCCGCGATCTATGGTCTACAAGCCTTCTTCTCTGCGTTTCTTGGCGACCTTTGCGGCTTGGCGGTGAATTTTTTTGATGAGTCGGCGCTGCGGGGCCGCATCGCCCTACCGGGGAATTGAAGAGGTGGGCGGGACGTCCGTGCCCCACTTTGGAAGAATTGACGACTTATGCGCGCGGACCTTTGGGGACAAAGGTCCCTGCCTAAGAAGATGCGGCTTCTTTGTCTAATCTAATGACGAATCACCAATAACTCATCACTCTTCTCACGCTCCTTTGCCGATGCTGAAGGCTTTGAAGCCGTGGGCTTTGAGGGCGGAGGTGGGGAGGATGGCGCGGCCGTCGAAGACGAAGGCGGGTTTGAGCATCAGGTCGTGGATGCGTTGGAGGTCGAGGGTTTTGAATTCGTCCCACTCGGTGAGTGTGGCGAGGGCGTGGGCGTCTTTGGCGGCTGTGTAGGGATCGGCGGCGATCTCGACATTGAAGTCGATGATGTCTTGCGGGACGCCGACTTCGAGGAGGTCGCGTTGGATGGTTTCCTTGGGTACGCGTGGGTCGTAGATTACAACATGGGCGTTTTCGGCAACGAGGTCGCGGACGATGTTGATGGCGGCGGATTCGCGGGTGTCGTTGGTGTCTTTCTTGAAGGCGAAACCAAGGATGGCGATGCGTTTGCCGGAGACCGTGTTGAAGAGGGTGCGGACGATTTTTTCGACGAAGCGGGATTTTTGCCAATCGTTCATGGTGACCACCGAGCGCCAGTAGGCGGCGGCTTCCGGGAGGCCGAAGGATTCGCAGAGGTAGACGAGGTTGAGGATGTCCTTTTGAAAGCAGGATCCGCCGAAGCCGACGGAGGACTTGAGGAATTTGGGGCCGATGCGGGAGTCGGCACCGATGGCGCGTGCGACCTCATCGACATCGGCGCCGGTGGCTTCGCAGAGGGCGGAGATCGAGTTGATCGATGAGATGCGCTGAGCGAGGAAAGCGTTGGCGACGAGCTTGGAAAGTTCCGAGGACCAGAGGTTGGTGGTGATGATTTTTTCGCGCGGGACCCAGTTGGCGTAGACGGATACGAGCGACTCGAGCGCGGCTTGTCCCTCGGGGGTTTGTTCGCCACCGATGAGGATGCGGTCGGGGTTTTCCATGTCGGCGACGGCGGTGCCTTCGGCGAGGAACTCGGGATTGGAGAGGACTTGGAAGGTGGCCTCCTTGCTGGAGTTTGCGGCGAGGATCGTTTGAATGGCGTTCGCGGTTTTGACCGGAATGGTGGATTTCTCGACGATGATTTTGTTGCCCTCAGAGACCTCGGCGATGAGCCGTGCGGCGGACTCGATGTAGCGGAGGTCGGCCGCGCGTCCGGCACCGATGCCGTAGGATTTTGTGGGAGTGCCGACGCAGACGAAGATCAGGTCTGCGGCAGCGATCGCGGGCTTGATGTCGGTGGTGAAGTGGAGGTTCTTGCCGCGCGCGGATTCGACCACTTCCTGAAGGCCGGGTTCATAGACGGGAAGGTTGTCGGTGTTCCATGCGTCGATGCGTGCCTGGTTGAAGTCGCAGACGGTGACTTGGATGTGAGGGCACTTGGCGGCGATCATGGCCATGGTGGGTCCGCCGACATAACCGGCACCGAGGCAGCAGATGGATTTGATTTTCATGGGGAAGAAGTTTGAAGAGAAGAGGAGTTGAGCGCGAAGGGAGGCGGAGGGAAAAGAGTTAAAAGTTATTTGTTAATTGTTATTGGGGAAGAGGAAGAGGTGATTGAACATCGAACATCGAACATCCAACATTGAACATCGAAGTGGAAGAGGTGAATAGTTAGAGGTTATTTGTTATTGGGGAAGAGGAAGAAGAGTCGCAGGTCTTAAAGTCGAAGGTCAAAGGCCGGAGTTTAATGAAGTGGCGGTGTCGTTATCAGGAGTCGGCGCTGCGGGCCGCATCGCCCTACCGTACGGCCTGGATCAGGATGATCCAGCTACGATGAATAAGTGGCTTTTTTCTTTTGTTTCGAATTTAGAATTTAAGATTTAGGGTTTTTTAACCGCGTCTCGGAGGAGGTGATAGAGGAAGAGTGAGTTGTACGTAAAGTAGCGTTTGAAAAGCCGGCGGGGTTCCATGGCGAGGCGGTAAGCCCATTCCATGCCGATTTTTTGGAGAAATGGTGACGATTGTTTGACTTCGCCGGCGTGGAAGGCGAAGGCGGCGCCGATGCCGAAGTAGACACCGGGCGGGAGTTGATCCTTGTGGCGTGCGATCCAGTGTTCCTGTTTCGGGCAACCGAGGCCGACCCAGATGAGGTTGGCGCCGCTGCTGCGGATTTTTTCGCAGACTTTTGCGAACTCGTCGGCAGGCCATTCGCCGAAGGGGGGCGAGTAGGATCCGGCGATGATGGCATTGGGAAAGCGTTCGGCGAAGGAAGAGCTGAGCTTGTCGAGGGTCGATTGCTTTCCGCCGAAGAGGAAGTGGCGGAACTCGGAGCGGCCTTGGGTGGCTTTGAGTGTTTCGAGCATCAGCGTTGGGCCGTAGACGCGGTCGGGAACTTTTTCCGAATCGGCGAGTTGGGCATTGAGCGCCCAGACGAGCGGCATGCCGTCGGGGCAGATCAGGTCGAAGCGGGCCATGCTCGAGCCGAAATCCGGGTCATGACGCGAGAGTGCGGCGACATGCGTGTTGGCAGCCTCGACCGCGTAGGCGCGATCGGCTTTGGCGGCGTGCTCGAGGATCCATGACACCGCGCCCGCGTAGTCGGTGGCAGCGACCGGGAGGCCGATGATGGGGAAGCGGTGCAAGGAGGGGGAGTGGGTAAAAACTGAAAAGCTGAAAAGCTGAATGCCCTGTGAGCTTTAGCGAACTTGGAAAATCAAGCGTAGCTCACTTGGCATGGACGGAACGAAGTGGAGTCAAATGCTGAAAGGAGGAAGAAGTCAGCGGTCGTTAGGGAATAAAGAGGAAGTCATTGGTCAATCGTCAATGGTCATTGGGGAAGAATATGAAGAAGTGAACATCGAACATTGAACATCCAGGATTGAACATCGAAGTGGGAGAGGAAGAGGTCAGCGGTCAATGGGGAGGAAGAGGAAGAAGCGGCTGCTGAATGCATTGCGCTGTCGGGGTGGACCGTTGCGGAGAACGGTCCCTGCCTTGAAGAATTTTAGACGAGGCAGAAGGGTTCGATGGGGCGGAGATGGGGGGTGGATTGGAGGGCGGTTTGGCGATGGGATTCTTCGTTGAAGAGGTAGAGTGCGTAGCCGCCGTAGCCGCCGCCGCAGTATTTGCGTGCGATGGATCCGGGGATGTCGGGGATGGGTTCCATGTCTTCGTCGAGTTGAGTGGCATGGTAGACGGAGATGCCTTCGGCGAGTTTTTGGATATCGGCATTGAGGACGCCTTCGCGAGCGATACGGCCACTGAGTGCGATGCGGTCGAAGTCGCGCGGGGTATCGACAACGCCTGGGGTGTCGTGTTCCTTGCCGGTCCAGAGGATGGCCATTTTTCCTTTGAGGAAATCGCCGTTGCGTTTGAATTCGAGGACAGGTTTTTGGCCTGATTTCCAGACGCAGACGCCGGTTTCGCGGATGACGGCGGGGTCTTGCCAACCGACGCCGAGGTTGAGTTCCGAGTCGGTGCCATCGCGTCCGTTGAGGAGTGCCCATGCGCCGCTGCCGCCGAGGCCGGCCTGTTTTTCGTAAGGCCATTCGCGCAGTGAGACGAGTGGGGAGATTGCGCAGTTGACGATGAATTCGCCCTCGCGTGCGAAGCGCGGGACATCGAGCCAGCCACCGGCGAAATCGACGCGCAGAGGTGCCTCGCTGGGCGCTTGCACCCAGCGAACGATGGAGGAACTTGAGACTGGCTCGAACTTCGGTGGGGTCTTGGGCAGGACGCGGTACTCGGCACCTGTTTCGGCGCAGAGCGCGCGTTTCAGGGGTTCGTAATTGTCGTCCTCGGTGACGAGGAGGAGGTCCGGCTTGATGCGGAGGAAATCTTCGCGGAAGTCGATGCCTTCGTCGAGTCCGCGGCCGACCACGACTTCATCGATCATGCGCAGGCCTTTGAGCAGGGCGAGTTTGTGTTCGTCGGGGATTGAAGGCTTGCGGCGTTTGTGATGCCAGAGCACTTCGGCCGATGCGAAGGAGACGACGAGGTAATCGCCCATGGCCTTGGCTTCCTCGAAGAACTGGAGGTGGCCAGCGTGGAGGATGTCGTAACAGCCGGAGACGAATACGGTGCGCATAAATGAAAGGTTATGAGTTATTTGTTATTCGTTATTGGGGGAGAGGGAGAAAAGCAGAAAGTTGAAAGCAGAAAGCGGATATAAGAACGAGAGGAAGAAGAGTTTACCGCGAATGTGCTAAGGGTCGTGGCTGTAGCCTTCTGCTCCAAGTTCTGGATCGTCAATGCAGGAGCGTATCCAAGGGCCAATGATTCAATGGACCGTTGCGGAGAACGGTCCCTGCCTATCGCATGCTTCTTCTTTCGTTTTAAATTTCGAATTTAGAATTTAAGATTTAAAATTCTTATTCTTTGGCGACGGAGACATGGTGGCCGTGGGATTTGAGGAGAGCGTGTTGGCGCGCGGTGTCGAGGTCGGAGGCGACCATTTCGGCGCACATTTCCTCGACGGTGATTTCGGGGACCCAGCCGAGTTTGACTTTCGCTTTGGCGGGATCGCCGAGGAGGGTGTCGACTTCGGCGGGGCGGAAGTAGCGGGGGTCGACTTTGACGATCTCATCGCCTGCCTTGAGGGCGGGCGCTTTGGCGGGGTCGGTGACTTTCGTGACGGTGGCGATTTCATCGACGCCGGTGCCGGAGAATTCGACCTCAATGCCGGCTTCGCGGGCGGACATGCGGACGAAGTCGCGGACCGAGATTTGTTTGCCGGTGGCGATCACGAAGTCCTCGGGCTGGTCTTGTTGGAGCATCATCCACTGCATGCGGACATAGTCTTTCGCGTGGCCCCAGTCGCGGAGTGAATCCATGTTGCCGAGGAAGAGGCAGGGTTCGAGGCCTTGGGCGATGTTGGCGATGCCGCGGGTGATTTTGCGGGTGACGAAAGTTTCGCCGCGGCGTGGGGACTCGTGGTTGAAGAGGATGCCGTTGCAGGCGTAGATGCCGTAGGACTCGCGGTAGTTTACGGTGATCCAGTAGGCGTAGAGTTTGGCGACCGCATAAGGTGAGCGGGGGTAGAAGGGAGTGGTTTCTTTTTGGGGGATTTCCTGGACGAGGCCGTAGAGCTCGGAGGTTGAGGCTTGGTAGAAACGGGTTTTCTTTTCGAGGCCGAGAAAGCGGATTGCTTCGAGCAGGCGCAGGGTGCCCATCGCATCGACATCGGCGGTGTATTCGGGGGCCTCGAAGGAAACCGCGACATGGGACTGGGCGCCGAGGTTGTAAACTTCGTCGGGCTGGATCTCACTGATCAAACGGGTGAGGTTGGAGGAGTCGGTGAGGTCGCCGTAGTGCAGGCGGAAGTTTGAATTCTCAACATGCGGATCCTCGTAGATGTGATCGACGCGCTGGGTGTTGAAGAGTGAGGCGCGGCGTTTGATGCCGTGAACTTCGTAGCCTTTTTCGAGAAGGAACTCGGCGAGGTAGGATCCGTCTTGTCCGGTGATGCCGGTGATGAGTGCTTTTTTCATGGATTAAGTTTCAAGTGTTCAAGGTTTCAGTTTCAGGAGGAGTTTACCGCAAAGCCGCAGAGGTCGCAAAGGGGCGCGGAGGGGGAAGAGTTATTTGTTATTTGTTATTGGGGAAGAGGAAGAAGTGGCGGTTTCGTTTGAAGGAGTCGGCGCTGCGGGCCGCATCGCCCTACCGTGTGAGAGACAAGAATGCAGATGAGAATGGGCTGCTTTGATCTGTTATCCGCGATCTACTATGACTCTCGTATCAAAGTCTCGCGTGGCCGGTGGTGAGGGTGGATTTGAAGTCCTCGTAGGCAGCGGCAAGGCCTGTTTCGAGGGAGATCTTGGGTTGCCAGCCGGTGGCTTTGATTTTTGTGATATCGAGCAACTTGCGCGGAGTGCCGTCGGGTTTGGTGGGATCGGTGAGGATTTTGCCTGCAAAGCCGGTGGTTTTGGCGACGAGTTGGGCGAGTTCGAGGATGGTGAGGTCGGTGCCGGTGCCGCAGTTTACCCAGTCGGGTGGATTGTCGAGGCCGAGGAGGTGGAAGCAGGCCGAGGCGAGGTCATCGACATGGAGGAATTCGCGGCGCGGGGTGCCGGTGCCCCAGATCGTGACCGAGGCATCGCCGCGTTCCTTGGCTTCGTGGAAGCGGCGGATGAGGGCGGGGATGACATGGGAATTTTCCGGGTGGTAGTTGTCGCCCGGGCCGTAAAGGTTGGTGGGCATCGCGCTGTGGTAGAGCAGTCCATGTTGCGCGCGATAGTGTTGGCAGAGTTTGAGTCCGGCAATTTTGGCGATCGCATAGGCCTCGTTGGTCGGTTCGAGCGCCGAGGTGAGCAGGCAGTCCTCGGTCATCGGCTGTGGTGCCAGCTTCGGGTAGATGCAAGACGAGCCGAGGAAGAGAACGCGCGGGACCGAGGCGCGGCGGCTGCCTTCGACGAGGTTGGCGGCGATGGCGAGGTTTTCGTAAATGAAGTCGGCCGGGTAAGTCGAGTTGGCATGGATGCCGCCGACCTTGGCAGCGGCGATGACGACCGTGTCGGGTTTTTCGCGGGCGAGGAAATCAAAGACCGCAGCTTGATTGCAGAGGTCGAGTTCGCTGCGGGTGGCGGTGATGGTGTTGAATCCGCCGAGGACTTCGGCTTTGCGAACGAGGGCCGATCCGACCATGCCGCGGTGTCCGGAGATGAATATTTTGTTCATGTTTGAAAACTATCGGTACTATAGGTTGCGCATTTTCCAATAATTCGGATGTCTGCGTTCGTGCGCGATGGCGGCGATTAATATCGTTTGGCCGCGGGTAAAGTAGGCAATGTAATAGGGAAATACAGGGCAGTTTACTCTTCTGAATCCGCCCTCCCGTTCGCGCCAAAGCAGCGGATGAGCTAGGATTGTCGAGCAGGCCTCTATGATCTCATTTTTAAAGCGTTCGCCGAGGCCCGACTGCTTGTTCTCATAGAATTCGACTGCTTCCGTAAACTCAATGCGAGCTTCGGGCAGAAATTCGAGATTCATTGAGCAAGTTTTTTTTCGATTTCGACAAACACTTGAGCCGCGGGAATTCCATGAGTCTCACCAGCGTCATAACGCATGATGCGCTGGCGAATTTCGGTGGTCCATGCGTTCTCGCAGTCGGTTTCATGAACTGGCTCAACGCTTGCCAGGATTCTTTGCGCTAGCGTGTACCGTTGGTCCATCGGAAGCTCTGCCGCAATTTGGGCCAGATCATCGATTGTTTGTATCATTTCGGAAGTATAAGTGATGGTTCTTTTTGCGTCCAGTCGTCAATTCGGGGGTTGTGGCGCAGCGGGGCTGGATCGTCAATGCAGAAGCATATCCGAAGGCCAATCATTCAACGGACCGTTGCTGAGAACGGTCCCTGCCTATTTTACACTTCTTCCTCCGTTTCGAATTTAGAATTTAAAATTTAGGATTTCCTCCGCTTTGGCATGCTGCCGCCCGTGGTCGATCCTTACGCGATCGCGTAGGGAAACCTTCGGTGGGTGATTTGGGGTAAGGGTGGTGTGCCCGCCTATTTCCGTGGTTTAGTCCTGGGGAAGAGGCTTGCGTGGAAGGAGAATGGAGAACAGATCGACATCGACAGCCTGGGGTTGGCCGAGGAAATCGAGGAGGATTTTGACGCGTTCGGCGGCGGGTGCGACCGAAACGATGGTGCCGCGCATGCCTTGGAGTGGGCCGTGAGCGACTTCGACCTCATCGCCGATTTGCAGGACCGGGCTGACAGATAGCGTTTCGGGGTCGTCCAGCGAGCGTTTGCGGACATCCTGGCGGAGGGTTTCGACGAATGATTCGGGCACGCTGGGGATTTCGGTGCCGAAGCGGACGAGGCCGCGGACGCCTTGGCAGAAGGTCACCGCGCGTTCCATCTCCGCGAGGTTGAATTTCGCGAGCAGGTAGCCGGGGAAAAGCGGCTCGATCCACCAGACTTTGCCGCGGCGGGTGGCCTTGCGGTAGCGGAGGCGGGGGCAGAACACCTCGATGCCTTCGAGTTCCTTGAGGTGCTCGGCGGCGATGTGTTCCCGTTTGGTTTGCGTGCGGACGCAGAACCAGCTGGGGATGTCTTGTGGGGAGGGGTTCATTGGCCGAGGATGCGTTGGATCATGGGGAGGAGCCGGCCACCGTTGCGGATCCAATGGTCGAGGCGGTCGGTGCGTTCGAGCAGGAACTTGCGGCGCTTGGGGTCGTTTTCCGTGCTGGCGAGGTCGCCGAGGCGTTTGATTTTGTGGCGTCCGCTGTCGAGGTGGGGGCGGATTTGTTCGCGGATGAAACCGCCGACGAGGCGTTTGAGTTCGACGGCGGGTTCGTAGTAGGCGCGTCTTTCGCCGTTGCCATTGCCATTGGTTTCGCGGACGGCGCCGAGGCTTTTGAGGGTGCGGAGGCCTTGGCTGGCGGAGCCTTTGCTGATTTTCAGGCGTTTTACCAAGTCGTCGAGCGAGAGTGGGCTTTGGGAAATGAAGAGGAGTCCGTAGATTTCACCGATCGAGGGTGGCAGGCCAAGCACACGGACGCCATCGACGAAGACCGCGAGGACCTCGCGTTCGATCGAGTCGATTTCTTGCCGGGTGCCATCTTGGAGCTCCTGCATGCGTGGAATCCTAGTGCGGGTGGCGGTTTGTTCAATAAAATTTGAACAAATATGCGCATTCAGTACTTGCCCGGTGGGGCGGGGTCTGATGGGTTTCCGGGCATGCGAATCTTGATCACCGGAGGTGCGGGCTTTTTGGGATCCCATTTGTGTGAGCGTTTGCTCAACGAGGGCAACGAGGTCATTTGCATGGACAACTTTTTTACGGGTCGTAAGCGCAATGTGCTACATCTGATGGACAATCCCTACTTTGAGCTCGTGAGGCACGATGTGATCGAGCCCTTCAAGTTTGAGGTCGATCAAATTTACAACCTCGCCTGCCCGGCCTCGCCTCCACACTACCAGCACAATCCAATCAAGACCACCAAGACATCGGTCATGGGTGCGATCAACTGCCTTGGCTTGGCCAAGAGGGTGGGTGCGCGGGTTTTCCAAGCCTCGACTTCCGAAGTCTATGGCGATCCCGAGGTGCATCCGCAGCCCGAGTCGTATCGCGGATGCGTGAACCCGATTGGCATCCGTGCGTGTTATGATGAGGGCAAGCGCTGTGCCGAGACATTGTTTTTCGATTATCACCGCCAGAACAATGTTGATATTCGGGTAGTCCGTATTTTCAACACCTATGGTCCGCGCATGTTGCCGGATGATGGCCGGGTTGTCTCCAACTTCATTGTGCAGGCCTTGCAGGGCAAGGATCTGACCATTTACGGCGACGGCACTCAGACGCGCTCGTTTTGTTATGTCGACGACCTCATTGAGGGTTTTGTGCGCTTGATGAACCATCCTTCGCAGACGGGTCCGGTAAACATCGGCAATCCCGGTGAGTTCACCATGTTGGAGCTTGCCGAAATGGTGCTCAAGAAAGTGGGTGGTCCGTCGAAGGTCACGCATCTGCCGCTACCGGGTGATGATCCGAAGCAGCGTCGTCCGGACATATCGTTGGCCGAGGCCGATCTGGGTTGGAAGCCGAAGGTTGCGCTTGAGGACGGTCTTGATCCGACCATCGAATATTTCCGCAAGTTGTTGGCAGCGGGTTGAGAAATCCGCTTGGAATCCGCTGCGGCATTGCTTAGGGATTTCCTCCCCATGGCGAAGCAGGCACTCGGAAAAGGACTTGGAGCATTGATCAAAAAAGGTGCGGCGAGCTCCGTGTTGGAGTCGGACGCATCCGGTCGTGACATCAAGCGCGTGCGTGATGTGTCGCATGACCAAGTGGTGCCGAGTCCGCTGCAACCGCGCACGCATTTCATCGAGTCGCCGCTGGATGAGCTCGTCGAATCGATCCGCCAGCATGGGATCATCCAACCGCTGATCGTGCGTCCGGTCGCCGGCAAGCTTGAGCTCATTGCCGGTGAGCGTCGCTGGCGTGCGGCGGGCAAGTTGGGATTGGCGACGGTGCCGGTGATTGAGCGCGAGGCATCGGATCGCGATGTGCTCGAGATGGCTTTGATTGAAAACCTCCAGCGCGAGGATCTTAATCCGATGGAAGAGGCCGCGGGTTATGTGCGCTTGGCGAAAGAGTTTGCGATGAAGCAGGATGAAATCGCATCGCGCGTTGGTAAGTCGCGGGCGAGTGTGGCCAATGCCATGCGTTTGCTAGATCTGCATGCCGATGTGCAATTGCTCGTTGCGCAGGGCAGGCTGACGGTTGGTCATGCGAAGGCGGTGTTGTCGATCAAGGATCATGCCGGACAGTTGCTGGTGTCGGATCAAATCATCCGCCGGCAGCTCACGGTGCGCGCGGCAGAGAAGCTTTCGCAATCGATCGCCAATGGCAACAATGGCTCCGGCACGGATGGCTCCAAGCCGGCAGTTTCGCGTGAGGTCGATGTGCATGTGCGGGCCATCGTCAATCGCCTGCGCGAGCATCTCGCGACGCATGTGTCGATTCAGCATTCGGCGAAGAAGGGCAAAATCGAGATCGAGTATTACGGTAACGATGATCTCGCGAGGTTGCTTGAGCTGATGGGTTTGCGCTCGATCGATTGAGGGTGGGCGTGATGGCGGATCATTTTCCGCTACTGCGTGGCGGGTATCGCTTGCCGTGACGCGCGTTCGGCGTTAGCAGAGGGCATCAAACGACGATCTTTCAGTTTCCTTTTGGCCAAGCGGTATCTCAATCCGCGTCGCGCCATGTTGTCCTCGTTCACGCTGATATCTCTGATTGGCGTGATGCTCGGGGTCTTGGTGCTGGTGGTGGTGATGGCGGTATATGCCGGGCTTGAGCGCGATGTGAAGGGTCGCTTGTTGGGTTTCACGCCGCACATTTTGTTGCGGCAGAACATGGAGATTGGCGAAGGGTCGATGCAGGATTGGCAGGAAATGGCAGCGAAGGCCAGGACCTTGCCGCGCGTACAATCAGCCACTGCGTTTGTGTCGGACAATGTCATCATTGATTTCGAATCTTGGCAGCGCCCGGTGATGTTTCGCGGCATCGACACATCGGATGCGGTGCAGGTCGAGGGCATCGCACGGATGCTGGATCGCGAGGGTCATCCCGATTCCACGGCGGATCTTGGCATCGATGACCGAGTGGTGGTTTCCTCGGTGCTTGCCGATCAGCTCGGCCTGCGGGTGGGTGACTCGGTGCGTTTGTATTCGACGCGGAATTTTGAAGAGGTCATGCGCGTCTACCGCGCGACTGAGAAACCGCCATTGCGTGAGGCCTATGCCGAGGCGTGGAAGCGTGCGTCGGAAATTTTGGTAAAGGGATGGAGCGCGAAGCAGGGTGCGGCGAGCATTCCGATTGGTGAGTTGAGCGATGCGTATCAGTTGTTGAGCAAGCTCTCGGGCGAGGTCATCCGTGGGCCTGAGCGTGACTTGCTTGTGGGCTTGATGCTGGCGATGGAGGCTGCGGAAAAAGATGAGGCAGCGGGCGTGTACCGGGTCGATGCCGAGACGAGAAAATCGTTGGCCGATGGGGTCGATGCCTTGCGAAAAACCGATGCCGAAAAGATGGATGGCGAGGCACTCAAGGGGCTCAAGAGCATTGTGCTGCCGAAGGAGGTTACGGTCGCGGGCGTGTATCTCGCATCGCAGATGGCGGTGACGCCAGAGTTGTTTGTGCCCTTGCCGTTGGCGCAGGATCTCGCGGGTTTGGGCGAGGGCGTGCAGGGGATTTCGTTGCGCCTTGATGACGCCTATGCGGCCGAGCAGGTTGCTGCTCAATCGCGTGACGCGCTGGGGCCGGGCTGGTCCTTGCTCACTTGGGGTGCGCAGTATCAGACCTTCTTTGCATTGATCAACCAGCAGCGGGTGATGATGTATTTTGCCTTGTCGTTCATCGTGTTGGTTTCGGCCTTTTCGATGATGGCGGTGATGTTCACTGTCACGATCCAGAAGCGTCGTGAGATTGGCGTGATGAAGGCCTTGGGTGCGGCGCCGGGGCAGATCGTGCGAGTGTTTCTTTATCAAGGCATGATCCTTGGGCTTTGCGGCGCGGTGTTGGGTGTGGTGTTGGGTCGTTTGGTGATCCATTTCCGCGGGCCGATCCAAGGTGTGTTTCGTTCGCTTGGCTTTGATCCGTTTGCGGCATCGTTCACCGGCTTTGGTGTTTTGCCAGCGCATCATAATGTTTCCGAGCAGGTGGTGATCGCGGTGATGGCGTTTGTGTTGTGTTCGTTGGCGGCGTGGGTGCCTGCGGTTTTTGCGGCGCGCAGCGATGCGGCCAAGTCGTTGAGAAATTTGTGAGTGATGGAAATTTGGATCGTCAAAGATGGGGAGAGGTCGGGTCCGTATCAGGACTTTGAAGTGCGGCGGCGTATCAATGCCGGTGAGTGGGATGAGAACACGCCCGCCTGGCATGAGGGCATGAAGGAGTGGGGTGTGCTCGGCGGGATCGAATATTTTCGCCGGGAATTTCAGAAGGAGCCGGATCCTGTGATGCCGCCTTCGCTGGGCGAGACGTCGATGGAAAAAAATCCCGAGCAGGGCATCGCTTCAGCGGCCGACAGCAAACTGCGCCTTGGTCGGCGTTTTTGGGCGAGGTGGTTTGACCTCTACCTTTATGAAGGCATCTGGTGGATTGGGATGTGGGCGATGGGAAGGGACATCGGCGCTTTGCTCGACCAGACATGGGTGATGATTTTGCATTTTCTGCCGTGGTTTGCACTGGAGGTTGTTTTGCTGCATCGCTTCGGGACCACGCCGGGAAAATGGCTGATGGGTCTGAGCGTGTTGAACCGGGATGGTTCGCGAATGAGCCTTGCGGAATCGATGCGGCGCGCGTGGCGGGTATACTTCATTGGCATTGGGATGGGCTGGGGCGTGCTGGCATTGATCTGCCAATTGATGGCCTTGGTTGGCACAAAGCGTCTGGGCATGCCGATTTGGGATCACGCCGGTGGTCACCAAGTGGTCTCCGAGCCCTTGCGCGGTGCGCGGGTAGGGGCATTTGTTTGCCTGTGGTTTGTGGCCTTGCAGATGCAGATGGCGGTAGTGTCGCCCTATGTCATCGAGCGCGTTGGAAAAATGTTTCCATCGATCAAGGAAACCTATGAAAGGAATCCGCCACGCCACTTGCCGAAGCGTGACTAAAGCAAACAAGCCACCGATTTGCGGTGGCTTGTGCGAGTGGTCGGGATGCTGCCTGATCGATCAGGCCAGAGCGAGGAGCTTGGCCTTGAGTTGATCCTTGGTCACGCTGGCGCCGACGATTTGATCCTTCACTTCGCCGTTCTTGAAGAACAGAAGGAGAGGAATCGAGCGGACATTGTATTTCACCGCGAGGTCGCGCGCATTGTCGACATTGACCTTGCCGACTTTGGCTTGCTCGCCAAGTTCGCCGGAGAGTTGATCGATGATCGGCCCGATCATTTTGCAGGGTCCGCACCATTCGGCCCAGAAATCGACGAGGACGGGAACGGAGGAGTTGATGACTTCGGATTCGAAATTGGTTTCAGTGAGATTAAGAGCCATGGTGTTTGATGTGATGAGTGGTGGGGTGGAGTCAGGGCCCGTACGGTGACGTATCGTTACGGCCATGACTTCGGTTTCAGAGTCCGGTGGGCAGGTTGCCGACGGCGAATGCGAGATAGAGCACGACCAGGGTGAGTACGATGTTGATGATGGGCAGGACCATGATGATGGGTGATTAGAAGGGGAGGATTTGCGACCACTGACCCGCGTTCGGATTGTCTTGGGCGTTGATCCAGATACTGGCGACCATCAGTTGCGTTACCAACACCACGATCGATGCCGCGAGGCCGAGACTCGCGAGTATCGTGATGACCCCATTGTCGGTTTCAGTTTCCTCTTCATCTTCGGACTCTTCATATTCCACGGAGGCCACTTTTGGCTTCGGGAGAGCGGCGCCTGGTGCGGTGGGGGATTTGATCGGGATGGTGGCTTGTGGGAGTACGGGTACGGTGTTTGCAGGTTTGGGCGCGCTGCCGGGGGCTAGATTGATGGTTGGCACCCCGGGTGTTGCTGCGCCAGGGCTTGGTCGCAGGGGGATGGTTGGTGCTGGAGCGCCGGGAGTGGCTGGCGCGCCTGCTGGGCGCAGTGGGATGGTGGGGGCGGGTGCACCGGGAGCGATTGGAGCGCCCGCTGGCCGAAGGGGGATGGTTGGGGCTGGACTTGCTGGGCGGGGTGCGGCCGAAACCGCGGGTGTCGGTAAAGATATGGGTGTGACCGCGCTGGCGAGAGGTGCCGTCTTTGTCGGAGTGACCGCAGCGGCACTTTTAGGCGCTGCAATCGGCGTGGGTGGGGCGATCGGTGTGGGTGGGGCGATCGGAATCGAAGGTTTTGGAATCGGTGGAGTGTTTTCGCTCATGCGCGCTTATGGGTGTGATGTTTGCCCAGTTTGGCAAAGCAGCCCTGGGCTGTCAAACCCCCAGCCTGAGATGACGCGTTTTTTTTGGTGTGATTTTCCCAGCTTCGTGGTTCCTATCCGGCAGCCGACATGTCCGCCGATAAAAATGCCATCAGCCCAACCCGCGCTCAGGATTTCCCCGAGTGGTACCAGCAAGTCATCCGAGCCGCGGACCTTGCGGAGAATTCCGAAACGCGCGGGTGCATGGTGATCAAGCCATGGGGCTACGGAATTTGGGAATTGATCCAGCGTCAGTTGGATGTGCGTTTCAAAGAGACCGGTCACCAGAACGCATACTTTCCGTTGCTGATTCCGCTTTCCTATCTCGAAAAGGAGGCCGATCACGCCGAGGGATTTGCGACCGAGTGCGCGGTGGTGACGCATCATCGCTTGGAGGCGGTGAAGGATAAGGCGACGGGAAAGACGCGGATGATCCCGACCGGTGAGTTGGGCGAGCCGTATGTGATTCGCCCGACTTCCGAGACGATCATTGGTGCGGCGTTTGCGCGCTGGGTCGAGTCGTATCGCGACTTGCCGTTGTTGATCAACCAATGGGCCAATGTGATGCGTTGGGAAATGCGGCCGCGGATGTTTCTTCGTACGGCGGAGTTTTTGTGGCAGGAGGGCCACACCGCGCACGAGACTGCGGCCGAGGCGCTTGATGAAACGCGATTGATGCACGGTGTGTATGAAGAATTTTTGCGCGACCACCTTGCGATCCCGGTAATCCCCGGAGAAAAGACCGAGAACGAGCGGTTTCCCGGAGCGGACATGACGCTCACGGTCGAGGCGATGGTGCAGGACAAGAAGGCGATCCAAGCCGGAACATCGCATTACTTGGGTCAGAATTTTTCCAAGGCGCAGAACATTTCTTTCACCGGGCGCGATGGCACTTTGCAGCATGCGCATACCACATCATGGGGTGTCTCGACTCGGATGATCGGTACGCTGATCATGGCGCATTCGGATGATGACGGCTTGGTGTTGCCGCCACGGGTTGCGACGCAGCAAATTGTGATCTTGCCGGTCTCGCCGAAGGAGGAAACGCGCGAGGCGGTGTTTGCTGCATGCCAGGATTTGGCAGCATCGCTGCGCAAACAGGTTTCACACGGCGATGCCTTGCGGGTGCATGTTGATGCGCGCGACCTCAATGGCGGCGTGAAGAAATGGGAGTGGATCAAAAAGGGCGTGCCGATCCGCATTGAGATCGGGCCGCGTGATTTGGAAAGTGGCAAGGTTTGCGTGCAGCGTAGGGATCAACCGATCGCGCAAAAGGAATTCATGGCGCGTGAAGAATTTGTCGCATCGGCGGCAGCCACGCTGGATGAGATCCATGGCAATCTGCTCGCGCGTGCTCGTGAGTTTCGCGATGCAAACATCACAGCATGCAGTTCGATCGATGCGTTTCACGCGCACTGGGCGGGTGAGAATCCGGGTTGGCTTTGCACGCCATGGGCGGGGACCGCGGAAGAAGAGGAGCAACTTTCCAAACAGCACAAGATCACCATTCGTTGCCTGCCGCTCGACCGCGTCGAGTTGCCGGCGCATGTGACGAATGCTTTGGGCTCGAAGTGCATTCTCACGGGCAAAGAGACAAGCGTGCGTGCGATCTGGGGAAGGAGTTATTAAGAGCTTCAAACCGGTAGGGCGATGCAGCCCGCAGCGCCGATTATTCTTTGACGCGGACATCCTTAAATTTTTGACGAACTCGATTTTTGCGTTTTCCAAGTCGGGGTGGGTGGGCATGGTGAGGGCATGCGATACATTGAGCGTTTGCAGCAGCGGATTGGTGTGACGGGTTCTCGTTTGTGCGTGGGTTTGGATCCGCGCCCGGGCGATGGTGGTGCGGCGGTGGCGCGCGACATGTTGCTGCGCGTGATCGAGCAAACGGCGCCCTACGCGGCGGCATTCAAGCCGAATATGGCGTACTTCGAGGCAATGGGGCTTGAGGGCATTCGCCTGCTGGAGGATTTGCTCAAAGGAATGCCTTCGGAAGTGCCGGTAATTCTTGACGCCAAGCGCAGCGATATCGGCGAAACGCAGAAGTACTATGCTCAAGGGTATTTTGATAAGTGGAATGTCGACGCAGTTACTTTGAATCCGTTTCTTGGCTACGATTCGATCGAGCCATTTCTCGATTGGCAGGGCAAAGGAGTTTACTTGCTCGCGGTGACATCGAATGCCGGTTCGGCGGATTTCCAGCGTCAACAATTGGCCGACGGGCGTGCCGTTTACGAATTGGTGACGGCGCTGGGCGCGCGTTCGCAGCGTGAGGATCGCGCGACCGATGTGGGCTATGTCTTGGGCCTTACGAATGCTGCGGATGTGCTGGCGAAATTTCCCGACGCGCCATTGTTGATTCCTGGTCTAGGCGCACAGGGTGGAGATCTTGCGGCGCTGGCTGCGGCGGGTCGCAGTGCACCGGATGTCATCAATGTTTCGCGAGGCATTCTGTACGCCGACGATGAGTTGGACTACGCAGCGCGGGCGCTTGAGTGGGCCGGTAAAATTGCCGCGGCTTATCCAGCGTAAATGATCTGGCTGCCTAGACCTTCAAACCCGCAGCCGCAAATCTCGGGCGCTCCATAGCAATTCGGCCGCAGGACGCGCGCTGCCTCTCAATTTTCGCGCGCCGTCTTTGCGTTTCGAACTGAAGCGTTCTCTCGCACCGGCGAAGGCTTCGTTGACAAATGCCTTGCTGCCAATCACCGCGCCATCCGTGAAATACCGCACGCGACAGCGCAGCATTTCCGCCATGCCAAGCTCGGGCAACACGGTGCCGTTTTCCTTCGCTTCGAGGGCTTCCGCGGTGTTGAGCTGCTTCGTCTGCGCTCGCGCGACACCTTTTTCCACGGTCGCTTTTCCACTCTTGCGCTCCAGCGCGAGCCCCATCGCACGCCGATAGACGCGCGAAATTTCTTTCCATTTTTCCGCTTCGAAACCCGCGCCCTGATGACTCATGCAGGCTCGAACCAGTCCTTCGCGCGCCTTCTTGCCGTTGCCTCTCGGCCCGCCTCCCACCGCTTCGCCATAGCTGCTCCAGCGGTATTCGGCCGGATCGGAGACCATCCCCGCACGCACCGGGTTGAGATCAATGTACGCCGCCATTGTGCGCGCCGCGATGCCGCTTTCGACGATCACACTCTTGTAGCGCTCTTCCCACAAAGTGCCTGTGCGATTGTGCGTGCGGTTGAACCACCGCGTGAAGCGCTGCAGCACGGTTTTCATGAACTCGCTCAAGTCGTGCATGCGATAG
>JAGWXY010000132.1 GCA_018969605.1 Verrucomicrobiota bacterium | reverse complement strand
CTCGGAGCTTTCAAAGATCCTTGTCAAAAAGCACGGCGGCGAAGTGCCCCAGGATTTTGAAGCGCTCGAAGCCTTGCCGGGTGTGGGGCACAAGACGGCTTCGGTGGTGATGGCCCAGGCCTTTGGGGTTCCGGCGTTTCCGATCGACACGCACATTCATCGCTTGGCGAAGCGCTGGAAGTTGAGCGCAGCAAAAAATGTCGAACAGACTGAGCGCGATTTAAAAAAGCTCTTCCCGCGTGAGTCATGGAACAAGCTGCATTTGCAGATCATTTTTTACGGCCGCGAACATTGCACCGCACGCGGGTGTGATGGGAAATCGTGTTTGTTGTGCGGGGAGGTGAGATAGGAAGTTTCAAGGTTCAAGTCTTCAGTTTCAAGTGAGGAAAAAGCGGGAAGAAGTGGCTTTTTCATGGGCAGGGGCCTTTGTGCCTTTGCTTCGCTCCGGCCATGCCAAGTCCGCTTCGCAGTTTCGAAAAATTGCCGCTAGCGCGGCAAATGCATTCCCCAAAGGTCCGTTGATCGAGTTATTACTGAAGAAGAAGCGCCTGCGGCGATGAGTCGGCGCTGCGGGGCCGCATCGCCCTACCGGGGATTTGAAGAGGTGTCCCGCAAGATGCGGCGGCTTCGGTTTTCTCTGCCATTGGCCTGCCTTGCGTTCACCGGTGGCTTGACTCGATGCAGGCCAAAGGCGAGTGTTTAGTCATGAGGTTATCAAAGGCTCAAACCGAAACCATCGTCACGATCATCCGGCAACGGCTGGGCTGTGATGCGCAGGTGCAAGTATTTGGGTCCATGACGAATGATCGTGCCCGAGGTGGGGATGTGGATCTTTTGGTGAGTAGCCCCAAGCGTGTGGACTTGACCGAGCGGGCGAGGATAGGGCTTGTGCTGGAGCAGGCACTTGGGTTGCCGGTGGATCTGGTTTTTGTGGAGGAAGGAAAACCGCAGGGGAGCTTCGAGCGACTTGCCGCCGCCACATCTGAGCCGCTCGCGCATGTGCCATGAATTCGCCGCTTGAAGAAATGCGTTTGAATTTGAGCAGCCTATTGGGGAGCTGTCATCGAAGTGCATGGTATCTGCTGGCGAGTTCGAATTCCTTGAACTGGCCCTTGGACGAAAAAGATTTGTCCGAGCGCGAAATGGACCTCGCATTTTATGAGCGACTTGCGGCCATCAATGAGCGGTTTGGCAAGCTTCAGGATTTGCTGAGTACAAGCATGCGCAATCTCTGTCTGCTTGCAGGTGAAAATGCGGATACTTTTTTGAGGGTGCTCGCTTTTTGCGCTAAGCAAGGTATCGTTGATTCCATTGAAGACTGGCAACTGTGCCGCAGCTTGAGGAATCGGGCTGCGCATGATTACGGAGCGGACCACTCAATCACAGCCGAACATTTCAACACATTGCACGATTGGATTCCAAACTTGGTGTCAGTGACTTTCCGCCTGACCGATTACGCCGACAAAAATCTCGGGGTGCATGCCAAGGATGACACATTTCTGAAAGCACTTGTAGCCTTGAAGTAGAAGTTTTGGGAGAAGAAGGAAGACTCGAAGACAGAAGAAGCCAGAGAAGAGGAAGAAGTCGCGGCTTCATGGGCAGGGACCTTTGTCCCAAAGGTCCGACTGTTGGGTTGTGAGTGAAGAAGAAGCGCCTGCGGCGATGAGTCGGCGCTGCGGGGCCGCATCGCCCTACCGGGGATTTGAAGAGGTGTCCCGCAAGATGCGTGACACGGCCAGCGAGACGCTGGCGCTCCACTACGAAGAAGGCGCGGCTTCCTTTCAGCTTTTATTCCTCATGCGTTCTTCGATTTCCTCGGCTTCGATGGGGATGTCGGCCATGAGGTCGGTGTTGGAATTTTTGCCGATGAGGAAATCGTTTTCGAGGCGGATGCCGATGCCTTCTTCGCGGATGTAGATGCCGGGTTCGATGGTGAAAAGCATGCCTTCGGCGAAGGTGGCGTTCGGCGGGCAGACATCGTGGACATCGAGGCCGAGGTGGTGGGAGGTGCCGTGCATGAAGTATTTTTTCACGAGCGCCTTGTCGGGTCCTTGCGCGGCAGCGTCCTTGGCTGAGAATAGTCCGAGGTTGACCAGCTCGCGTTCCATCAATGAGAGGATTTGTTTTTGGTATTCGGTCGGGTCATTGCCGGGGCGCAGCAGATCGTTCGCGCCGCGAAACACACGCAGCACCGCGTCGTAGACCTGACGCTGGCGTTTGCTGAAGCGACCACTGACCGGAACGGTGCGCGTCATGTCGGCATTCCATCCGCCCCATTCTGCCGCGACATCGAGCAGCACGAGGTCGCCCTCGAGGCAAACTTGGTCGTTTTTCACATAGTGCAGCACGCAGGAATTTTTTCCCGAGCCGATGATCGGCGCGTAGGCGAATCCGCGTGAACCGCTGCGCACAAATTCGTGCAGGAGCTCTGCCTCGATTTCCCATTCGCCCACGCCGGGCTTGATGAAGCCAAGCAGCCTGTTGAAACCCGCGCCGGTAATTTCGCAAGCGCGGCGGATCATTTGCACCTCCGCCTCATGCTTGATCATGCGCATTTGGTGCATGATTGGCGCGAGTCGCTCGTAGCGGTGCAGCGGGTAAATCGCTTGGCACGATTTGATGAAGCGCGCGTTGCGGGTCTCGACCAGCAGCGTGGCGCGTGAATGTTCGTTGGTCTCGAGCAAAACACGATCCGCTTGCGGCATGAGGCGGTGGAAAATGGAGTCAAAGGCACTGGTCCATTCGACGCGTGCGATACCGGTCAGTTTTTTCGCATCATCTTTGCTGAGCTTTTCGCCCTCCCAGACTGCGATGTGTTCATTGGTTTCGCGGATGAAAAGAATTTCGCGGTCCTGTGGGTTCACCGCATCGGGCATGAGCATAAGGATCGTTTCTTCCTGATCCACGCCTGTGAGATAAAATAGGTCGCTGTTCTGGCGAAAGGCCATCGTGCCGTCCGCGTCGGTCGGGTAGACATCGTTTGAATGCAGGATCACGATGCTGCCGGGCTTGAGGCATGACCTTAGCCGCTCGCGGTTGCGGGTGAAAAAATCGGGGTCGACGGATTTGTGGCGCATGACCTTATCTCACGCGAGATGCCGCAGGCGGGCAATGAGGATTTTGGGGGGAGGAGTTAGAAGTTATTTGTTAGTGGTTAATGGGGGGAA
>JAGWXY010000131.1 GCA_018969605.1 Verrucomicrobiota bacterium | reverse complement strand
CCACGCATGTCCGCCGCAGCCGAAGGATTCCGCATGCCCGCCGAGTGGTCCGCCCAAGAGGCGGTATGGCTCTCATGGCCGGTGGATGATCCACGCCACTGGGGCGGATCAAAACGCGATTTGATCCACGCAAAATTCGCCGAGATCGCCGCCGCCATTTCGCGTCATGAAATGGTGCGCATCAACGCGCCCGCCGAAAACCACGCGTCGATCATCGCCGCATGCGGCCGCGCGAAAGCCGTGCCGGAACGCGTGGAGTTGTTCGATCACCCGCACAACGATGTCTGGTGCCGCGACCATGGGCCGATTTTTGTGAAACATCACACGAGCGGCGAAGTCGCGGTGACCGATTGGGAATTCAACGCCTGGGGCGGCAAGTTCCCGCCATGGGATCTCGACAACGCCATCCCCTCCCGCATCGCCACCTCGCTTGGCATGCGAAGCTTCATGGGCGGCATGATCCTTGAAGGCGGCGCGATCGAAGTGAATGGCCGTGGCCAATTGCTCACGACCGAAGCGGTCCTGCTCAATCCCAACCGCAACCCACAACTCGACCGCGCAACGATCGAACAAAAACTCCGCGAAGGTCTCGGTGTCACCGACATCCTCTGGCTCAAGCAAGGCATCGTCGGCGACGACACCGATGGCCACATCGATGACCTCGCACGCTTCATCGACGAAACGACGATCCTTGCCTGCATCGAGAGTTCTTCGCAATCGGCCAACCGCGCGGTGCTCGATGACAACCTCGCACGATTAAGATCATTTCACGGGCCCAACGAGAGATCATTTGATGTCATCGAAATCCCTCTACCGGAAGCATGTGAAATCCCCGGCTGGCGACTGCCGGTCTTGCCGGCATCCTATGTGAATTTTCTCATCGTGAATGGCGGCGTGCTGGTGCCGACATTCCGACAACACAAAAACGACGACCGCGCGCTCGGCATGATCCGCGAACTTTTCCCCGGCCGTGAGGTCACCGGCATCGATTGCCTCGAACTCGTCGAGGAAGGCGGCACGCTCCACTGCATCTCGCAGCAACAACCGGCATAAAGGCCGCGCGAATGATCATTTGTCGTTGACCGGTGCCTTGGGCTCCTTTGACTGCTGCCGATCCGCGATCTCCTTGAGCGCCGCATCGATGTCCGCCGTGGCATTCGATTCCGAAAGTTTTTTCGCAGGGTCCGCACCTTGATCGATCCACCAGCGCAGCACCTGCAACTCGGCGGCCGTCACCTGCGACTTGCCGTCGGGAGGCATGTGCATGTCATCATCGAGCGGCAATTCAATCAGTTTGATGATGTAACTCTCCGCCGCATTTCCGGGCTTGAGGCCTGCACCCGCAAGGCCGCCTTGAACCAGCAACTCGTAGGTATCCATGCGGTAGTAGCCCTTACTTTTTTCGGCGTTATGACAAGACACACAGCGCCGTTCTAAAATCGGCGCGACGATCTCCGTGTAAACGACCGGATCGAAAGGTGCCACCACTTCCGGCACCGATGATTTTTTCTCATCACCCAACATGCCACGCAGCCATGCCGGCGCGTACTGCGTGAGGTAGTCGCGACCATGGGTCATCGATGCGCCATCATGACCCGCAAAAGTCATGATGCCAAAAGTCACGAAAAGCATCAGCCGGTACCACCGAGGATTCGCCGCCATCGCATCGGCCCACAACCTCGCGAGCCATGTCGCGATCGCCGCCACTGCAAAGGCCATGCCCGCCCACAGGTGACGCTCGGCAAGCTCGCTGCCCGCATAGTCATCGCCACTTCCATGATACAAAAGAAATCCCGCCAAGGCGGCGACCACCGCGCTGATCATGCCGAGCGCCAACGCAAACTGCGATGGCCGCGCGTCCGCACGCCGCATCACCACCGCCGCCAGTTCCTGCAGCAAAATCAGGACAAAAACCCCGATCGGAATGTGCAACACCAGCATGTGGAAGCGACCGAGAAAAAGCACGATGTCCGGCCACTTTTTGCCCGGCTCGCCGGCGACCAGCGGCAGCGCGATCAATGCCAGCGCCACCACCGCCGCACAGGCGGTCACAAGCATCAGCATCTTGCGGGTAAGGATGGGCGATGGTTTCTCGGACATGATTTTATCTCCAGCTGCCCGTAGCTTCGGCGCATTTTGCGGCGCGGGAAAGGGGGAATTTCAACTCTGCGAATTCTAACAAGCTCCTTGCTTCGGTCATCGTTCGCCGCCAAGCTCCTGCAACCTCCAGCGCCATGGACCCCGCCATCCTCAAAACATTGCACATCGCCGCAGCCTTCGGGCTCTTTGCTTCGCTCGGCTCCACACTGCTTGCTGGCTCACGCCAAAAGGCGGCCTCGATCCTTCACGGTGTGTCGCTCGTGCTGATCCTGCTGGTCGGCTTCGCCATGCTCAAGAAACCGCCGATGGACCAACATTGGTGGATGGTCAAAATCGGCCTCTGGCTCCTGCTTGGTGTCGCCCCGCTCTTCGCCCGGCGCAAAATCCTTCCCGCGCCCGCCGTGCTGGTAATCAGCATCGCCGCCGCGGCGGCATCGGCATGGCTCGGCCTCGCCAAGCCATTCTGAAAAAATTTCCCGCGATCGCGGGGTTAGAGCATTTTGCTCAAATCTGTAGCCGGTGGTTGGGGTTTCGTGTGGAAAATTTGCGGCTTCGCCGAATATTCAAAGAGAGCGGAAGATTTTGTCCATGGCTGCGTTCTTGCTCCGCCGTCGCTCTGCGAGCTATGGCGGACAAGTCAGTCGTGGATGTCTATCCACTCCATCGCAACGCCTTGCCCTGGCCAAAATATTCTCGCTCCACCGGCTACACCTTTTCACAAACTGCTCTAGATTTTTTCCACCTCCACATGCACTTCCATGCGGCAGTGGCCGTGACCGTGGTAGCTGCCCACCACCGGCGCCACATCATCGTAGTCCCTGCCAACAGCGACTTTGACATAGCGCTCGTCCGCAAGCGTGTTGTTGGTGGGATCAAAACCGATCCACCCCGCAGCAGGCAGATAGACCTCGCACCACGCGTGTGAGGCCTGCGCTCCGACCAGCGTGTCGCGCGGGCCATTGTACAAATATCCCGAGGCATAACGCGCTGCCACTCCGACCGCGCGGCACATCGCCAACATCACATGCGTGAAGTCCTGGCAAACGCCGCGCCGCATTTGAAATGATTCCTCCACCTGCGTGCCCACGCCTGTGGCACCCGGCTCGTAGCGAAACTCGCTGTGGATCCACTCCATCAAT
>JAGWXY010000039.1 GCA_018969605.1 Verrucomicrobiota bacterium | reverse complement strand
ATGGAAAAAGATCATTGGCGGCAAATGACGGCGCAGCAGCCGCAGCGGCGAGTTTTTCTTCGCGCTCAACTCGTCGGGAAATTTCGAAAACGCAGCACTGCCAGCACCGGCGTCGACCAAAGCACTGAAGAGGATCAAGGCCTGCGCCCGGCAATCAAGGCCATCAACCGGCGCCAGATCTTGCTCCTTCGGCAGAGTCGTCATCAAAGCCAACAACGCGCCGCCAGCCGCCCCACAGACGACAACGCGCTCGGGATCGATCTCAAATGTCTCTGCGTTGTGACGCAGCCAACGGATCAAATCACGGGCGTCCTCGATGGCTTCCAGCGCGCCAGTACCGTGACGCGATGCGGTCCGTGTTTCCGCCGCCACCGTCACTGCGCCGCGGTCGGCAAAGTGAAGGCAGTGGGGGACAAATTGCGCGGGTGAGGGACTTTCCCAGAATCCGCCATGAAAGAAAACCACCAGCGTCCGCGGCTTGGCTGAGGATTTTTTGGGGAAAAACACATGGGCCTGAATCTCGCCATGAGGCCGTTTGCGATAGGTGTAGGTCGAAGCACCCTTGAGCATTTCACGGTCCCGCTCCTCGCCGATCGGCACCACTCGATTCACATTTTCCGTCATAGCTCGATGCATCAAACCGGCCAGACCGCAGCCGCTGTGATTTGTTTGTTGTGAAACAGGCCCGGTTGTCCAATCGTTTCGCACATGAAGTCGCTTGCATGCCTGATTTCGCTCACATTTGCCCTCACTCTGGTCTCGCATGGGCAGGAAAATTTGCAGACTCCCTTGGAGCAAACCTATCGCGCATGGCGTGAGGCGATGCTGCGCAAGGATGCCGTCACATGGAAGCAAGTGACCGCTCCACACCGGCAGATGGAAATCAAAAATCGCATTATATCGGAAAAACGTCCGTTTCCTGCAGCTGTTTTTGATCTTCCCGCCGCGCCGCCGAAAATCGATGGCATGAAGTTTCTCGAAGCAACCCAAAATGGCGCGACCGCGAAGGCATCGTACTTCGGCAAGATTGATTTCGGCGTGGGTGGCAAATCGGCCGACAATCTGCTGGTGCTTTCATTTGTGCGAGGAAAGGGGATCTGGCTCTACGATCGGGCCGATGTGGTGAATCTGGCTTCCTTACCGGAGGTCCGCAAAGAGCTGGCCGCCGGCAATTTGAAGTACCTCAAGGAAACGCCCGAGGCGCGCCCATCGGGTGTCGTCCCGCCAGTGCCAATCGAGGCTCGTCCGGCCAAAACCATCGCTAAAATCTATGTGTTTTGCCCGGGCCGCGAAGTGAACGCCCAAATCAACCGGATCAGCCGCCACCGATTTGCCAATGTCCAGGAAGCCGAGATCGTCATCGGTGGCGCACTCGACGGGCTCAATGATGTCCAATTCACGACACGCCGACTCGAGGGCTCAACCGGCAAGGAGGCTCTCAGCATCCGCGTCTACCTCATGTCTCAAGTGCCCGGAGTTAAACCCATCAAGGTTTTCGAGTATCAGGCCAAAGAGGGCGAACCTGTCAAAGGCTCAGGCTCCGGACGCTTCGAAGTGACCCCGGCCACGCAGGCTGCTCTGATGGGAAAAAGCAGGTAATCGGGGTCCCAATCGGGGAAATCAAGACCTTGCATGGCTTAATTGATCATTAATCCGCATTACATACATTGTCACAAGTTAAATAAATCGATTCCACATGGGGTCGGATCTGACATATGCCTAGCATCGCAGAAGCGAGCCTCAGATGAGACGGAAATCCAAAAAAGCCAAAAAACATGTGACCGTTGGTGAGCGCACGGCTCAGACCCGTCGGCCGCTTTATCGGATCTACGAGATTCACTCGGAGATTCTCAGCGGATCTTACCCCAACTGCAACGACCTTGCGAAAAAGCTGCAGGTCGAACGCAAGACCATTCAGCGCGATATTTCGTTCATGCGGGACGAACTCGGCCTGCCGCTGGTCTATGAAAATACGCTGCACGGGTATTTCTACGATTCGGATATCAGCGGATTTCCGATTTTTCAGACCACTACCGACGAGCTGGCCGGACTCTTCCTCGCAAGGAACGCCCTGGAATCGGTTCGTGGCACCGCCTTGGCGACGGTGCTTCAGGATGCTTTTGCCAAGTTAACCCGTGGCATGATGGATAAAATCCAGTTTTCCTGGAGCGATCTCGACGAGGCTTTTTCCCGCAAAACCCTCGAACAGAAGCCCCGTGACATCAAACGCTTGGGTGAAATTACGCAATCTATTCTAAATCAACAGGTTACGACCTTTTATTACCGAAAAATGACATCGGACGATGCCGAGCTTCGCAAGGTGCATCCGCTTCACCTCGGCGAGGTCGATGGCGGCTGGTACCTCATCGCATTCGATGCGGATCGCCAGGCATTGCGGACATTTGCGCTCCCGAGGATTAGTCGAATCAAAGCTTTAAGCACTAAATTCAATCGACCGTTAGATTTTGACGGAAGAGCTTATTTGAATCGGTCGTTTGGCATCTGGAATGTCGCTGGTGACGATGCTCGGCATGAAGTTCGGGTCGAACTTCGGGGTTACGCTGCGGCGATGGCGCAGGAGCGACGCTGGCATCCGACTCAGGAAACCAAGTTACTCAATGCCAAGGGCACCCGCGTCGAAGTTTGCTTTGAAGTTGGCCGACTCGAAGAGGTTCTGCGTTGGGTGCTGAGTTTTGGCAGCTGCGCCAAAGCTTTGGCCCCGAAAGAACTGGCGGATATGGTCAAGCAAGAGATCCGCGCCATGCAGGCAGAGTGATCGCTTGGTTAGGCGTCCACATGAGGATTCGGGGCCCTTTTCTGGACATGGACAAGAATGCCCCATGCCCCTAGAGTGGCGGCATGATTCGAACTTCTGCGCTGTTTCTGACCCTGGCCATTTCCGCATTTGCCGCCGATGAGCCGGCCAAGTCCCCTGCTCCAAAACCTGATGCCGCCGCTACCCCTGCCGAAGCTCCAAAAACGGTCATCAAACAAGCCTCGGTGCTTATTGCCGGTAAGAAAATTCCCTACAAGGCGACGGCTGGAAAAATCCAACTCAAGGGTGATGACGGCAAGGCGCGCGCGTCGATTTTTCATGTCAGCTACGAACGCGAAGATGTCTCGGATCGCACGAATCGACCGGTGATGTTTGCCTTCAATGGTGGTCCGGGTTCATCCGCCGTATGGCTACACATCGGCGTGCTGGGTCCGCGGATTGTGAACCTCGAAGGTGACGGCACCAGCTCGACTCCCCCTCCCCTTCGTGTTTCGGAAAATCCGCTGAGCATTCTTGATGTTTGCGATCTGGTTTTTGTCGATCCCGTTTCGACCGGCTACAGCCGAGCGGAAAATGAGGCCAAGCCCGAGGATTTCCATGGGCTCAATCAGGACATCGAATCGCTCGGCGATTTTGTGCGCATGTGGGTGAGCGCCCATGACCGCTGGGCATCGCCGAAATATCTGCTTGGGGAATCGTATGGCGGCATGCGTGTGGCAGGCCTGTCGAAGCATCTTCAATCGCGCTATGGCATGCCGCTCAATGGCGTGATCCTGCTTTCTTCACTGTTGGATTTTGCTACGCTCGATGCCAATCCCGGCAGCGAAATTTCACGCTCGGTTTTCCTGCCCGCCTACACCGCCGTGGCGCACTTTCATGGCAAGGTCAAAGGCGATCGCGACACGCTCGTGGCTGAATCCACGCAATTTGCGTATGCTGAATATGCCTCGGCTTTGATCATGGGTTCGTCGATCAGCCCCGAACTCAATGCAAAAATCGCGGCCAAGCTTGAGTCGCTGACCTCGTTACCGGCTGCGATATGGCAGCGCTACAACCTGCGGATTGATCCGATGGTTTTTCGTGCGGAGTTGCTGAGAAACGAAGGTAAGGTCATTGGCAGGTTCGATGCGCGCGTGACTGCCGATGTGGGCGACAAAACCGCGAGGGAGGCCGAGTATGATCCGTCCTACTCGCTGGCCTACGGCGCGTTTTCCACTGCGATGATGGATTACCTTAGCCGCGATCTTGGTTATGATGAGGATCGGCCTTACGAAATTCTCACGCAAAAGGTGATGCCATGGCGATGGGATGCGAATAATGCGGTGGTGAATGTGGCCGATCGCTTGTCGAATGCGATGCGTGACAATCCGCATCTCAAGGTGCTGGTCATGAGCGGTCACAACGACCTCGCCACACCGCCCGAATCAATGGCCTATTCGCTGCGCCACATGCTCGATCTTCCGCAAGCCGCGAGATCCAAAATCCAAACCGTTTTCTACGAAAGCGGGCACATGTTTTACCTGAACCCCACGGACTTGAAGAAAACCCGCGAGGATCTGGTCAAGTTCCTCACGGAACCGTCGAAATAAGCATCCGGTAAAAGCGTCTCGATCCTACTGGTGTATCGGTGATCTCAAGCAACCCGGCAGCGGCGCCGACCGCGGTGTCGATGGGCTGACCCGAATTTGTCCAGCTCGACATGTCGTTGGAAACTTGGAGTTGGTAACGGCGGTTGCCAATGGTCGGGATGCTGAGCTTGTAGTTGGTACCTGACTTGGTGATCGATAGTTTCGGATAGCTGTTGATGTCGTTTAAGATCGGATTGAGTCCGATCAGCCACTCGACGGAATTTGTCATGCCATCGCCATCGGGATCGGCGCTGCCGACATAGTCCGCTGTGTTGGTGAAGTAGTCGTCCCACCACGAATTTGGAATGCCGTCGGTGCTGAGATTGGGCGCCTGGTCATCCACGCCTTGATCAAAACCGAGGGTCAGCAAGTGCGGTCCGGCGCCGGTGAGCTCAACTTCGACCTGGTGCGTTTGGGCTTGGTTGCGGCGGTTGACGGTGGTGAAGCTGGATCCGGTCACATCACTGGCGGCATTGTTGATTTGCGGCGCGACGACGAATGCCCTGATCGTATCGGTGCCGTTGTTGTTCACCAGATCGAGACGGCGGCTTCCGGAAACATCGGCAGTGACCTCGTTGCCGAGGTTGGAATGGCCGTTGAGCATGAGGTCGAGCAGGTTCGGCGAGAGTCCGAAGCGGACGAAGAGTTTGCTGTTTGATCCAAGCGAGTAGGCGGCGTTGAGTCTTCCTGCCCAGGTGTTTGGCAATGAGATGGTTTTGCTGATGCCGTTGCGTGAGAATGTCCATCCGGTGCTGCCGTTGGCGGCGCTGACCGTGTAATCGCCATTCACGCCGGAGTTTGTGCCGCTGGCACCTGCGACGGTCCACCAGTCTTTGAATCCGCTGGTGCGGTAGGCATTGATCGTGGTGCTCGATCCCACGAAGTTGCTATCACCCTCATTTTCAGTGTCCGTGTTGCTATACGAGGCGAAATTGCCGGCAACTTGCCAAACAAGTCCAGTGTCAGGATTGCGCAGCCATCCGGCGGTCATGCGTCCACCCTTGCCCTCGAAGACCGCAAACACACGGCTGTTGTAGAGCAGGTATTCGCTGGCTCCATCGAGATCCACATCGACCGCTTCTGCAGCGAGAGTGCTGGCGTTGGCGCTTGCGTTCCATTGCTGCACGCGACCGTAGATATTGGCGAAGCGGGTTTGCGACTGGGTGTTGCGTGCGAAATCGGCAAGCGTTTGGCCAACGCCATTGTCGATGCTGATGTAATCTCCCGTGCTGTACTTGCTGAGGTCGGCATTCGTGGAGTTGTGGAATGCCGTCTGAAACATCGCGCCATGGATCACCGTTTCCGCGACACGCCGCAAGTTGGCAGCGCCGGTATCGACCAATTTGACGGAGTTCCAAACCGTGTTGGCATGGCCGCTTTCGCCGACTTGTCCGAACACGGTCGTTGCTCCGAATGACTGGTTTTTAAGTCCCGGGCGGTTGTTTCCGCCGTGATACCAGTTGTCGTAAGTTTCACCGCTGGCGTGATCGACCCAATCCTTCGAGACAATGCGCGTGGTGGTGGCATTGCCTTGCGTGACCGTGCCCCAGGTGCTGTAGGTGTTGCCGTCCTGACCTTTGTAGCTCACCTGACCTGTTGCAATTTGCTGGGCGGTGACCACGCGGATCCACGGACGGCTCGACAGCCAGCGCACATTCGAATCGTAACTGTTGGCCTTGGTGTTGTTGGCGAAGTCCCCCATGTCGCGCCATAGCGTCACGACCTGATCCTGGACTCCGCTGCGCGAGCGGCGTGAGAGCAGTTGCCGCACTGCGAGGCTGCTGCCTTCGTCGAGGGTTTGATCGAGATACTCGCTGGTGACATCGTGGATTGGGAAAATTTTCACACCGTTCACTTCGTTGATGCGATAGCCCGGGGTGCCGAGGGCCGATGAACGGCCGAACCATTTGAGGAAATGACGCATCTGGTCGGCGAAGGTGAAGTCGTAGCCCATGCCATCGATCGTTTGGAGCGTGGTGGTGTCGAGCACCCGCTCGGACGGCCAGTAGACCAAGCGCGATGCGGCATTCGTGCCGTAGATGGTGTCGAGGAACTGCTCCGACAAGGCCTTGTTGGAGTTGTTGAAGTCCTGCGGGAAATACCTCGGCACATGATCGGAGAAACTTGAGCCGACGAGCGAGACCCGGCCGCTTGAAACAAGATTGCGCAGACGGGTGTTGAAAGTTGGTCCGTCGTTGTTCGGCCATGATCCGGCGTTTGGATTTCTTGCCCATTGCAATGCCGAGGCGAGCGTCGGTGTTAGGTGCAGCGTGAGTGGCGCGTTGTACGACTCGTGGGTCTGCACAAGGCGCGAGTATCCGACCGCCGGCGATCCGCTGCGGATGAGCGATTGCGTCACGCTCGAAGGTTGGATGGCCTGATTTCCATGAGCCAGCAGCATGACCTTGGCGGACTTGTTGCGGTCGTTGTTCGCGCTGCGACCAAAGTAGCCGGAAAGTTTGCCATTGAGGCGGATGTTGTCCTGATCCTTCCAATAATCCGAGGCGAGCCAGTCATCGGCGATCGAATCACGAATGTCATTGCGGCCCGAGATGTCGCCACTGCCGCTGCCAGTCGTGTTGGGCATCGTGGTGAAGACTTGGAAATTGAGCGTGTTGGGGTCCCCCAGCCATCCGGCATCCTTAAGGTGCCTGCGCTCGATGGCGATTTCCACCGCATCAAAGCGGCTCGACCATGAGGCTTCATTTTGGCCACCAAAACCCCGTGACTCGACACCGCCTTCGGTGACCGGATTCTGGAACTGAGTAGTGGTGTTGGTAGCGAGATTTCGATCGACGAAAATCGATCCGAAATTCTGTCCGTAGGTGGCGACCACAAGCTCCCATCTCATGTCCGTCGCGATGTCGACCTCGTTCGGCATCGAGCGTTCACCCGTCGCCGTGTTGCCGGTATCGATGACGATGTAGGAATCGACCTCACCCTGCCAAGCATTGGCGGCAAGATCCATGAAGTCGACGCGGAAGTAGACCCGACCATCACCACCGGCGCTGACATCTCCCCCGTCGCGGAATGAGAATGCCACGATGTCGCGCGAGCTGTCGTTGCCATTCGTGCGATACACATCGGCACCTTGGCTGCCGCCTTCATTGTATTCGTCCAGAGAAAGCAGGTCACCGTGGTTCCAGTCAGTGAATGTACCAATCCTGATGCTTCCCTCACCCGCAGTTCCTCCGATGGTGTTTGGCTGCGTCGGATGCGTGCCGCTGGCAAGTTCCTGCGCGTTGGTGAAGCCGTCATTGTCCGGATCGCCGCTTGCGCCATTGTTGGGATTGCCTGTGCTGTCGCTGCGTTCGCTGAAAGCGCCGTCATCAAGCGGGTCAAGGCCGTATTGATCCTCCCAGCCGTCGGGCAAACCATCGCCATCGGTGTCGGCCTTTAAGGGATCGGTTTCACTCCACTGTTCGCCGCTGTTGTGAAGACGGTTGTTGTTGGTGTCGCCATTGATCGCGCCATCCAAATTTTTGTCCTCACCAAATCCATCCTGCAGGGCATCGCCATCCGAGTCGGCCAGGTTCGGGCTTGTTTCCGTCCATGTTTCAAAGCTGTCGATGAAACGGTTAGGCCAGTCGCCGGTGTTGGGTCGTGCCGTCGCATAAGCATTGCGCCCGGCAGTGAGCGGCAAGGACTTGCCATCGCCATCGGTCCAGCCGTTGGCATTCTTGTCCTCAATGCCGTCATTGAGCCCGTCGCCATCGGTATCGGCCCTGGTTGGATCGGTCACCGAGCCAGCAGCCTGGCGGGTGCGATCGTCGCCTGCGCTTTGCGATCCAACGCCTGGAACAAATCCAGCATGCTCAACGACCGCGTAAAGTGGCGGATCCATGTCGCCGATGAAGTTCGGCCGACCGTCGCCATTCGTATCGGCGTTAGGGTCGGTGGGTGGATTGGCTGCGACGCGCCAGCCGACTTCAAGGGCATCGGGCAAGCCGTCGCCGTCGGAATCGGGACTCGTCGGCAAGGTGCGGCCGGAGACGTACCAGACATGCACATCGCCATTGCTCCAAGTCTCGGATTGGGTAGCAGGCAGATTTCTTTTGTTGGTTTCGGTGATGTCAATGAGCCCGTCATTGTCATCGTCGTTGTTCTCATTTCCATCCGCATCGACGACTTGGCGGAGAATCACGCGGGCGTTGCGGGTGGAGACGGTTGACTGGCCATTCACCGTGGCGCTGGCGGTGAGAAGGTAGTTTCCGGCAGCAGTGATGTTCCAAGTGAAATCCCAGGTCTTGGTGTTGCCATTCGTCGTGACTGTCACGCCCTCGCGGGTGCCGTTTCCATTGCTGTCTGTGAACGGCTCGGCCGAATCACGAATGCCATTGCCGTTGAGGTCCAAGAAATTTTCGCCAACATCGAAACTGCCGTTTGCATTCAAATCGGTGTAGGCCTCAGCGGCATCCCAAAGGCCGTTGCCATTGATGTCGGTGAAGGATTCCTCGATCAAGGAGATCGTTGGTGATCCAACCAGATTGAGGCTGGTGACTGTGGCACTGGTCTCCACCCGCACGGTGTATTTGAGCGAGTCCGCGCCCGTTTTATCGGGAAGGATGATTTCGGTCGGCTTGCCATCGGATCCCAATTCGGAGGGTTGAGTGATCCGCACGAAGGGTTTGGTGCTCGGATTGGCCCTCACGAGCCGCACCGCTTCGAGTGCGAGTCCGCGTTTGGCGACTTCCGAATAATTGTCGGGGAATCGATAGAGGACACGCAGCGTGTGAACAAAATTTGGATCATCGTTGTAAAGGTTGGGCAAGGGAATGGATAATTCGTGGAACGCATTGCCGGCACCAAAATTGCCGTAATTGATCGTCCAGCCATCGCGACCCTGATCAACGCCGTTGGCGGAGAATGTCATGCGGTTTTTTAACTCCTGTTCGCTGATATCTCGGCTGAGCGCCTGGGTGAAATACACCTTCATCGTGTAGTTGTCGTCCACCCGGTCGCCATCACTGCGCGGCCATGCGATGTTGACGCGTTCATCGGGTCCGCGTGTTTCGACATTGCGGGAGATTTCCGTGACATTGGCGGTGGTCGCGTTGAGCGTGAGGTTGCGCGACGAGGAAGCTTCGAGAAGCCGGACCTTGATCGTCCCCTGCCCCGTGGCCGGAATATTGTTGTAACGGAATCTCCATTCCTTTTGGTAAGGACTGGTGATCGCGAGGCTCGGTGTCACCTCGGTGGCCTTGGCCCAGGCATCGGAGAGGGTCGTGTCATATGTGCCGTTGCCGTTCACATCGATGAACTCCTCCGCGCTGTCACGGATGCCGTTGCCATTCGCATCGGTGAAGGGTTCAAAGCCCGCGCCATTGCCGTTGAGTTGCTTGGTGACCGTGTCGTTGTTTCCCGGGTCGGAGTCGTCGATGTGGTACCAAACTTCCTGCACGGTGGCATCGGTGCGCACCACGATCTCATAGCTAGAGCCGCCCACGGTATCGCCATTGTTTTGCGGGAATGCGACCGCGCCCTGCGGTGTTTGGGCATCGTAATAAAAGGTTTGTGTAAAGGTTTGGTACAGCGGTGCCGAGGTGTTGACGTCGCGGTTGAGGAAGGCCCTTGCACGGATCACATGGAAGCCTTCGGACAGGCCGGTCTGCATCGCGAATGGCCATTCGTTGTAAGTTTTGCCAAGCGTCGGCACGCGCGCATAGTCGTTGTGCGGGAAGTGCTGGATGGTGGCTGGGTTGAAATCTGCCACCCGGAAAGTGGTGAGCATCTTCTTTTTGTATTCAACTGATATCGGTCCTGCTGGCCACCAGGAGCTGGCACCAATTTTGTAGGCGCCGATTTTGTAGGTGAAATTCGTTCCAGCAGCCGGCTTGGGAATCGATGCCGATGCCCACCAGTCGTCGCTGCCTTGATTGTGTCGATAGTTCAGCTCGGCCGCTTTGGTGGTGGCGCGCCCGATGCCACCCGCACCTTCGGGGAAGGAACCGTCGGTGGTGTAATAGACAAACATCTTGAAGCCCATACCGAGCGAATTGCTCTTGGCCCAAATGACAATGTTGTTGCCCGAATCATCGAACTGCCTCGGGATCGTGCCGCTTAGCCCGCCGACAGTGTCATTTCCATCATGATAGATCCATGACGCCTGATTGCCATTCTCCGTGCCGTAGTTGTTGGCGGCAGCAGGTCCGGGGTTGACCGAGTAAGAGCCACCGATGGTCTTGATGAATGTCTCGGCGCCCGGGGACCCGATTTGGCAACGCACGGTGTCTTTGGCCGCAAATTTTTCCGGATGCTGGCGATCGACATAAGTCGGTTGTTCAAGGCCAGCCCAGATGTCGCTGAAGATGCCGGGCGGGTGATCACGGAAGGCCGGGTCGGTGTTGCCAACTGGACGAGTGCCGTTGAGGTCCACACCACCATCAAGCTTCAGCATGATGTTCTCCGCCGAGCCGTCAGCCCGCGCGATGATGCTCAGCGGTGAGCCGCCCTTCACCACCGGAACGCTCGTCCGATAGCTATAATCCTCCGGCGTCGATCCAACCGGGTATCCGCGATTGGAAATCCCGTACGGGTTGAAACTCTTGTCACCATCGGGACCATCCTTGCGGGTCACCGTGATGCGCGGCACTTCTTCGCCATTTTGGTAAAGCGTGATCGCGGCTGCCGGCCACAGAGTCGAAAGCTCCGGCGTGCGCCAGCTAAAGATGAAATAACCACCGGGTGGCACCACCACGGTATTGAGTTCGCCAGCGTATTTGTAGAACCCGGTTTGCGACGAACCGTTCGGCCCTTCGGCATACTGCCAGAGGTAAGCATTCGAGGGAAAACTTGAGCTGATGCCACGCGCCTGACCTTGCGCGGTGTTGTCGTTGTACATTGCCACCATCGTGATTTCCTCGGCAGCATTTCCGCTTCTGGTATTGCCGAACTTGTCGCGGTTGTCTCGGCGCTCGAAGGCAAGATAGTCGCCATCGCTCCAACGGCCTTGCTGGAGACCGCGTGCGAAATCATTGTGGATCTTGAGAATGTTTGGAATGCGCGGATCGGCAAACTGACCGAGAAAATTCGTGTTGGCATGACGCGGGAAAGCGCCGCCGGACTCACCGAGCGTGGCCGCCTTGTAGTAACCGTCGGAATAGATCAGGCCGATACCTTCTCGTGTCATGTAAAACGCATGCTGCCATTCCTTGAGGGCCGCGTAATCGCTATCATGGCTATTGGCGTGCATGACACCGAGCCCGGGCGAAAACCCGCCGGCACCTGGCGAGTCCAGTCCCGCAAGGGTCCCCCACGGGCTGCCAAGCACGCCGTTGAGTTTGCTGCGTAGGTCGTTATCCACCAAACGCATGCCCGAGTCCCAATAGCCATTGTAGCCCGGTGGTTGACCAAGGTGCTCGCCGAAGAGCATCGCATCATCACGGCCGCGCTTGTCTTCGAAGACCGAGTCGCGGTGGTTGGTATCGGTGAATCCACGCGAGCGGTTGAACTGCCACTGGACGCCGCCGAGATAGCCAGCGTCGCTTGTATCCTTGTTCGCACCCGATTGCTGACCGAAGAAATAGTCCGGCACGTGCTTCACCGCGTCGAGACGCAGACCATCAGCCTTGGTGCGATCCATTTTCCATCGGGCGGCACGAATCAGGTAAGCACCGACATCTTCGATAAAGGCTGCTTTGTTGGCATTGATATATTCCTTAGCCTTCAGTCGAAGTTGCTCGGCAGAGGCGTTGGCCCCCAATTCAGCGCGGGCCTGATCGATCAGCACGCCGAAGTAGGCCACATTTCCGTCCTTGTCTTTGTCGTACTGCGCGGGTCGCTCAAGATCGCGGATAAACGAGTACTTCGGATGATCATCGTTCATGTTCGCCCCGTGGTTGGTGTTCGGGGTTTCATGGGCAATGTCGATGAGGTCGGCGAGCCCGAGGTTTTGCACTTCCCAGGCACTGCTCCAGTCGCGCGTGTTGTCCCACTTGCGATAAAATCCGTCTTCGGTGCGGCGAAGGTGGAAATCCTCCGGCACCATGCCCGGGTAAACATCGATCGGTGTGTCCTCGTTGTACCCCGGCACATCGAAGGCCCGGTGGTTCATGATGTTGTCGAAATAAATGCGAACGCCAAATCGGTGAGCCACTTCCATCAAATTCAGCAGGTCGGCCTCGGTGCCGTAACGCGTGCGCACAGAGTTGCGCTGATCCTTTGAACCAAGATCGAAGGGGTCCCAGAGGTCATAGCCAACCGACAATCCGCCGGATCCTTTTGTAGGTGGCGGCAACCACAAAGCCGTGTATCCCGCCTCGGCCAGTTCGGGCATTTTGTTGGCAATTTCGGACCAGCTGGTATTGAAATACTGCAGCAAAGCCTCGCCACGGGAAAATTGAACGAGCAGACCGAAAATGAGCGCAATGCGGCGGAACTGGGTAGGCATCGGATGGGTTGCAAGCAAGTGGGTAAGTTGCTGGCTCTATGAACATTGCAAATGTCTGCATGAAATCAAGGGTTTAGAGGGAATGATTGGCCCATTGGGGTCCGAAAAAGGGTTGGTACGCGCCTCTTTCCAGACTATATCCCCACATCCATGAGCGATCAGACGAGTGAAGCGAAGAGGCCAAGGGTCAATGTGCGCCGACCGGATGTGATGGAACGCGTCGCCGCCGAGGTGGCCGCCCATTTTCACTCGTCAATTGTGGGTCGGATCCGAGAGGCAGGCGGGCGACTTTCCATCGGCAAAACGACGATCCTGTTGGCCGGTCAGTTCGGATTCTGCTACGGCGTCGAACGCGCGATCGACCTCGCCTACGCCACCCGCCGGGTTTTTCCGGATCAGCGAATATTCCTGATTGGTGAAATCATCCACAACCCGGATGTGAACCGCCACCTTCGGGAAATGGGCATCGTCTCACTGCCATGGAAGGAACTCACCACCGATTACGACCAACTCGGCGCCGATGATGTGGTGATCGTGCCAGCATTCGGAGCTCCCAGCCATTTCATGCAAAAAATCGAAGAACGCGGCTGTCAGGTCATCGACACCACCTGTGGCGATGTCATGAAAGTCTGGCGTCGCGTGCGAGGATACGCCAAGGATGGTGTCACCTCGATCATTCACGGCAAGGCCGGTCATGAGGAAACCCGCGCGACCGCATCACGGGCACTTGGCGATGCGGGTGATGGCAATTACCTCGTCGTCCTCACGCTCGACGATGTCGATTATGTATGCCGATACATTCGAAGCGGTGGCGACAAGGAGGAGTTTCTCGAGCGCTTCAAAGATGCATGCTCGCCGGAATTTGATCCCAACAAGCACCTGGCCAGGGTCGGTATTGCGAATCAAACGACCATGCTCAAGAGCGAGACCGAGGAGATCCAGCGCCGGATTCGCGACGCAATTCATGGACGCGATGGCAACGACACGGCATTCCAGATGTTCGACACAATTTGTGGCGCGACCCAGGAACGTCAGGACGCACTGTTTGAAATGCTGCGCCACCCGATGGACCTGATGCTGGTGGTCGGCGGATACAACAGCTCGAACACCGCCCACCTGGTCGAGATCGCCGAGCAAAAACTTCCCACCTTTTTCATCCGCGGGGCCTCATGCATCGAGTCGCTCGAAAGGATCGTGCATTACGACCTGCACCGCGAGGAAGAGATCAGCTCCGAATACGCAAGCATCATTGCCAGTGACGGACCGCTCAACATCGGCATCACCGCCGGTGCCTCATGCCCGAACAACCTCATCGAGGAGACCATCCAGCGGATCTTCGAGCTGCGCGGCGTGAGCCGCGAGGAACTCGCCAAAGCCTGAATCAAATGTGAGGGCTAAATCACAGGTATGGCATGAAGGCCTTGTAGACCTCGGGCGGAATGTCGAGCAGGCTGTAATCTTTCGACGAAACAAAGAGCAGGCTTTGCTTGCCCTTGCCAAGCAGCTCGTTGTTGGTGCCGAACACCTGGTGCTCGAGTGTGCAGAACTTCCGATTGAAGTCGGCCACGCGGATCTTGACAGTGATGGTGTCGAACTCGCGCGCCTCGCGCACGAACTTGTGCTCGAAAGACCGCGTGAGAATGTAGAAATGCGTCGTCTTGAGATCGAAGTCCGGCATCGCGGCGTTAAAGAAAAGCTCGCGGGTCTTGCCGACGTACATGCCGTACATGCCGAAGTAGACATTGCCGACCGAGTTGGTATCGGCATAGGTGGCAATGGTCGAGTAAACAAACCATTTACCCTCGAAGTGTCCGGCGATGTCATGCGTTCCGCGCTCTCGCGGCGCGACAACCTCGCTGCCGGCGACGACATGCGCGGTCTTGGCGATCGCTCGGATCGCCGGAATTTCCGAGGCTGCCTCCATCACTTCCCCTGCCTTGGCGCTGACGACCCTGAGGAGGTCGGCATTGAACACCAGCCATATCACATGCACGAGTGGCAGCAGCGAGCCGAGCACCAGCAAGGAATTCGCACCGGTGCAGTAACCGAAGGCAAAGATCACCAGCGATATGCTCGCCAGCGAAAACATGCGAATCTGCGGCAGCGGCTGCTGCGAGTTCGGCACAAAACAACGGGCAATCGCCAGTGAGGCATAACCCACAAAAAACGAGGCGTAAAATACCATGAAGTATTCAAGCTCGAGGTTCGCCCAAAGGCTGATCAGTGTCGCGACCGCAATGAGCATAAAACTCGGGATCGGCGACTCGAGTATCCGCTTGGGAATCATACCAAGCAGGACATTTTCGTTTTTGGCGAAATTCAGCCCGAGGAACCACTTTAAGGCGATGTAGCCGCTGTCGATGGTCGTAAGGGCGCAAATTCCGAGAAAGGTGAAATAGGCCGCGGGCAGCAGCCCGGCACTCGCCTCGTCCATACGGTCGATGTAGGTGACGATGATGTCGTGCGCGTAGTGAAATCCGTCGAGACCGGTCGTGCCAATCGCAGCAAGGCCGCTTTTGCCCATCACCCATGATGCAAGGCAGCCGTGCACGATGAGCAGAATGAAGAAAATGACACCGCCAAAGACATAACTCGCGCGAATCGAGTTTTTTTCGCGGTGCATCTGGATCGCCCGCTGCCAATGCTGAAGATCCAGCCAAGGCCCAACCAACAAGCCGACAAGGAATGGAATGACGAATCCAGCCAGGTTTGGACCTTCCCATTGACCCGTGCCTTCAAAGCCAAAGTCGATCCACGACCCATGCTCCGGGTGCAGACCCGCAATCATGCGAATCACGCAGATGAGAACAACGAGCCCGAGAAACGCATGTGCGAGCTTGATGCGCTGGATACCGAACTCCTCGCCAAAGAGGCAGCCGGCCGCAAGGATGACGAACACAACCATGCCGAGGTAAAGGGCATTGAGTCCGCCGGTGAAAAGTTGGATCGGCCCAAAGAGGTACTTGGTCAGCGCAAAGACCGTGAGCCCGATCGCCAGCAACTGATAGAGGTAAAAAATCAGCCGGAAGGGTTTCGAGAATTTCTCAAAGAAAATTGCCAGGGACTCCTGACCGCCCGGATGGCGGCGCGCCACGATGTGCGTCAGAAAACCAAACAGCATGAGCCCCGCCGCGTTCGGAATCGCGAAGCAAAGCAGGCCTTTGAGGCCAAACATGAAGGTGACTTGAACGCTGAAAAACAGGCCCAGCCCCCACATCCACGCCAATGCCACGGAGTTGCCCCAAAAAAATTCGTTGATGCGTCGTAAGTTCATCGGAATGCACAAGGAACCCCTTATCCCGCCGGGCGGCAAGCCGTATTGTTGGGGCGTGCCCCCTGTCACTGGGGAATTCTGCCGCGGTAGCAAGCGGTGTATTTCGCGCGCCCCCCATGCTTTGCGGTTGCTGGATACGGTTCGGCCCGTTTAAATGCCCGCCTTTCCCGAACCACCCACTTTCCCCATGATCGAAAACATCCGCAAATACCAAGGCCTCGTCCTGTTCTTCATCGCTATCGTAATCATATCGCTGGTGATCGGCATCAAGGACGATCTTTTCAGGGGCGGGGCCGGTGGTCATGCCGTGTACCGGATCAATGGTCGCACCTACAACGACAAGGAATTCAAGCATCTCGGAACCGGAGCATTCGAGCTCGTTGGCGGACTTGCCCGCGCGGGCGACTTCAGCCTCTACCAGTTTCTCATGGAACTCGCCCAAGGCGCCACCAGCCAGGAAGACGCCGCCGAGAAATTTTTCGTCGGCCGTATGATTCTGCGCGAGGCAAAAAACGAGTTTGGCATCCACCCTGGCGACGAGGAGATCGCCGACTACATCCGCAAACTTAAGGCATTCAGCAGCAAAGATGGATCCTTCGATCAGGAAACTTACAACAATTTCATCGAAAAAGGCATCGGCAGACTTGGCATGACCGAAAGCGATCTGCGCGAATTGGCATCGGATGCCATCGCATCAACTCGTATCAACTCAATCATTGGCGGCGGCCTTACGATGAACAAGGATGCGGTGAAGTCTGCCCAGGCGCTCGATAATCAACAAATCAGCGGATCCATCGCCCGTCTCGACCTCGCTCCGTTCGAAGCAGGCATCAAACCCACCGACGAGGAAGTCAAAAGTTATTGGGAAAATATTCAGGACGCATTTATGACCGAACCGCAGCGCAAGTTCTCCTACCTCATTCTAAGCCCTAAACCCGCCGCTCCCAAGCCGGCCGAAACGATCGCCGACGCAACGCTCAAGGACGAAGAAAGGAAAGCGAAGGAACAGGCAAAGGATGCGGCAGTGAAGGAGGAGGAGCGAGTGAATCAAAAAGAACTGGATACTTTGGTCGACAACTTCGCCGTTGAGCTCGAAGAGCAAAAAGGTGCCGGATTAGAAGACTTAGCAAAGCAAAACGGCTGGACCGTCCAGACGACCGGCATGTTCTCCAAGGATAAGACCCCCAATGAGCTCGATTTGATGCTGCGCTCCTCGAGCTCCAAAGGCAAAGTGGTCGACGAACTCTTTCAAATCGTCCCGACCGCCGATCCGCTTTCGAAGATCACCCAACCCATCGCCGTTGGCAAAAACCAATGGCTCATTGCACGGCTTGATGGTGAGGAAAAGCCGCGCCCCAAGACATTTGAGGAAGCCCGTGAAGAAGCTCGCACGAAGCTAGTGGCGGAGAAAGCCGCAGAGGCCCTCAAGAAAGGTGCTGGTGAGGCCATGGAAAAAATCAAGTCCTCACTCGCAGCCGGCAAATCATTCGCCGAGGCCGCCAAGGATGCCGGCATCGACGCCTCCCATGTGAAGGAGTTCAAGAAAATCAAAAGCTCCACCCAGCCGAATGCCGCGAGCGAGCCGCGCCAACTTTTCCAAAGCGCCTCGAATGTCGACCCAGGAACGATCGGCGAAATCATCACCGAGCCTAGTCGCGCTTTCATCGTGCATGTCACCAGCCGCGAGGTTGAGAAAGACTCGAAAAGCGAGGAAAAGATCAAGGCCCAGGTCGAGTCGAGCGCCATGCAAAACAAAATGCTCGCATTCACCAGCTGGCTTAAGGAGCGCACCGATGCGGCGAAGGTCGAATCCCTGATCAAACGCTGATTCTGCGGCAATTTTTCCTCACAAGCAAATCCATGGCGGCGGACGAAGCACTCGATGCCCTCTTCGACGAAGCCAATGGTCACTTGGCGCTCGGCGAGCTGGATGAGGCGGTGGCCCTGTACCGCCGCTGCGTGGAGATCGCCCCCGATTGCTTCGACGCATGGCACGCGCTTGGCATGGGGCTCATGAAAATCGGCAACCTCCGCGAAGCGATCGGCTGCGGACTTAAGGCCGTGACCTTGCGACCGAATGACCTTCTGGCATGGACCAGTCTTTCGCAGATGTATGTGCGCGATGGCAACATCCCGGAAGCGGAGTCGGCCAAAGCCAATGCGCGAATCCTTTCGCTCGGCGGCAAGGTGGTGCGCTGATCCCCCCTCGCACAAATTCAGGGCGGAGAAATCCGCACATGATCGATCAGTCGTACATTGTCGTAAAACACCGCCGCGGCAAGGATGCTTGGACGCTTGAGATCATTGATCGGTTGCAAGGTCTCGGCATCAACGAGCGTGAGATAATCGATTTTCAAATGCTCCGACTCCCCCAGCCGCTTCATGGCATGACGAATGATCCCTTCGGCATTGTGCAATTTTGCGGCCTCGTTGAGCGCTCGGAAAATGCAGGGTGCGTCCTCACGATGGGTTGCGCTGAGTCGTACATTGCGAGATGAGAGAGCGAGCCCGTCCGACTCGCGAATGGTTGGTGATTCGACGATCTCCACCGGTACATCGAGATCGCGCACCATGCGCCGAATGATGGCAAGTTGTTGGAAATCTTTTTCACCAAAAACCGCCGCGTGGCACGCGCTGAGCATGAAGAGTTTCAGCACCACCGTGCAGACACCGTCGAAGTGCCCGGGACGTGCTGCGCCACACAATGAGCGTGATAGCGAATTCTCCGTAACGAGCGTTGATCGGTCATGAGCATACATCTCACGAACATCCGGCACGAAGACCACATCAACCCCGGCGGCCTGACACTGCATGAGGTCGGTTTCGAGCGGTCGCGGGTAAGCCTCGAGGTCATCCTCGCGGTCGAATTGGATCGGGTTGACGAAAATTGAAACGACCACCACGCCGTCAGGACCGGCCACTTCCCTTGCGTGCTTCACCAAGGCCAGATGACCCCGGTGCAGCGCTCCCATCGTTGGCACCAACACACGCCGACCCGCGTATTGCTCGTCACCGAGCAAAATATCCCTCAATGCCGATCCTGTGCTCACCACTTGCATGCCCTTACCCATTGCCGCTTTTTCCAGAACCCGCAATTTCTAAGCGAGAAAAAATCCGTAGGGTCGCGACACTCAGCGGTTTGCAGCATTTTTCACCGGCTCGCCCGCCGCCTGCTCCAGCAACCAGTCCTTTTCTCCCCGCAGCCAGTCGAGCTTCACGCGAAACGGCCCATCGGCAATTCGCATCTCGGGAAACTCGACCTTTGCCTTCAAGATCAGCTCCACGCGCGCCCGCTTGCCCTCGACCTTCACATGCTCAATGACCGGCTCGGAAAAGCGGCACTGCAAGGCATGCTGGCAGATGCTCGAAAACGCCGATTCCAATTCCTCGCGTGCAAAAGTGCCATTGGCTTCTTCAGGCGTCGGTGTTGAGACCTCGACCTCAGGCGCGAGATACGGATGAAGACTGTATACCGCCAATGCGCGGGTCGTGGGCGGTTTGCTGAGGTCGATCGTGAGCACTTCGAAAAATGAAATGCTGCGCCTTTTGATCACCTGCTCGGGAGAAAACCACCATGCCGCAGACAACACGACGATAATCGACACGACACTGATGAGCACCCGCTTTTTCATGTCGCGGACTTCCCTTGGTTGGGATCATGGAAAATGCGGATCCGCGCCTTGTCGGTGCCAATGAGATCTTGAGCACGAAGAAGTGCCGCACGCGTTGAAAGGTTCGGGTTGCGCGGATGCGAAAGGAAGAGATTGCTTTCGCCTTTGTCGCGGTCGCAGCCCTCTTGAAGCGTTAAGAGCACACCTGAGTTTCTCAAAACTCGGTACACCTCGCGCGTCGCACCGGAAACAATCAGATGCAGCCCCTTGCCGCGCATGAAGCGGATCAAATCCTCAAGAGCCATCACGCTGGTGGCATCGAGATGCCATGCGTTTTTAAGCCGCAATATGATCACGCGCACATCAGGATCGGCGACGGTCCGCTGGATCTGCGTGCG
>JAGWXY010000130.1 GCA_018969605.1 Verrucomicrobiota bacterium | reverse complement strand
CCGGCATGCCGTTCTGGTAGCCGATGAAGTGGTCGATCGCGACGGAGCAGAGGCGGCCGGAAGGATGGGCGAAAAGGCGGTTGAGTCGTGTTTGTTTGCCGAGGTTCATTGACGTATTTTTTTGGTGATGGTGTGGTTTGTGGTTGCTTGGTTTGTTTTGGGGAAAAGCGCTCAGGTCGCGGGCAGTTCGGGTTGGAATTGGTAGGACGGATCCTTCTCCTGCCGAGCCTGGATTTCGGCGATTTGTTTCCAAACCGCGACCAACCCGTGCGGGGTGGGCGGCAGGTCGTGGCGGATGGCGGCATGGAGCCGGGCCAGATTGTAGCTGGGCACTGCGGCATGCATGTGATGCTCGGTGTGGTAGTTCATCCGACCGTGTGCTTTCGTAAAGGGCGCGCTCGTCATGCTCAGCGACATACTGCACGATCACGGACGTTCGCGCATCGGCAGTATCGCATGAAAGTTCTATACGGTTTTGACAATTATTTTTGCCACCGGGCCCGCTTCATCTATCGTGTCATGATATCAGATGCCGAGCAGGAAACAAATCTACTTCGCCTTCATCGGGGACCTTGAGGAACACAATGTTCGCGAAGCCTGCCAGGGCGCGGCAGAGTATGCGGCCACGCGGCCCGGCTTGGTGCTCGACCCGTGGAGCACTTATCCGGGGCGGACCGAACGATCGACCTTGGACGACTTGAAGAAACGGGCCGACGGACTGTTGATTGCCGAGCGTGATCTGCGGGAGCTATGCGGCAAATCCGCGCGTTTGACCAAGCCGCATGTCTTCTATCTCGCCAATGAGCCGCACCGGCGAACACTGGCGGTGGCACTCGACGAACGGGCAATCGGGCGCATGGCGGCCGAGCATCTCATGCAGCGCGGTTACCGCCACCTTGCCTTCTTCGGCCTGCCGGATCTCGCATGGGCCAGGGAGCGCGGAGAGGGGTTCTTTGCGGCGGCAGCGGAGCGAGGGGTTCCGGTCCAGTGCCATGAAGTGCTGTCATCAGTGCTGCGAACCTACCGCCCCCGGCACCTGAAGGAGCACCACGCCAGTCTCCCCGGAGCGCTCCTATCGCTGCCGAGCCCCTGTGGAATCTTCGCCGCCCACGATGTGGGTGCCTGTTATATCATCCAGGCCGCGCGCGAACTGGGTCTGGGAATCCCCGAACCCTTCGGCGTCGTCGGCGTGGATGACGACCCGATTGCCAACGCCGCGGCGGGCATGGGGATCACCTCGGTGCAGGTGCCGTTTCGCGAGGCGGGCTGGCGCGCAGCCGAATTGCTGGATGCCATGGTGCGCGGCGAGCATCCGGCACCCCCTCCGCTCCTCCAACCCATGCGCGTGATTGCGCGGGCCTCGACCAACGCGTTTATGGTGGAGGACCCGCTTCTGCGCAAAGCGCTGGCTCTCATCGAACGCCAGCGCGGCACCCGACTGACCGTCCAGGAGGTGGCCCAGGAACTGCGTACCAATCCGGTGACCTTGAACCAGCGTTTCCAACACCATCTCAAAACCACTCCGGCCACCTACATCCTCCAGCGCCGCTTCGAATATGCCAAGGACCTGCTGCGAAGCGGAAAATTGACGGTCGAGGAGGTGTCCGATACCTGCGGCTTCCACGATGTTTCGTATTTTTGCACGGTTTTCAAGCGCGCCACCGGCACCACCCCTGGCTCATGGCGGCCCCTCATTGCGCCAAATAGAATGACCATCTAATACAGAAACTAAATTAGATTTGGACTTTAATTTTTTCCACGAAGTGTTTTCTTGAGTGTGCAACTAGGGTCGATCCACCAGTGATAGCACCGCATGAGCGTCGTTCCACCAGTATTGAAGGATGGGCACGCTAGCTTCACGCAACTCTTCGATGCTTTGCAAAATACGTTTGCTATGTAGGTCAGTTATTTGATCCCAGAGTTGCTCGCAAGAATTGATTTTCGGAGTGTAGGGTGGAAGATCGATGATGCGTATGTTTGATCACACTCGCACATCGCTGTCACGAATGTGAAAGCAGGCTTGGTCGCGAATAATTATAAAAAAGTACATATGTTATTTTAGTTTGGCATTACGTCATATGGCAAGGCTGGCGTAATTGCATTCCTTAGAGCAGTTTGCGAAAAGGTGTAGCCGGTGGAGCGAGAATATTTTGGCCAGGGCAAGGCGTTGCGATAATGGAGCGACATAGCCGACCCAAAGGGTCGCCCGTAAGGGCCGCGCCGGGGGCGCGGGCAAAGTGGATAAACATCCACGACTGACTTGTCCGCCATAGCTCGCAGAGCGACGGCGGAGCAAGAACGCAGCCGTGGAAAAAATATTCCGCTCTTTTTGAAGACTCGGCGAAGCCGAAAATTTTACACACCCAACCCCAAGTGCCGGCTACAGATTTGAGCAAAATGCTCCAATCATCGGCCGTATTCAGGTCTGATTTGCCGCTATGGCGTATGAACCACTCGCAGTCTCAGGAACAACTTGGGCGGTGAGCCGCCGCTGCGGGGCACGCTGAACACACGGCGTTGGAAACCGGCCGCCACGCCACTCTGGCTGGCTGCCGCTGCCACGGTGATTCCGCTGCTGGTCCAGCCAGCCAGGTTCTCGCTCGTCTCGGCCACCACCTGAAGGGTGGGGTCGTCGGTCCGCACGACCGCCGTCAGCGAGAACTTATCCGCCGCCAGCGAGGTCGTCGGTGCCACCACGGGAGAATTGACAGTCGCCGCCCCGCCGACAGCATACTTGAGCAGGTTTTGATCATTCAAGGGCTGGCCTTCCAGCCAGGTTTCGATGAGCGAAGATCCGGAGGAGGATGTCACCACCAGATTGTCGTATTCCCAATCGCTGTAGTAGTTGGCGAAGCCGACGTATTGAAGCGTGTCCAAGGCGGCCGCCTGCGCGCCGGTGAAGGCATGGGATCGGTTCACCGGGCCATCGAGCGGAGAAGTGATCGAGAGCGAGATGGTGGCGGAGCCACCTGTGCGGCTGATCGTCAGAGGGATCGGCGCGTGTTCAGGGAAATCGCGGAAGGCAGGGCCGCCCAAGGGGACGCTGCCCGAGACTCCCCCGAGGCTGTATTCCATGGTGGGGAGAGACCAAGACTTGCCGGTGCCATCGTAATTGCCGCGGCTGTAGCCGATCCAGAGCCAGTTGCCGGTGAGGCCGTCGCTGGGAAGGTTGTCGGAGAGCAACATGCCGCCGACGCCGTAGTGGGGCGCCATCGGGGGACTGTAGGCCCCGACCCATTTCGTCGTGGCGGACACTTGCCAATCAGGGGCGGAACCCGCCAGCACGGGCGTCGAATGGAGCATCCAGCCGGTCGCACCACCACCAAAGGAAACCAATTCGAGGGCCTTGCCGCTGCCAACCGCGGGCGGGACGATCGA
>JAGWXY010000129.1 GCA_018969605.1 Verrucomicrobiota bacterium | reverse complement strand
TAGGTACCGATTTGTTCGATGTAGCGGCCATCGCGACGCTTGCGGCTGTCGACGGCTACGATTTTGTAATAAGGGCGGTCTTTGGTGCCCTTGCGGTTGAGGCGGAGAGATACGGCCATGGTCGGTTGCGGTTGCGTTGCCCGGGAGCGGGCGGGCAGAGAGATTGGCGAGTTCGGGTGGGCTTGCCAAGCGGAATCTTGACGGAAAGCGGAAATTTTTGTGGGGGTGGGTTCAGCTGGTGGGGATGGCAGATTCTTGGGTTTCTGGCTTGGCGATCAGGGTCGAGACGCGTTGTTCGAGGAGCTGGAGGATGTGGGGGTCGTCGACTTTTCCGCCTTGGGCGGTGGTGATGTAGAGGGTGTCCATCGCAACGCCTTTTTCGGTGCAGATGCGGGCGTGGGCGGTGTTGAGGCCGTAGTGGTTGATCGTATGAAACAGGTCGTGGAGGAGGCCGATGCGGTCGAGTGCCTGGATCTCGAGCGTGGTGCAGGTCGGGTGGAGTTCGTTGCTGATGAATGCGCGGACGGGGACCGGTATGTCTTGATCGGTGCGGTCCTTGAGGAAATTTGCGCGGCGGCGCAGGTATCGTTCCGGTTCGTATTGGGTTGAGGCGAGAATCGTTTCGAAGGTTTCAAGGATCCGCTTGCGGGTGGCGGTGGAGGTAAGCGCTTCGAAGTTGGTGGTACAGACGCGGAAGATGTTCACGACGATGCCATCGGTGCGCGTGAAGAGGTCGGCCGACAAAATATTGATTTGTTCCGAAGCGAGGGCGCAGCAGATTTTTTCCAACAGAAGCGGGCGGTCGCGAGTGGCGAGCACGAGTTCCGAGTATCCTTGCTCGGTGTGGTCGATCCATTTGATGCACGAGGCGATGGCCGATGAAGTTTCATCCTCGCGTTGCAGGAAATGGCGTACCGTGCGGATCTGGGTGACGATGTCGGATGCCTGGCGGAAGTGAAATGCGGATGCCGGCATGCGTTCGAAGTGGCGGTTCACATCGGGTTGGTAGTCATCGCGCATGAGTCCGCTCACTTCCTTGCGCAGGGCGAGGCGGTCCTCATCGAGTTTGCGCGAATATTTTTCGCGGCCGTCCTCGAGGAAATTGCGCGTGGCGGTGTGGAGTTGCAGCATGAGGCTTTCCTTCCAGCCGGTCCATGCGTCGGGTGATGTGCCGTTCGAGTCGGCGAAGGTGAAGAGGAAAAGCGCGTCGAGGTTCGACGGGTTTTTGACGATGGCGGCGAACTCGGCGATGACTTCCGGATCGTCGAGATTGCGGGTGGTGGCGAAGCGCCAGAAGGTCAGGTGGTTGTCGACCAGGAACATGATCAGCGAGCGGCGCGCGCCGTGGATTTGCAGGCGGTTGCAGAGTCGCGATGCGAGCATGGCCGAGCCGTCGATGTGTTCGCGGACGTTTTCGGCGCGGCCGGTGTCGTGAAGAATGACGGCGAGGTAGAGCGCGTAGGGATCGGCGATTTCGTGAAACAAGCGGCGATAGATTCGGCGGCGCGGGTTGTCCTCGGCGATGAGTTGGTCGAGTTGTTCGACGCAGCGCAGCGTGTGTTCGTCGGCGGTGTAGCGGTGGAAAAATTCGTGTTGGACGAGGCAGTCGAGCGCGCCGAATTCCGGCAGGTAACGGCCAAGAAATCCGATGCGGTGCATGAGGCGCAGGACGCGCGCGACATCGCCTTTGCGTTCGAGAATCGCTTGGAATGTTTCGCGGTTGGTTTTCGAGCAACGGAAGGGCCGGTCGATGTCATCCCAGTGTTGCGCGATGAGTCGGCGGATCTGTGGGCTGAGCTTGAGGTTGCGGAGTTGGCAATGTTGGAAGAGCCGCATGAGTCGGTGCGGGTCCTCGCGGAAAATTTCGCCATGGGCGGGGAAAAGGCGGCCATCGCGGGCGACGAAGCCGTCGAATTCTTCGCGGCTTTTTTTGCGGAAGGTGAGGAACGAGCGAATGCCAGAATCCGCGCGCGAATCCTGTTCGAGTTGGAAGGCCTCCATCAGCGAAGTCGTGTGCTGATAGATGTGGCGGGTGTGGCGGTAGTAATCCCGCATGAACGCCTCGGTGCTGCGCAGGATGTTGCGTTGCGGGTAGTTAAAGGCGGTGGCTACGACGCCTTGGAGTTGGAGGGTGAGTTGATCGGTTGCTTTGCGGCAGTGGTAGTGCAGCTCGTTGCGAACGCGGTGGATGAAGTCGTAGGCGGCCTCGAGCTCGCGGAATGCGGCGGCGGTGAGCAGCTTGCATTCCACAAGATCCTCGAGCCTGCTGCTGCCGCGCTTCACGCGGGCGACCCATTGGATGCTTTGATAGTCGCGCAGTCCGCCGCAGCTTTCCTTCACATTTGGTTCCTGTAGGAAAACCGTGTGCGAGTATTTTTCATGACGGCGGCGCATGTCCTGGCGACGCAGTTCAAAGAAGGCCTCTTGGCCTTTGTCGATGCATTCCTTGGCGAAGCGGGTTTGAAAATTTTCGAACAATTCGGTGTCGCCGCAGACAAGGCGGGCATCCATGAGCGAGGTTTTGTTTTCCTGATCGAGCCTTGCCTGCTCGATGCATTCGGGGATCGAGCGGCAAGCGTGGCCGACCTTGAAGCCCATGTCCCAAAGCAGATAGAGAATGTCCTGCACGAGGTCCTGCAGTGCTTGAGGCAACTTGTTGGAAGCGCGTGGCAGGAGGAAAAGGATATCGATGTCCGAGCGTGGGTTGAGCAGGCTGCGGCCATAGCCGCCGGTGGCGACGAGCGAGATTGGGAGCCTGCTGCTGCCCTTGAGAGAATTGATCGAGGTCTTGAGAATCGCCTGGAGGATCGTGTCGATGAGGCTCGCGCGGTTGCGGGCGATTTCGATTCCGCCGGCACCGGAGCGATGACGCATGAGGATGCGTTCTTCCTCGATGTTGAGAAAGCGCTTGAAAAGCGCGATGCGTTCGGTGGTGGTGAGTTGACCTTCGACGGCAGGCTTGAGGGTTTCCGCCGCATGGGTTTCGAGGGACTTGAGATAATCGGACATCGGGATCTTGTGGCGGGTGGCGAGTGTTGGGGGATTAGGCCTTGCTGGCCATCGCTTCGCCCATGCGGGCGTAGAGTTCGGTCTGGTTGAATGAATGCTCGAGGAGGTCGGCGTCGAGTTTCACCGCGCCGGGTTCGAAGATCGTGATGGTGGAGGATCCGCCGAAAGCGAAATAGCCTTTTTCCGCACCTTTTTCCACTGCGTTGCCGGGCCTGAAGGTCTGGTGAATTTCGCCCACGCAGGTGGCGCCGATTTCCATGAGCAGGACCGTGCCGAGGTCGGGAGTTTCGAGTTGGGTGATGCTGCGTTTGTTGGTCCAGAGGTAGGAAAGTTTTTCGCGCAGCGCGATGGGCGAGACGGAATAAAGCGGGCCTTGGATCGTGTGGGTC
>JAGWXY010000128.1 GCA_018969605.1 Verrucomicrobiota bacterium | reverse complement strand
ACCACATGGGCGTCATGGAATCCGGTGAGAACCCGGAGCAGTCGCGCTGCGGTATCCGGATACGAGTCCCCACCATGTCAATCGTCCGCAAGGGCGGTGAAGACGGGGATGAGGCATGAAGCCGGGAGCCCGAATACTTGCACCCTTGTAGCTCGTCAACCGCCCGTCGCCTCCGCGGCGCGCGGATTCAGTGGTCCCCCGCGAAAGGGGATCGACGAGGGAAGGCTGCAGGAAATTATTTTCCGCGCGGCCCTCTCTTCGTGCGCAAACATAGCAAACATAGAAGAGAAAAATGATACCAACTGCCATCCGGCGGAGCTTGCTCCGACCGGCCCTTGCAGGCTTTTGCCTGTTACCCGTCCAATCGGCCTTTGCCGAAACAAGCAACCAAGAAAAAACCGAACTCGAACCGCTCATCGTTTCGGCCCTGCGTGTCCCGCGCGAGGCTTCGACAGTGACATCGAGTGTCACCAGCCTCGATCCCGAGCAACTCGAATCAAGCGGCATCCTGCAGCTTCGCGACGCGCTCAACGCCGCGCCAGGGGTGATCTCGACTTCGACCGGTGGCGAAACTGGCGCCCTCGGATCGGTGTTCATCCGCGGCACGACCACCAACTATTCGCAAATCGTCATCGACGGCATGCGTTTGAGTGACTCGTCGACGCCGCTTGGCAACATCCTATCGGCGGCACGCACCACCGACATCGGCAAGCTCGAGATCCTGCGTGGTCCGCAGGGTGCCATCTACGGCGGCGAGTCGATCGGCGGCGTGCTCTGGATGGAAACCCCTCGCGGCTCGGGCGATCCGAACGGCTCGGCCACTGTCGAAGCGGGATCGTTCAACTCGTTTTCCGGTCGTGCGAAAGCCGGCGGCGAGGTCGGAAAAATGAATTACTATTTAGGTAGTAGTTACGAGCAAACCGACAATGACGCGCCGAACCAGCACTTCGACCAAAGTTCTGTGGCGCTACGCTTCGAGGGCCAGATCGACCCGGTCTGGACGCTTGGCACGACTTTTCGTGCCAATGATTCGTATTACGAAAATCTTGGTAATTCGGACGATCATCTCGACGCATCGCTGACAACGCTTTATGCCACGGGAAAATTTTCCGATGTCTGGACCGGACGCTTTCTCGCCGGTTATCATCAGGAATTTTACGACAGCGATTACACGGGCGGCACTTACGGCAGCGACCTGCGCGATGCCAGCATTTCGACCGATCAAGAGATCAAACTCTCGGACGATGTCCGCCTGCTCGCCGGGGCCTATGGCCATCGCAGCAACTACGAGAGCACCATCGGCGCGGATGAGGAGCGCGATCGCTTCGGCGTTCATTCCGCACTCGAATGGGATGCGACCGACAAGCTGACCACCACAGCGGCGCTGCGTTGGGAGGACTATGAAGCGTATGGCGACGAACTAACCTGGCGGCTTGGCGCGATTCAGGAGCTGGTGCCATCGACCTCGATTCGAGGCGGCATCGGGACCTCGTTCCGAGCGCCTAGCTACATTGATCTTTTCGGTTCATCATTAGGCGTGGGCAATCCGAACCTCGAAGCGGAGCACGCCACCGGTTGGGACATCGGCATCACGCGCAAGATCCTTGGCCATCGGCTCGAGGCGACATGGTTTGAGAATCATATCCAAGACAAGATCAATTCGCGCGCAAAGCCTCCGGTTAATATCGCTGGCCAGACACGCACTCAAGGTGCCGAGTTCGCCGTGCACGGCGCGGCGCTGGAAGAGACGCTTTCCTACCGTGCTGCATGGACATGGCTGCACGACAGTCTTGATGATCAACCGCGCAATGCGGCCACGGCTTCGCTTGATTGGAAGGCGACGGAAAAATCCTTGGTCGGTATCGGTGCCACACATTTGGCAAGCCACTCGTGGGGTGGCGATCCAATCGACGCCTACACGGTAGCCCGTATCTACGGTTCCTATCAGCTTGCCGAGAAAGTCAAACTTCACGCCCGCGTCGAAAACGCCTTCGATGCCGACTACGAGTTGTCCAACTTTTACGGTGATCCGATCAAAGGCACTGGCGCCGGAGTTTATGCCGGTGTGACGATCGATTGGTGATTCACCCCTTTGTCGCGGCAGGTGCTTCGGGTGCCTGCCGCGGCATTTATTTTGTAAGCGGGTTCCACACCTTGTTGAAACCGAAGTCCTTGAAGTCTTTCACATTCAAGGTCGCAAATTGGTTCACCCCAAAGGCAAGGAGGCTCAGGGCGATTCTGGCATCATAGATGCGCCTGCGTGCGAAATTTCGCGAGGCGGCCATCGCCCAAAGACGGTCGTGAAGCTCGCGGCTGCGCGGCGGGAATCCTACCGTCTGCCAAAGCGGGTGTTGCCGGTAGGCCGCAATGACCTCAGCCGCCTCAGCAGCACCGAGCGGCCGCTCGAGCACAGCCGGATTGCGCAGCAGCAAGTAAAATCCCGCCAACACAAATTCGCTCAAGGCCACATCCTCGCGGGTCGAAATTTTTTCCAAAAAAGCGCGCGCCGCACGATGATGGGGCGACGCGGTGCTGAAGGAATAAAGCAGCAGATTGGAATCCACCGAGATCATGGCTCGTGCAGGCGCGGTTCGGAATCAGCCATCGCCGCCTCGCGCAGTTGGCGTAGGCTAAGGCCTTTCCAGCCTACACGCGACGAGACCGGCGCTTTCCAATTGTTTGTCGCCGGAGCCTTTGCGTCATACACCTCCAACAACATCTCCGCACCGCGGCGGAAGGTCTCCGCCAGCGACCACTCGCGGGCTTTGGCAAAGGAGCGGATCTCGCGAAACAGTTCGTCGGGAACCTGAATTTGGGTCTTGGTCATGACATTAATTTACATGATCCATCAATTTGATGTCAAATCGGAAATACGCCCGCCCCACACCTCACCGCAAATTCCTCTCGCTCACCTGCGAGTTGAGCGTGCAAAAATCGTAGAGCCAGCCGATGCCGAAGAGGCCAAAGGTCAGCAGCCACAGGATGCCGGTGCCGATTTTGCCGAGATAAAACCGGTGCAGGCCGAAAAAGCCAAGAAAGGTCAGCAGGATCCACGCGACGGAAAAATCATACCTGCCCGCCACAAAGCGCCGGTCGGCCGCGCGGTCCATGCTGGGAATCAGGAACAAATCGATGAGCCAGCCGATGCCGAGCAGGCCCAGCGTGCAGAACCAGATGATGCCGGTGATCGGCTTGCCATAATAAAAGCGGTGCGCGCCGGTGAAGCCGAAGATCCACAAAAGGTAGCCGATCGTCTTGCTGTGCGTGTCGTTGAGGGGGGATTGCATGGAATTAAGATGAGGCAAACTTGAAGGTGTGGCCAATGAAAACAGCAACGCGCGTCCGTGTGGCCCGCCCTCTCCGTCATTTACGCCAATGCGGCGCCCCTCTTTGTGCAGGATTTCACTTCACTGCCGGGCGATTGGGGCTTAAACACTCCCGTCATGCCCGTTTCATCAACCCGTCCC
>JAGWXY010000038.1 GCA_018969605.1 Verrucomicrobiota bacterium | reverse complement strand
ACGGCCAAAAAATCGCGCATCATCAACGCGCTGATCAAAGCGGCCGAAAACGGCAAGCATGTCACCGCTCTCGTCGAACTCAAGGCACGCTTCGATGAAGCTCGCAACCTCGACCGCGCCGACGAACTCCAACGCGCCGGCGCGCAAATCGTTTACGGCGTGAAAGGCCTCAAAACCCACGCCAAAATTTGCATGATCGTGCGCCGCGAAGCCGGCCACCTCCGCCGCTATGTCCACCTCGGCACCGGCAACTACAACGAAACAACCTCACGCCTCTACACCGACATTTCCTACCTCACCTGCAAGGCGGATTACGGCAACGACGCCTCGTTGTTCTTCAACGCCGTCACCGGCCGCTCGAAATTGCTGCGCTTCCAGCGACTCGTCCCCGCGCCCACCGCGATGAAGCCGATGCTACTCGACCTGATTTCCGGCGAAGCCGAACGCGCCCGCCAAGGCCTCCCGGCACGCATCATGGCCAAGGTGAACTCACTCCAAGACCCCGATATCATCGCCGCACTCTACGACGCCTCACGCGCCGGCGTTGAAATCAAACTCAACATTCGCGGCATCTGCTGCCTCAAACCCGGCGACCCGAAACATTCGAAAAACATCGAAGTCATTTCGGTGATCGACCGCTTCCTCGAACACGCCCGCATCTTCCATTTCCTCCAAGGCGGCGATTCGGAAGTCTACATCGCCTCCGCCGATTGGATGACCCGCAACCTCGAGAAACGCGTCGAGCTGATGATCCCCATCGCCGAGCCCACCCTCAAACGCCGCCTCATCCGCATCCTCGAAACCTACTTCAACGACGAGACCCAAGCCTCGCGCATACTCCCCAACGGAAGTTCCACCCGCGTCACCAAACCCACCCGCAGCAAAGGCCTCCGTGCTCAGGAACATTTCTACCAACAGGCCAAAAAAGCCGCCAAGGCCCGCGAACACGAACGCGCCATGACCTTCGAACCCCACCGCCCAGCGGATTGAGGGTGAAGGAGAAGAGTTAGTGGTTATGGGTTATTAGTTATTGGGGAAAAGAAGGAAGAAGTGACCTCTTCACCGTGGTGGCGGATTTCATCCGCCATACCTCTTCTTAAACCATACCAATTTCAATAGCATCAGCGCCGCGGACCGCGTCGCCCCACCTTTCTTCGAAACGCCTACACCAAGGACCGACCAAAGCAGGATGCACCAGCTACGAAGAAGAAGCCGCTACACCATCCTCTTTCCCAATAACTTCTGAAGATTAACCAGCCCCCCCGTCACCGCTTCGACTTGTCGAAAGCGGCATCGAAGGCTAGCCCGCTAACCGGAAAATCGAGACTGCGCACAAAGGATGCGGCTTCGGCACCGCCGTGCACGCGATCCATGCGGATGTCCTCCCACTCGACCGAAAGCGGGCCACCATAGCCGATGTCATTGAGCGCAACAATGATGTCCTCAAACTCAATGTCACCACGGCCGGGTGAGCGGAAGTCCCAAAACCGGCGTGCATCGCCAAAGTTGGTGTGACCGCCAAAAACACCCACAGTGCCATCGCCGTGACCCCACCACACATCCTTAATGTGCACATGATAAATGCGCTCAGCGAACTCGCGGATGAATTTCACATAATCCACACCTTGATAGCCAAGATGCGAAGGATCGTAGTTGAATCCAAATCGCTTATGATGCCCCACCGCCTCGAGCGCGCGTTTGGCCGATGCGATATCGAAGGCAATTTCAGTCGGATGCACCTCGAGCGCGAAATTCACATTTGCTTTTTCAAAGGCATCAAGAATCGGCAGCCAACGCTTGGCAAAGTCCTTGTAGCCCTTGTCGTAATATTCCTGCGAAGTCGGCGGAAACGCATAAATCGAATGCCAGATAGACGAACCGGTGAAGCCGTTGACCACTGCCGGAATGACCGCGTCATCGCCCAAAGGCCTCGCATCAAAAAACGCCCGCGCCGCCTTGGCTGTCGTGATCATTTTCTTGGCCGCGCGCTTGCGCACACCTTCTGGATCACCATCACCCCAAACATCCGCAGGCAAAATCGCCTTGTGCCTCAAGTCGATCGGATCACACACGGCCTGCCCGACAAGGTGATTTGAAATCGCATGACAGGTCAGCCCGTGATCCGCCAGCAACTCCCATTTCTCGCGCACATACGATTTGCTCGACGCCGCAGCATCGACATCAAAGTGATCGCCCCAGCAGGCGAGCTCCAAACCATCGTAGCCCATCTCGTAGGCAAGCGCGGCAAGTTTCTCGAGCGAAAGGTCGGCCCATTGGCCGGTGAAGAGTGTGACAGGGCGTGACATGATGATTGGTGGATTGCGTGTGCAGAATCCAGACATCAGGACGACTCATCAATCCAAATTATCACGCCACACAACCGCGATCGCGGCATGAGTGAAACCTCAAGCCCTGAATTGCTCGCGCGAAAATGCGATTTTTTCCGCACTCTCAAGGCCCGGATGAGACTTGTGCTGCGCGACCACCGGCTCGAGCCGCCGCAACAACCCCACGCCATTTGCCATCTGGATCGTCAAGCCTGGCCGAGCATTGACCTCGATCATCAACGGCCCAAGGTCCTCATCGATCATGAGGTCCACACCAAGATAGCCCAAGCCGGTCATCTCCTGGCAAGTCACCGCAATGTCCAAAATTCCCTCCCATTCCGGCAACTGAATCCCAAGCAAGGGCACCTTCAGATCCGGGTGCGTATCCTTCACTTTTCCATGATGAACCGCACGAATTGTGCGACCGCTTGCAAGGTCTATGCCGATACCCAATGCGCCCTGATGCAAATTTGCCCGACCGTCAGACTCCTTCGTCGCCGCCCTCAGCATTGCCATCACAGGATAGCCGTGAAGCAACACGATTCGAATATCCGGCGCACCCTGATAGCTGATCGCCGTGAGCAAACCCGCGGGCTTCACTCGGTATTCAACCAAGGCCACATCACGCTGGCCGCCGAGACTGTACAGCCCGCCAAGGATGTTCGATGCGTGATGACGCAGCTCAGCACCACTCAACGCCGCACCACTCGGTTTGAAATATTTCCCTTCTTCGCATCGATCAATGACCAACACACCCCGACCACCCGATCCGCAAGCGGGCTTGATCACAAATGACTCATGATCCTTAAGCGCGGCCTCGAGCCTCGCGACATCGTGCGGCGTCCGAATCACGGCATAGGTCTTGGGCACCGACAATCCACGCTCTTCGGCCAAGGCCTTGGTCTGCAATTTGTCGTCCACCAGACGGTAAAGCCGCCGCGGATTGTTCGGCAAAAGATAGCGCGCATTGCGCATGTTGATGCCTACCACACCCTGCTCGCGCAGCTCTCGCGGCGTCATCAGCCAGCGATGCCACCACGGCGCACGAATTTCACTCATTGCCGATTGCATGATTCGATCAGCCTCCGGCAAATGTTCGGAATCGGAACAACTCGGAAATCCGGTAACCAGTGTAACGCCCGATCATCAAAATGCCCGCAAGCAAAACAAGCAACAACTCGGGGAAATAAAACGCCCAATGCTGGATCTGCCCCATGCGCATAAAAAGATACGCCAACACCGCGACCAACAGCGAACCACCAACCTGCACCAACGCGCTGCGCCTTCCCTCCTCCTCCCAGATCAATGACATCCGTTCGATCGTCCATGCGAGAATGATCATTGGAAACAGCGTGATCTGCACACCACCGGTCATTCCGAGTCGATAGCTTACGACACTCATCAGCATCATCAGCAAAGTGACAATCACCACGCAGGCAGCTACGCGCGGAACAACCAAGAGGTTGAGCCTTGAAAGCATGAATCGCAGCCACACGCCCACACCGATCAATACCCCAAACATCACCAAGCCACGCCCAAGCGGAATTTGCAACAACGCCAACGCCAAAAGCACCGGCATGAAGGTTCCCAGTGTGGCCATGCCGACCAAATTTCTCATCACCACCACCACAAACGCGCCCAAGGGAATCAATACGATATAACGAAACACCGCGCGCTCGGAGAGCGGCAAGCCGAGGATCGTGGCAACCAAAAGCGGCGAATCGCGAAGGTCAGTAAGTGTGGCCAGAGGGATTCGATCCTTCACGACTGTGAAGGTGACCCGCGAATTCTCACCACCATTCACATCAAGCAAGGAACCCTCACCTCGATGCCACACAAAGACACTGCGGGCATTGGGCACCACACCCGGCTCGGCAGGATTCCGCACCTTCCACGCCGCACCATCAAAGTACTCGACCATCGGCAACGGCGCCTGACTCCCCAGATCCTCATTCAAACTCACCCCATAGGCCATTCTCGCCGGCACACCAGCCATCTCCAGCAAATCAATGCCCATCCGGATCATTGAGTTGCCCATGAACTCCTTGGCATAGTGCTTTTTCAAAAGCACAAACTCCTGGGGTTTTTGCTCGCTGCTGATCTGCTCAAACAACGCGACAAAGAGCGAATCCGGATCGGAGCTGATCGACTTGAGCCGCGCCACGATCGCACGCGCCGCCTCACCCGCAGGCCCTTGAATGATCGTCGCCCCATCGACCTCGGCCTTGCCCGGCACCGGCTCTGCGCCGCTTTCAATCGACTCGGGCAATCGCACACGGAAATACAAGGCCTGCCCACCCTCGCGATTCTCAGCCGACCACACCGCATCGCTCTCATCACCATCGCGCTCGATGTTGTAATGGTATCCAAGCGAGCCGGATTCCTGACCCGCGTTCTTCGATGCCGCAGCAGGCGGCAGAGCCAACCTTGCCTTCACCCTCTCACCATTGGCGAGAAACGAAACCCTTGCCTCGATCTGCCAATCATAACTCTGCTTGCCCATCCAAAACGGCACACCAAGGCGCAACGATTTGTAAGCGGCCAAACCGCCACCAAGACAGATCAGCGCCAGCACCAGCATCGGAAATTTCCACTCCGATTTCATGGGTTATTCATGGTGGTTCAGCGAAGGATGTTTTGATCGGCCAAGTGAGTGCGCGACACATCCACCCAACCAAGATCCCTGATGATGCTGCGGCCGATCAATACCGGCGAAAGCATGTTGCCACGGTTGTTGAGAGTAAACTCACCGCGAAATTTCCTGTCACCCAATCGGAACGACAAAAGCACCACCTCGCGCGCCACCGACACACCACCCGGTTCCTTGATCTTTGCAACCCGCACCATCGGCGCCTCAAGTCGACCGCTGATGGTTTTATCCTTGCGGTTGTCCTTCACCAAAAAACGCACCCACTTCTTGCCGTCGCGCTCGAAGAATTCCTTTTCCTCAGCGTGAATCGAACTGGTCAAGGCACCCGAGTCGAGCTTCGCCTGCAGCTTGCCGGGAAAGCCTTTGATCTCGATGTCCTCGCGCCAGCCGTACACACGCACCAACTCCGGGCTCACCGGCTTTGCAACAGCCGCCTTGGCCGCATCGGCATTCTCCGCCGCCTGCGCGTCATCGGGATCAACCGTCGCATCATTGGCAACTGGCTGCGGCGCAGGGCTCTCAACTTTTGCCGCCTGCTCTTCGTCCGCAGCAGAATGCAGGGCCGACATCAAAGCCATCCATGCGATAGAAACAAAAACCTTGGCCATTCCGCTCATGAAAAAACGACACGCGTATGCACGCCGACTATCCCCGGTAAAACGGCCGCTTGCAATGGAAAACCGAAGCCTCCAACCAAAAGCCAGATGCCCGTTTTCCATGCTTGGCAGGTTCTTCATTCCTGTAAAAATTGCAGCCATGCAGACCGCATCATACCTCAAGGATCTCTTCGGGCTTACTGGCAAAACCGCTGTCATCATCGGTGGCACGGGAGAACTTTGCGGCACCATGGCCGTCGGCCTCGCTCGCGCCGGCGCGGAAGTCGTGCTCGGCGGCCGCATACCCGAAAAGGCCGAGAAACGCCTCGCCGAAATCGAATCGTTCGGCGGCGAAGGATACTTCGTCCCGGTCGATGTCACCTCGCGCGATTCGCTGCACCACCTGCTCGACACGGTCCTCGAACGCTCGGGCAAAGTCGATATCCTCATCAACGGCGCGGGCACCAATTCGCCCACTCCATTTCTCGACATCCCCGAAGACGAGTACCAACGCATCATCGATACCAACCTCACCGCCATCTTCCGTGCCTGCCAAGTCTTCGGCCGATATTTCCTCGATCAAACCCAACCGGCATCAATCATCAACCTCGGCTCCATCTCCGGCCTAAACCCGCTCTCGCGCGTATTCACCTACTCGGCCTCCAAAGCCGCCGTACACAACCTCACCCGCAACCTCGCCCGCGAATGGGCCGACAAGGACATCCGCGTCAACACACTCGTACCAGGGTTCTTTCCCGCCGAACAAAACCGCAAGGTGCTCGACGAATCCCGCGTCCTCGACATCCTGCGCCAAACCCCGGCCTCACGCTTCGGCAATGCCGATGAACTCATCGGCGCCACACTCCTCCTCGCATCATCCAAAGCCGGCTCATTCATCACCGGCACCGAAATGATCGTCGATGGCGGCTTCCACGCGATGACAATCTGATCGCCACCAATTTCAAAAACAAAAAAACGCCCGACCTCAAAAAGAAGTCGGGCGCTTGTTTTGAGTGGTTTGACTTATTCGCCGAGACCGAAGCGCACGAAGCGGGTCACCGTGAAGGTGTCGCCGAGCTCCTTGCCCTTGGCTTCGAGGAATTGCGTGACGGTGACCTTGTCGTCCTTCACGAATGCCTGCTCAAGGAAGCAGTTCTCGGCATAGAACTTGCCGACCTGACCCTTGAGGATGTTCTCGATGATGTTTGCCGGCTTGCCGCTGTCGGCAAGGCGTGCGCGAAAGATTTCCTTCTCGGCCTCGACGACCGACTCAGGGATGTCGTTGCGCGAAAGACCCTTGGGTGCGCAGGCGGCGATGTGCAAGGTGAGGTCCTTGACCATGTCGCGGAAGGCATCGCTCTTCGCCGACTCGGCCTTGGTGGTGCCCACTTCGATGAGCACGCCAACCTTGCCCGGAGGGTGGATGTAAAAGGAAATGACACCACCGGGAGCAGCATCAAAACGCACATACTTGCGGAACTGAAGGTTTTCACCCACTTCCACCACCTTGGCCTTCACGGTGTCCTCGATGCTGTACTCGCCCATCGAAACCGCCAGCGCCGCAGCATGGTCGGCCGCGTTGGCGGACTCAAGAGCATCGGCGATCTGGTTCACGAAGGCCTGGAAGTTTTCGTTCTTCGAAACGAAGTCGGTCTCGCAGTTGACCTCGAGCAAGATGCCCGATGCGCCATTCGCAGCAACGCGGGCGGTGATGATGCCCTCGTTGGCAGCACGGTCGGCCTTGGCACCAGCCTTGGCGATGCCGCGCTCGCGGAGCAGCTTGATTGAGGCTTCAAGATCGCCGTTGGTTTCGGTGAGGACCTTCTTGCAGTCCATCATCCCGGCATTGGTCTTGTCGCGGAGTTCTTTGACAATTGCAGCAGTAATCATGTGTGAAATTTTAGTGAGGTTGTTGTTTCGCAAAACACCAAAGGATCAACCCTTGCGGGCGGTCACCATGGCATCGACGAGATTCTGGAGAATGATGCGGATCGAACGGATCGCGTCGTCATTGCCAGGGATCGGATATTGAACGAGGGCCGGATCGGCGTTGGTGTCGACCAGCGCAACAATCGGAATCCCAAGGCGGCGGGCCTCGGCCACGGCGATGGTCTCGCGGGCGGAGTCGACGATCACCACGGCATCTGGCTTCCTGTCCATGTCACGCACGCCTCGGAGGTTGCGCAGAAGCTTTTCACGCTCGCGGCCGAGAGCGGCGAGCTCCTTCTTCGACATGGCCTTGAATTCAGGCTGCTTCTCGATGTTTTCAAGATACTTGAGACGCTCCACCGATTTGCGCACGGTCGTGCTGTTGGTGAGCATGCCACCGAGCCAGCGGTGGTTGACATAATATTGGCCGGTCGCTTCGGCAGCCTCGCGGATCGCGTCTTGCGCCTGCCGCTTGCAGCCGACGAAAAGGACCTTCTTGCCCTTGCCGGTGAGGTCACCGAGAAATGCCGCGGCCTTGTCGAGCTGCTGGACGGTTTTCTCGAGGTTGATGATATAGATCCCGCCTTTGTCCTTCATGAGGAAGGGCTTCATGCGTGGGTTCCACTTTTTCGTCTGGTGTCCGTAGTGGACGCCGGCGTCCACCATGTCGTTGATGAGTTCGTTGATCATGTGATGTTTGGTTTCCCGCCTTGAATCAGGACGAGCGATTCTCGAAGACCCGCCGCATGGGGTGTTCCCTCTGGTCTTCTTTGGTTGCTTTGCGGCGCAAAAGGGATGCGCGTGATAGGGTCAGCCCCAGCCGCTGGCAAGGAAAATCCGAGAAAATCGGCGAAATCCGCCGCCGTTTCAGGCCGGCCTGAGCAGGTACCCCGCCACCCAGCCTTCCGCGCCGCTTTCGTTCCGGCACCAATGCCAACCATGAATCTGACGCAACGATTCCAAGGAGTCGCCGCGCCGGATTTTCAAAACCGTGGGGTCAAATGCCTCGATCGCCAAGAAGCGCCCGTCGCCAAGCGGCTTGAGAATTTCCTCGGGAATATAACCATCATTGCCTACCGAATCGCTGGCCCAAACCCAGCCGGGCCATGTCCGGTCGGCCGCACCGACCCGCACCTCGTCACCGGGCGCAAGGCGGATCGGTTCGCTGTCGTTGTCCTCGTAGTCGGAATTTGCGGTGTGCTTGGCCATGGCTCGTGGCGCGACCCAATCACACACACGGCCCCTTGGCCAAGATCGAATTCGCCACGCTCTCGCGTAGGTCACGAAGTGCCAATCATTTGCCACAATCGGATCCTACCCCCCGATTGAAATGCATCACATCACCAACGACCCCGATCAAGAACTCGTCGAACTCGCCCAAAACGGAGACACCCGCGCCTTCGACTCACTCATCGAAAAGCACCACTCCCGCCTCTATGGCCTCGTCCACCACATGACCTCCCACCACGAGGACAGTCACGACATCCTGCAAGAAGTTTATTCGCGCGCATTCCGATCCATTCGCAGCTTTCGTGGTCACTCAAGCTTTCATACCTGGATCCACCAGATCGCCGTAAACCACACGCTCAATTTTCTGCGCAAACAGAAACGCCGCTCAGGCATCAGCCTTCAGGAAGTCGTTTCCAACGACGGCTGCGATCCGGCACTCGTCGATCCCAGCCATCGCGTCAATCCGGAACGCCAAACGATCGTCCGCGAACTCCGCGCACGCCTCAACGAAGCATTCAAAAAACTCACGGATGCCCACCGCCACGTCGTGACGATGTTCGACCTTCAAGGCATGTCGCATCGCGAAATCGCCCGCACGCTCAATACCTCCGAAGGCACGATCCGCTCACGCTTGCATTACGCCCATATGCAACTGCAGTCAGCCTTGCAGGACACATGGAACGAACGCTTATGCGATTGAAATAAACCCGAAATCCGAAGTTGGATAAGGCATCGTTTGGCGCGGAGCCATGTGGTAGAAGGGTTTTGTCAAATAACCACCACCCATGTCCCATCACCAAACGATGCCCTATTCAACTTCGGATTTCGGGTTGAATCTGCGATTCACCTTGGACCCCAGCCACCTTTTGCCACCCCCCCCGCCCCACCGCGTTCGGTTGACGTGCCAATACGGTTTGGGTGATGGCTCGAATTGTCGCCGAACGACTACAAACATAGATTGTTGCCGATCGACCTCATTTTCAACTTGTCGTCGTTCGCCGACACCGATGCTTTGCTGAGATGCGGATAGGAAACATGCGGGAACTGGCGGCTGCGGTGCGGGCGTAGCGAAAGAGGCTCGGCCTCAGCCAGTCTGCATTGGCCGACAAGGCTGGTGTTGGTTGGGATTCGATCATCGGATTGGAAAAAGGAAAAGCCACGGCGGAAATCGGACTGGTCCTTCGTGCGCTCGGATCCCTGGGGCTCACGATCCAATTGGGTTCGACGAGTGAAGTCCATCCGCCGAGCCGGATTAACCTCAATGAACTGCTCGGCGATCATCTGGAAAAACGATGACGACCGTACTCAGCATCATAGCGGCCGGCCAGCGGCTTGGAACAGTGACGCTCAAGGGTAACCGATTGACCCTGCGCTATCAGCAATCTTGGCGGGAGTCGTCCGGCGCATTTCCTTTGTCTGTTTCGATGCCCATGATGACGGCGGAACGTTCACACTCCCGCATCGACGCATTTCTGCGGGGGCTCCTGCCCGACAGCGACCAGGTGATTGATCAGTGGACAAAGCGCTTCCAAGTTTCAGCCAAGAACCCGTTCAAGCTCCTTAAGCATGTGGGAGAAGATTGCGCCGGGGCGATTCAATTCATTCCTTCCTAGCGGGAAGAGACTCGGGGATCCTCACCCGCTGCACCACCTTCTTGAAGTGTCGTCCATACTCTGAAGCCATGGCAGCGAGGGATTCCGTGCCAGCCAAGTCCCGCGCACGAATGTAGTCCTCCACCACAGCGACAAGTGGCATGCCGGTTTTATCAAGCATCGCCACGGCTGCCTCGAAGCTATCGCGCTCGTGCGGTTTAAGGTCGGTGACGTGCTGCATGCCCACCTGTATTCGCTGCGCAACGAAGAGCGCCTCGCGCTTGGCACAATCGAGGCTGGTGAAAACTTTCCGCATCCTGCGCTGGTCCCGATAGAAACTCAGCATGTAGCGTACCCGGCCTTTGGTTTCCGTGCGGTAGATCGGCACCATGGCAGAACCCGATTTGACCTTAAGAAACGATCCCTTTTTTTCCTACCTTTGGAACCCCTTGTCTTTGAGCGGACTGCAGAGACAGATCCCGCGTTTGTCACCATTTTGTCACCACCCTCGTTCATGGAGTAGTGTGGGGTGTCAACGGGGAGGTGCTTCGTTCACGTAACCCATTGAAAATGAGATGGTGCGCGCGAAAGGACTCGAACCTTCACGGGGTTGCCCCCACTAGAACCTGAATCTAGCGCGTCTACCAATTCCGCCACGCGCGCACTGTTGTTGGCCTTGCGGCCAGGGCCGGAAGTCAACACTTCGGCGGCGGGAATGCAAGCCTGTTTGATGCGGAAATGGCGCATCGGCACAAATTTGCGGAAATTGCCGACAATTCGGCGCGGTACCCGCGCTTTGATCGTTGCCAAGCCCCCACCGGGTCCAACAACCTTTCCTCCACACACATGCAACGCTCTACCCCACTGATCCTGGTCCTGATTCTTGCCGTCACGGCGGTGTTCCTTTCTCTGCGATCGGAGCACAATTCGAAACAGTCCCCTACCCCAGAGACCGCGAGCGCACCGCAAAGCCTGCCGACGAACGTCGAAACAGAAGTAACCGAGGTGCCGAATGCCAAATCATGGCCGCATGCATCATCCGACATCGCGCCGGATCCCAAGGCAGTCTTCGGTCAGCTGCCCAACGGCATGCGTTATCTGATCTATCCAAACAGCGAACCACCGGGTCGCATTTCGCTGCGCCTTCACATCGCCGCGGGCTCGTTGATGGAAGCGGAGGATCAACGTGGTCTCGCTCATTTCCTCGAGCACATGGTTTTCAATGGCACGAAGCATCACACCGCTGCCGAACTCGTGCCGCGCATGCAACGCCTCGGCATTGCCTTCGGTGCTCACGCAAATGCCTACACCTCATTCGACGAAACCGTTTACATGCTCGACCTGCCCGACATGTCGGAACAAACGATGAATCTCGCCTTCACCGTCATGCGCGACTTCGGCGATGGCGCGCTGCTCGACCCTGCGGAAATCGACAAGGAACGCGGCGTGATCCTTGCGGAAAAAGTGAGCCGCGATTCAGTTGGCTACCGCCTCATGCAACAGCAGTTTTCGAAAGTGCTACCCGATTCGCTCGTCACGCGGCGTTTTCCAATCGGCGAAGAAGAAGTCATCAGCAAAGCGCCGCGAGAGAGATTCACCGACCTCTACACGCGCTACTACACACCCAACCGCATGACCTTTGTGGTCGTCGGCGATTTCAAACCTGCGGAAATCCGCAGCCGCATCGAATCGGCATTCGCTTCGATGCAAAACCCGAAAAACGCCGGCGCCGAACCCGAGCTTGGAAGCATCAAGCCATTCGAAGGCATCAAGACCTCCGTCTTCAGCGATAAGGAAGTCGATGCCACCGAAGTTTCACTCACGCTCGTACGGGACTACAAAGACAAGCCCGACACTGCCGCCAACCGCATTGAAAAAATGCCGCTCGACATCGCCCATGCGATCATCGGCCGCCGCTTCGAACGACTCTCGAAGGAAAAAAATTCGCCAATCGCCGAAGGCACGGCGATGGATGAAATCATTTTCAGTCACATCGAGCTCGGGTCGATCGACATCACCGCCGCCGACGACCGCTGGCGCGAGGTGGTGCCGATTCTCGAGCGCGAATTCCGCCGCGCGATTGAGCATGGATTTTCCGAATCGGAACTCGCCGAAGCGAAATCGAATCTGATCAACCGCTACGAGCAGCAGGTGAAACAGAAAGCAACCCGCAAGTCCGAAGGCATCGCCACCGTGCTTGCCCGCACGATCAACGACCACTCGGTCTTCTCCGATCCGGAGACCGATCTCGCCATCGCCCAACGCGGGCTCGATGCGATCAACACCGAAGTCTGTCACGAAGCATTCCGCAAATTTTGGCAGTCGACGGGTCATCATCTGATTCTCACCACCAAGGAACCACCACCGAACGCGGAAGAAGATCTCGCAAAAATTTTCAAAGCCTCACAAAGCAATGCAGTCGAAGCGCCGGTCTCGCGCGCGATCCGGATTTTTGATTACGCCGATTTCGGCAAGCCCGGAAAAATTGATTCGCAAAAAGAAGTCGCCGATCTCGGTATCACCCAATTGGTACTTTCCAACAAGGTCTGCATCAACCTCAAGCGCAGCGAGTTCGAACAAGGGAAAATCCGCGTGCTGGCACGAATCGGCACAGGCAAGCTGGGTCAGCCACGCTCGATGCCGATGCTCGATTCATTTGCCCAATCGATCTTCGAAGGCGGCGGACTCGGCAAGTATTCGACCGACGAGCTGCGCCAGATCCTTGCCGGAAGAAATGTTGGCTCGAGCCTCGCCATCGAGGGAGACGCAATCACCCTCAGCGGCACAACCACGCCTGCCGATTTCGCGACACAGCTGCAACTGATGTGCGCATCGATCACCGATCCAGGCTATCGCGAGGAGGCCTTGTGGCAATTCCGCAAAGGCATCCCGATGCTGCAACAGCAGATCAAACACACGCCGGCCGGACCGCAAATGGAAATGGAGTCATGGCTTCACGGCAATGATTCGCGCTTCTCCATCGCCAGCGAAAAGAAACTCGCATCCTACGAAATCCGCGATGCAAAGAAATGGCTCAGCCGCGAGCTCTCGAAAGGGCCGATCGAACTCAGCATCGTTGGTGATTTCAACCAACAGGAAATCATCCCCGAATTGCTCAACACCTTCGGCGCGTTGCCACGACGCGGGTCCTTGCCCGATGACATCGCCGAGCTTCGCGAGATCAATTTCCCCAAAGCACCTGCCAGCAAGACCTTCACCTACGACACCAAAATCCCGCAAGCGATCGCGATCGGAATTTGGAAAACCAAGGGACTGCGCGGCAATCAGCCCGAGTTCCGCCGACTCAACATTCTCGCATCGATTCTCGGCGATCGCCTGCGCGAAGAAATCCGCGAGAAACTTGGTGCATCCTACAGCCCCAATGCCGGCGCCGACGGATCCGACGCACTCGACGACATGGGCTACATCGCCGCCCAAAGCGTTGGCAAACCTGAGGACCTCGACCGCCTTCTCGAAACCATGCGCAACCTCGCCGACGATCTCGCCAAAAATGGCGCCACCGCCGACGAACTTGACCGAGCCCTCAAACCCGTCCTCAGCATCCTCGAAAAATCCCTGCGCGACAACGGCTACTGGCTTAACACCGTCATGAGCCAATCGCAAGCCGACCCGAAACGCCTCGACCTCGCCCGCAACCGCGACGCCGACTACCGCTCAATCACCCTCGAAGAAATCAACGCTCTCGCGAAAAAATACCTCTCACGCGACAACGCGCTGGAAGTGAAAATTTTGCCGAAGTAACGCAGTACCAGTCATCAACCCCACGCATGCAGTCAGAGATTGACCCGCCGTGCGAATGCCTTATTTTGATCCCATGCCGCTCATGAGCATACCCGCCCATTTCGATGGCACCCAGGTCTTGCTGGACGAGAAAGTCGCGCTGCCGATCAACGCTCGCTTGCTCGTGACGGTTCTTGATGGATCCAACGAAGATCGCGAAGAGTTTCTCCAGCTTGCCGCCAACAGTCTCGCCACGGCTTATTCGGACGAAGAAGTCGAATACACCGCCGCCGACCTCAAGCGATGAAGCCCGGAAACATTGCGTTGGCACAAATTCAGCAGGCTGATGGCCGGCTCAAGACTCGACCTGTTTTGATCCTATGCCAAACTCCGCCATTCTCCGACCCTCTGGTTTGTGCCTTGAGTTCAAGGCTCCATCACAAATGCGAGGGGTTTGATGAAATCATCAGCGATTCCGATGATGACTATCACGACAGCGGGCTTAAAGTTCCATCTTTGATCCGACTTGGAATGATTGCGACCATTCCTGCTTCCGTAATGCTTGGATCGTTGGGAAACATTTCGCATGATCGACTCAATCGATTGAGGTCACGCCTATCAAACCACATTCACCCCACAACGGAGCAAGCCACCAACAACCGATAATTTTCTGTAGAAAAAATCGAAGCCTCCTTTTACCTCTCCCACCCATGCCACGCATCGCTCTGCTCCAATCGAAAACCTTCGCGACCAAGGCCGAGTCCTTCGATCATCATGAGAAGCTCATACGCCAGGCTGCGGCCGATGGCGCGAACATCGTGGTGACGCAGGAGCTTTTCCTCACGCCGTACTTTTGCACGATCGAGGATCCTGCGCTCTTCGATCTCGCCGATCCCCTTCCCGGTCCGGTGACCGATCGCCTCGGCAAAATTGCGGGCGAGCTTGGGATCGTACTCGTTTCCTCACTCTTCGAACATCGCGGCCCAGGGCTCTATCACAACACCGCCGCGATCCACGATGCCGATGGCACGCTGCTCGGGCTTTACCGCAAATCTCACATCCCGCAGGACCCTGCCTTCGAGGAGAAATTTTACTTCACGCCCGGCGACAGCGGTTGGCCGGTTTGGAACACGATGTTCGGCAAACTCGGCGTGCTCATTTGCTGGGATCAATGGTATCCCGAAGCCGCAAGGCTGATGGCGCTCGGCGGCGCGCAGGTGCTCATTTACCCCACTGCCATTGGTTGGCTGCCGGAAGAAAAACCAACACTCGGCGACGCTCAACACTGCGCGTGGGAAACCGTCCAACGCGGCCACGCGGTCGCCAACGGCTGCTACCTTGCGGCCGTCAACCGCACTGGAACGCAGGACAACACCGAGTTCTGGGGCCGCTCGTTCATCACCAACCCCTATGGCGAAATCGTCGCCAAGGCCCCGACCGAACATGAGGAAATCCTCTGCCACGATCTCGACTTCGACGCGGTCGAAGATTTCCGGCGCATCTGGCCATTTTTCCGCGACCGCCGCATCGACGCCTATGGCGACCTCACCAAGCGCTGGCGCGAATAAACCCCTTTCATTCGATGCGCTTGCTCCTGATCGAAGACAACGCTTCGTTGCGCGACGCAACGCGGCAATACATGCACGAGGCAGGCTTCATCGTCGACACCGCCGCAACCGGCGACGAAGGCCTATGGGCCGCACAGGAAAACCCCTACGATGTCGTGCTGCTCGACCTCATGCTGCCAAAAGTCGACGGTATGGAAATCCTGCGCCGTCTGCGGGCGAAAGAAAATCCCGTGCATATTTTGGTGATGAGCGCGCGCGACGGACTAGATGACCGCCTGCAGGCATTGAATGCCGGCGCCGATGATTATCTCGTAAAACCATTCTCACTCTCCGAGGCACTCGCCCGCACACGAGCTCTGCTGCGCAGAAGTTACCAAAGGAAAAATCCGCTCATGCGAGTGGCAGACCTCACGCTCGACCCCATTCGGCGCAGCGTTCAACGCGGCGACACAGCGATCGTTCTCACCGCACTCGAATACCGCTTGCTAGAATACCTTTTCCACCGAGCGGGTGAAGTGGTTTCAAGGGCCGACATCTGGGAGCATGTCTTCGAAGACGGCACGGGTGGCACTAGCAACAGCGTCGAAGTCTACATCGGATACCTGCGCAAAAAAATCAACCCCGCCGGCGAACCCGATCTGATCCACACCAAGCGTGGCCACGGATACATCCTGGAGGACTGGGCCTAATGAAGCATCCCTCCATTCGCAACAGCCTCCTCGTCCGCTGCGGCATCGGCGTCGGCGCGCTCATGCTCGCGCTTTCGATCTCGATCTACTACGCCGCCAGACACGGGCTCTACAAGGAGATCGACCGCTCGATCAAACAAACTGCCGCATTGCTGGGCAATCAGATCGAGCTTGAAAACAATGAGCTCACCTTTGAGTGGCAGGAAGGCGTCGGTACCAACAAACAGCTCATCGATGCCGGCCTTTTCCAATTCTGGAACGAGGCCACCGGCGAGATAACCCGATCGGCAGGACTGCGCTCCTTCGACCTCCCGAAATTCTGCGGACCCGATGGCAACCCCGAACTTCGCGACATCAAGCTCCCACAAAATGGCAGGCACGCGAGAGCCATCGGCATCAGGGTCTACCCATTTGTATTGCCCGAGGAAATGGCACGCATGAAAGAAAGCGGCCAACTTACCGACCCGCGCTCACTGCCGCACATTCTCGTGGTGGCCCAGGATGCAAAGCCGGTTCATTATGTTCTCACCCGCCTGCGCTGGATCCTCGGCCTTGGCACGCTCACCACCCTTGGCATCGGATTTTTTCTCATCAACCGCGCGATCCGGCATTCGCTGCAACCGATCGAAACACTCAGCGAGCAAGTCGCCAAACGCGAAGGCAATCGCTTGGACTCCGCCCTCGAACTCTCATCCAAGCTACCATCCGAACTCACCGGTCTTGCCGAAAGTTTCGACTCCTTGCTCGGTCGGGTGGCCTCGTTGAGAATGCGCGAGAAGGACTTCATTCGCAACGCCGCGCACGAACTGCGAACACCAATCGCCGGACTTCGCGCGACGATCGAGCTGGCATTGAACCGCCCCCGAAACGCGGATGAATATCAAAGCAAACTTGAGTCATGCCACTCGCAGGTCACCGCCATCGGCGAACTCCTCAACCGCCTCTCGGCACTGGCCCGAATGGGAAATGCCAAGTCCTTGCGGCGGGAAAAAATCAATCTCACGGAGATTCTGAATCACTGCCTGCAAAATTTCCAATCACGCTTCGATCAACGAAATCTCACGGTCACGCGCAAATTTGCACAAACACCCTGCCACGCGAACGGCGATGGCACATTGGCCACGATGATCATCAAAAACCTGCTCGACAACGCCGCGTGCTACTCGCCCGAATCATCGCAAATCGATGTGGAGATCAGCGAAACGAACGACCATGTGCGGGTCTTCATTCAAAACCGCTCCGATGATCTTCCCGATGAACTGGACCAACTTTTTGAGCCACTTTTTCGCAAAGACAGCTCTCGCCAAAACGAAGGCTCACATCTAGGCATCGGCCTCAGCCTCAGCCTCGAATCCGCCCACGCAATGGGTGGAAAACTGCTCGCGCAAAAAACCGCCGACGGCCTGATTGGGTTATCATTTATCCTGCCAAGCAGCGCCTGATCGATCAGCCGATCTACAATATCGGCCGTCAGCAAACGCGACGCGGAGGGTGCATCCGGATTTTTTCCGCCGAAACGAAAAAAATGCCCTCTCTCACCGGATTCTCATGTTCGGTAAGCTAAGTTCCCGCATCCGGAGCGGTAAACGACTGCACGATCCCTGCACATTCACGCGACTTCATGAGAGAGCGATTCATTCATTCCTACGCCGCACGTCTGGCATTCTTGATCGTTGCGATTCCCGTGGCATTCACCATTTTTTACATGCGGATGATCCTCTCAATATTCACCGACCTCTTCCTCTCCCCATATTGAACAACCCATGAAACACCTCAAACTTCCCCCATCCCTGCGCCTCGCGGCCATTGCCTTCGCGTTGTTTTTGATTCTCTCGATGATCTTGCGCCTGATCCTGCTCACGGTCGCAAGAAATGAGGCCATATGGGACGCCTCGCTCATCACGACATTCGGCCTAGGTCTCCGTCACGATGCAGCAGCTGCAGTTTTTGCCTCGCTGCCATGGATCGCCATCGGCGCAATTCTTCCGCACAAATGGCTCAATGCACGCAGCGGGAAAATCCTGCTGATGTCGCTGATGACCCTATTCATCGGCATCCTCGTATTCATCACCACTGCCGAGTACTTCTTCTGGGACGAGTTCGGAGCACGCTTCAACTTCATCGCCGTGGATTACCTCGTCTGGACCAACGAGGTTTGGGGCAACATCAACGAATCCTACCCGATGGTTCCGATCATCACCGGCATCCTTCTGATTTCGCTGCTCAGCTGCTGGGCCTTGAACCGCATCGGCGCGTTCCAATGGGTACACTCGGGCCAACACACATTCAGATCAAGGATCTTGAGCATCGCCGCAGGCCTAGCGGTCGCCGCAGGGTGCGTCTGGTTCATCGATCAATCTTCCGCAAACTCGCTGAAAAACCAATACCACTGCGAACTCGCGAAAAACGGCTGCTGGTCGTTCTTCGCCGCCGCCAAGCACATGCAACTCGATTATGACAAGTGGTACCTTTCATTCGAGAAAAAAGCCGCGCTCAAGGACGCCAAGCATCTTCTTTCCACACATGACGCACCAGCCCTTTCCGACGCGGAGAATGACCTCCACCGCCGCATCACCGGGCGCGGACCCGAGAAGCGCTGGAATGTGATTCTCGTCTGCATGGAAAGCATGAGCGGCGATTTCATGAGCTACCTCGGCGAAAAATCCGGAATCACACCAAACCTCGACCGCCTCGCGTCCCAATCGGTTTTCTTCGAGAACCTATACGCCACCGGCACCCGCACCGTTCGCGGCATGGAAGCCCTCACGCTCAACCTGCCCCCCACCCCTGGACAAGCTATCATCTACCGTCCCGAAGGCACCAACCTGCAAACGAGCTTCAGCCCCTTCATCGATCGCGGTTACGACTGCGCGTTTTTCTACGGCGGCGACGGACGCTTCGACTTTATGAACCGCTACTTCTCCACCTCAGGATGCCGCATCATGGATGTGAATGCGTGGGACAAAAATGATGTCACCTTCAAGACCGCATGGGGCGCATGCGATGAGGACCTTTTTCGCAAAACTATTGCCGAGGCCGATGTCAACCACGCCGCAGGCAAGCCCTTCCACTTTTTCTGCATGACCACCAGCAACCATAGGCCCTATGACTTCCCCGCCGGCCGCATCGACCTGCCCTCTCACAGCGGCAGAGAGGCCGCAGTGAAATACGCCGACTGGGCGATCGGCAACCTGATCGATGAGGCCAGCAAAAAACCGTGGTTCAACAACACGCTCTTTGTGATCGTCGCCGATCACTGCGCGAGTTGCGCAGGAAAATCCGAGATCGATGTGACCAAGCACCACATCCCCGGCATCATTTACAATCCAAGCCTCGTGCCTGCACAAAAGATCAGCAAACTTTCCAGCCAGATCGATGTGATGCCCACAGTCTTCGGCATGATGAACTGGAGCTACGATTCGCTCGGCTACGGTCACGACCTGCTGGCACCCTCGGAGAACGCAAGAGAAGGCCGCGCCTTCGTCAGCAACTACCAGAAAATAGCCCTCGTGCAAAACAATGGCATGGCAATCCTCAAACCTAACCGCATGTTTTCCCGCTACTCATGCAACCTCGTCAATGGCGACCTTGCGCCGCTCAACGCAGATCGCTCGGATCAACTGGTTCACGATGCCGCAGTCTATTACCAAAGCGCCTCGTGGCTGTTCGACAACGGCAAATTGAAGCGAAAATCCACAGGCGCCGCCCTCTCGGTCAAGTGACACAAACCAAGGCTACCAGCGGCTGCATGAAAACCAATCGCATGCTCGCAGCTTCGATCGCCTTGCTGGCGGCGGTGTTCGTGTTTTTTGAAATCAGCGAAGCGGACCTGCATGTTCAGGATTTGTTTTACAATTTCACCACACACTCGTGGATGGTCGATGCCAAAGACCCCTTGCCACGCGCGCTGTTCTATACCTGGCCGAAGGTGCTGATCTGGACCGGAGGAGTCGCCTTGCTTGCTTTGGCTTTGATGCCTCTAGATTGCAAAATTCGACGCATGTTTCCCGCCTGGAAACGCAACGAAATTCTGGTGGTGGTCAGTACGCTTGCACTCGCCCCCACAAGCGTCGCCACACTCAAGGCCACCACCAATGTGTTCACGCCATCGGAGATCCGGCGCTATGGCGGCCCCGCTCCCTATGTCAAAGTTTGTGAGTCATATCCTGCAAACGACCACCCCGCGAGACGCGGCCGTGGATTTCCCGCAGGTCATGCCAGCGGAGGGTTCGCGCTGATGGCACTCGCGGCACTCGCCAACACTCGTAGGGCGCGCATTTTTTGCATCGCAGGTGGCCTTGCAATTGGCTCGGTGCTTGGTGCCTACCAAATGCTTAAAGGCGCACACTATCTGAGCCACACGATCATCACCGCACTGATCTGCTGGATCATTTTTCTCGCCTTGCAAAAGTTCTTGATACGCGGAGATAACCCGGCCGGTTAAAACCGAAGCACCACCTTGGAGGCTTGCAGTTTCGCTGAGAAACCGCGAAAATAAGCCGCATGATTCGCTCAATCTTTGTTCTTCTCGCCCTCGCCTGCAGCGCCAGCGGTCAGGCTTACGCACCGATCAACGATCGCCCGCCGCAACTGACCCGTGAATTTCGCGGCGCATGGATCGCCACCGTGCACAACCTCGATTGGCCAAGCAAAGGCTCGAGCGCCGGCGCCCAACAAGCGGAGCTTCGCGGCATCCTCGACAAACTCGCCGCATTGAAAATAAACGCGGTGATCTTCCAAGTGCGTCCAGCCTGCGACGCGTTTTATCAATCGTCATTGGAACCATGGAGCCAATGGCTCACCGGCACGATGGGCCGCTCGCCGGGCTATGATCCCCTCGCCTTTTGCATCCGCGAAGCCCACGCCCGCGGCATCGAAGTTCACGCGTGGTTCAACCCCTTTCGCGCGCTTTGCAACAACTCACATCCGGTCGCCGGCAATCATGTGGTGAAGGCGTCGCCACAAATCACCAAACGCTACGGCAACATGACCTGGTGCGATCCGGCGAGCTCCGAAGCACGTGCCCGCGCGCTCAACGCGATCATGGATGTGGTGCGCCGTTATGATGTCGATGGCGTCCACCTCGATGATTATTTCTACCCCTATCCCGAAGGCGGGCGCGCCTTTGCCGATGGCAAATCACCCGCCGAACGCCGCGCCTACATCGACAGCTTTGTGAGCAAACTCTACTCGTCGGTCAAAAGCCAAAAATCATGGGTACGCGTCGGCATCAGCCCCTTCGGCATTTGGAGACCAGGCGTGCCGGATGGCGTCGAGGCAGGCATCGACAGCTTCGAACACCTCGCCGGCGATTCGCGCAAATGGCTCAAAAACGGTTGGGTCGATTACCTCGCACCGCAGTTGTATTGGCGCATCTCGCCGCGCAAACAAAGTTTCCCGCTGCTCCTCGAATGGTGGCGCGGACAAGGCAACCGCCCGGTCTGGCCCGGCATCGCCACAGCACGCATCCAATCATCCGAGGACCCCGGACGCCCGGCATCGGAAATCACTAACCAAATCGACCTCTCCCGCAAAATCGGTAGAGGCCCGCAAGGCCATATCCACTGGAGCGCGAAAAGCCTCGTCACCAACCGCGGCGGCATCGCCACCAAACTCGCAGGCAGCTACACGCAAGCTGCCGCCGTGCC
>JAGWXY010000037.1 GCA_018969605.1 Verrucomicrobiota bacterium | reverse complement strand
CGCCGCGAAAGCGCATTGGAAAAAATTTCCACCTCCATCAAAAATCTCGGCAACCCGCGACTGATGCTTGTCGACAGCGCCAGCGGCGAATTGCAGGAAATTTCCTCTCCGGAACTTCTGCCCACCCTCTCATCCACCGCACCAACCGACACGGCTGCGGACATCCCCGCCCTCCTCAACCGCGCCATCGCATTTCTCTCCGAGGCCAACGGCCGATCGGAAATCTGGATCGCCTCCGACCTCCAAACCAGCAACTGGCTGCCCTCCGACGACCGCTGGAACACCATCCGCTCCACGATGGCCGCGCTGCTCGAGACCCCGACGATTCGAGTGCTGTCAATGACCAACTCAAGCGGCCCTAACGCCGCCATCCGCATCACCGAATCACGCCGCGTCGGCGATGAACTTTTGCTCGATGTGGAAATCCATCGCGACACCGCCAACAAGGACGCACCCTTATCGCTCACCACCCACCTCAACGGATCCAACACGAGCGAAAACATCGCAACCACCGGCACACTCGCACGCTTTCAAAAGCGCATCGCATTGCCCAACTCCCAATCCAAGGGCCACGGCTGGCTCTCGCTTGGCGCCGATGCCAACACGCGCGACAACACCGCCTACTTCGTCTATGGCCCTTCACGCAAAGCCGTCTCACTTGTCGTGGCCGCACCCGGCGAATCCGCCAACTACCTCGCGCTCGCCGCCGCACCACCCGGCATGAACATGGAAGCGCCCATCGCTTCGCCGGATCAGGCTGCACAGAAAATTTACCCCGAACTCGCCGCCGTCCTCTGGGCCGCGCCACTGCCCGAAGGCGCAGCTGCCGAAGCCATGCGCCGCTTCCTCGTCTCCGGTGGCCATGTCTGCTTCTTCGCGCCCGGCACACAGTCGAGCGCCACCTTCAACAACCTCGGATGGAGCCAAACAACCATGGCACCCGCCGGAAAATTTTTCATCCTCAAGGAATGGAACCGCAGCGACGGCCCACTCCGCAACAGCCTTGATGGATCGCCCGTCGCCGCACAACGACTCAAAGCCCTGCGCCGCCAAGTACCCGAAGGCGACGCTACCACCCTTGCCCGCTGGGAAGATGGCGAGCCAGCCTTCGTGCGCCGCATCTTCGACCACGGCACCGCCTGGCTGCTCGGCACTGTGCCGGATTATTCATGGTCCAACCTCGGCGACGCCGATGTCCTTCTACCCCTTGTCCAACGCATCATCAACGAAGGCAACGACCGCTTTCAAAATTCACTCTCCACCACCATCGGTGCCGAAAACGCACGACCGCAAAACGCCCAAGCCCGCATCCGCATCCAGAGCCTCGGCGATGAACTCACCGCAGACGCCTTCCTCGCAGGAGTGGAAAAATCGGACAACGGTCTTCTCGCTATCAATCGACCCATCATCGAGGACGCGGCAGAATCTCTTAACAACGCCGCCATCAACTCCGTGCTCGAAGGCACCCGCCACACGCTGCTCGACCAAGCCGGCAAGGACAGCGATGGCAAAGGTTCCGCCGAAGCGTGGCGCCTTTTCCTTTTTGCCATGCTCTTCTTCCTCATCGCCGAAGCACTTCTTTGCCTCAACCCCAAAGCACCGCGCACCGTGCACGCCACCGGCATTCCAAAACGCGGATGAATCATTTTCACTGACCTCTCACCTTGCTCCATTTCTCACCAACGCCTGCAAGCCTCTGGATCGGAATCGCCGCTCTGATTCTTGCCGCGTTGTTGTCACTTCTCGCCATCAAACGCTCGCCACGACGCAAGCGCACGATCGCGCTCGAATGCCTGCGCATGGTCGCCATCACCGCAGTCGTGATCATGCTATGGCAACCTGAATGGCAAAAAACTCTGCACCCAGACACCAAACCGCAAATCGTGATCCTTCACGACGCGTCGAAATCGATGGAAACGATCGACGCATCAATTCCTGCCACGCCAACGAGTGAAGCAAAAGTGGTCTCGCGCGCCGAACTGAGCTCCACCACGCTTTCATCCGAACTCTGGAACCCGCTCGCTGCAAACGGCAAAAATGATGTACTGCGCATCCCTTTTGCCAAGGCCGCACCCGACACGATCGCCGGCACCGACATCGATGCCGCACTCAGCGACACACTCAAGCAACATGACAACCTCCGCGCCGTGATCATGCTCAGCGATGGCGATCACAACCTCGGCCAGCCACCCGTTTCCGCCGCACAAAAAATGCGCGTCCGCGGCATCCCGCTTTTCGCGATGCCCATCGGCAGCACCCAACGCATGCCAGACATCGAGATCCTCTCCGTCGCCGCACCAAGCTATGGCATCGTCGGCGAAAATGTGCAGATCCCCTTCACGATTCGCTCATCACTTGATCGAGAAGTCCGCACAGTGATCCGCATGCGCGACGAAAAAGGCAACGAGCAATCTAAAAACATCGTCATTCCACCGAATGCGGAAACCTACGACTCATTGCTCTGGCGCATCCGCAAAGAAGGCGCATCAACCCTCGAACTCTCACTCCCCGTCCACGAACGCGAACGCATCGCCACCAACAACACCCGCAAGTTTTCCATCGCCGGACGCCCGGAAAAAATCCGCGTGCTCGTCGTCGAAAGCCTCCCGCGCTGGGAATACCGCTTCCTTCGCAACGCGCTTTCACGCGACCCCGGCGTTGAGCTCTCATGCCTGCTCTTCCACCCGACCCTCGGGCCCGGTGGCGGACCCCACTACATTTCCTCTTTCCCGTCCAAACCCGAAGACCTCGCGCCCTACGATGTGATTTTCCTCGGCGATGTCGGCATCGGCAACAACCAACTCACCAAGGAACAATGCACGCTCATTCGCGGGCTTGTGGAAAATCAAGCCTCCGGCGTGGTCTTCCTCCCCGGCAGCAAGGGCAATCAGTTTTCCCTGCTCGATACCGACCTCGCCGATCTGATGCCGGTCGTGCTAGACGACACACAGCGCAACGGCATCCGCGATCCGCTGGCCGCGCCGCTCACGCTCACCTCCGAAGGCCGCTCGTCATTGCTCACGCTCCTCGGCGAAAACGAAGAGGAAAACCCCGAAATCTGGCGACAACTTCCCGGCTTTCATTGGCACGCCGCCGTCATCAAAGCCAAAGCCGGCGCCGAGGTCCTCGCCGTCCACGGCAACAGCCGCAGCAAGTTTGGAGCCGCTCCCCTGCTCGTCACGAAATCCGCCGGCAACGGCAAGGTCCTCTTCATGGGCATCGACTCGGCATGGCGTTGGCGCCGCGGCGTGGAAGACCTTTACCACTACCGCTTCTGGGGCCAAGTCGCACGCTGGATGTCCTACCAACGCAACATGGCCGCCGGCAAACGCGTGCGCGTGTTTTTCAACCCGGAACGCCCGCAACCCGGCGACACGGTCACGCTCAACGCCAACGCCTTCGAACCCGATGGCTCACCCCTGCGCGACGGCGGCGTGTCAGTCGACTTCACCTCACCCGACGGTCGCAGCCAACGCCTCAGCCTCGAGAAATTGGAATCGACCTGGGGCTCGTTCAGCGGACGCTTCAAAGTCGACCAACCCGGCACCTGGAAACTCCGTGTCACCAACCACAACGACGAATCCAACCCGCTCGAAACGAGCCTCATCGCCCAAGGATCGGAAATCGAAAAAACCGGACAACCTGCACGCCCGGAGGTCCTAGAAGAAATCACCCGCATCACCCGAGGCCGCATCATCCAGCCCGATCAAATCCCCTCACTCATCAACGAAATCAACGCACTTCCCCAACCGCGCCCCATCATCTCGCGCACCCCTCTCTGGTCCCACTGGGCGACCCTCACCGCCCTCATCGCACTCCTCGCCACCTTCTGGACCGCCCGCAAACTCAGCGGCCAATTTTGAAAAAGGGACCGCAGTCGTCCCGCACGCAAATTTCCTCCTCTTCTCTTGCCTCTGGATTCTTGCCTCTTACTTCTCCACCCTCGCCATAATCCACAAAAGGTCGGCGACACGGTTGAGAAAAATCCGCACCTCTTCCGGCACCGGCTCTCCCGATTCATGCAAAGCCAACACGCATCGCTCGGCACGCCGCGACAATGATCGCGCAAAATCCATTCCCGCTCGCGCCAAACTTCCCTCCGCTCCCGGCCGCGCCCATCCGGTGTAGCGCACGCCCATGTCCTCAAATTTCCGCGCCTCACTTTCGACCCACTCGACATCCGCAGCGTCGATCAACGCATAGCCCTTCTGACGATACCTCGCATCATCTTCAGGCAAGGTCGCAAGCTGACCCATCAAGCCAACCAAGCGCTCCTGCAAGGCATCGATCAGCCCGATCCAATGCTCATCCGATGCCGCTGCGCGCGCCAATCCCAGCGCTGCGTTCAATTCATCGACACTGCCCAAGGCCTCGATCCGCACCGAGGTCTTGGCGATCTTTTTGCCAAACAACAAATCGGTCTCGCCTGAGTCGCCGCGTCCGGTGATGATGCTCATGCACCTACCCATAGCCCTCACGGATTTGCTTGTCCACCCGCGTTCGCCCTGATCCCCATTTCTCCCGCCATGAAACTTGCCCGACTCGGTGACGGCCCGGAAATTTTCCACACCCTGCAAGGTGAAGGACCTTCCGCCGGTCTGCCCGCCGTGTTCATTCGCGCCTCGCGCTGCAACCTCCATTGCGTATGGTGCGACACGGATCACACTTGGAACTTCGAAGGCACGCCATGGCCGCATGAAAAGGATGCTACCCCAGGCTACGGGAAACACCGCAAGTCGGAGACTACGATCGAACTCACACCCGCCGCCGCGGCCGACCTCATCCTATCATACCACTGCTCGCGCGTGGTGATCACCGGCGGCGAACCGCTCCTTCAAGAAAATGATTTCCTCGAAATGATCACCCACATCCGCGCGCAGCAACCCGACTGCGTCTTCGAAGTGGAAACCAACGGCACCCGCACACCATCACCCGCATTCGCTCAAGCGGTCGATCAATTCAATGTCTCGCCAAAACTCTCAAACTCCGGCGTCAAGGCACCTCTGCGCCTCGTGCCCGACACGCTGCGTTTCTTCGCAAGCTCACCCAAGGCATGGTTCAAATTCGTCATCGCCTCCATGGCCGATCTCGACGAGGTGCTCGCGCTGCAAAACGGGTTCTCAATACTCGCCGCGCGCATCCTGCTCATGCCAGAAGGCCGCAACTCTGCCGAACTCGACACCACCGCTGCGAACATCGCCGAACTCTGCCGCAGCCACGGATTTCGCTTCTGCGACCGCCTCCACATCCGCCTCTGGGGCGACAAACGCGGAGTCTAAAGATTGACCTTGAATGCAATTGAAAGCCTCGTTTTGCAGCGTCTGCCGCAGCAATACGACGGCATGCCCGGCTTATTCACACTCGGACTTGCTATTTTTTCAGGTAGGGGCTAAATGCTCATGTCATGAACATTCATAAAAGCTAGCCGACAATGATCTCGACCAATTAAATCACGGACCGTTTTTCATGCAAATTAACCCATTCGATACATCAAGCAAAACAGGGCACATGCATCGCAACGGAGCCTCGAATCAACCTGACGTGACATCGCTGCGCTACAACCAATTCCAAAAAAGAAGAAATCGCCAAAAAGCCAAACATCAAGCTGAACGCGAGAAGCTCAATCAGGTCCTCACCCGTAGACTCCTGTGGATCAGCTTCATCTTGCTGATCATCGGATTCATCTCAATAATGTTCATCTTCAAATGGCAGTACGCAGATGATGATATCAGCGCGACACCTTCCAAGTTGCAGCCGGCCATTACGTTATCAAACTCCAAACCAATCATCTGGGATGGGCCGCAGCCATCAGAGGTGGCCGATCGCTTCCTTACGGCCCGCACTCACGAGGAACGGTTGCGCTGGATACGCAGGCCCGAGCAGGTGGGGCCCATCATGAAAAAATTTTTTGCTGAAGGCGCAGGCAAAGATGAAAAAGTCATCAACTCAAAAATCATCGCATCATCAGACGACGGCAACTTCATCACGGATCGCTTCGAACTCACAATGAATGACGGCCTTCCCCGCATGCTGTGTATTGTCCACTGCGATGGCCGGGCACTCGTCGACTTCGAATCCTACGCGCGATGCGGTAGCGCCACATGGGACGAAATCCTATCCGGAAAAGTCAATAAGGCGGAAAGAATGAGGGTATTTATTTCGAACAATTATTACTACAACTTTAGTTTTACTGACGAGACTAAATGGATTTCGTTTCTGGCCAAAACACCGGAATCCCCAAATTCAATTCACCTCTACGGCAGCTCAGACAACCAGGCATTCTTGGATCTGAAAAAATCAATCGGCACCGGCACCATGACATGCACAATTTCGATCGAGGCCACCAGTGAAGGCACCCCCCACCGCCAGTTCATCCTTTCCGAACTGACCGCAAAGGACTGGGTCACTCCCTGAGCAAGTTGCCTGTCGGCATCATTCTCTCATACTAACGCCCGCGCGTTGTGGTCACATGCGGCGAGCCGCCCATTCAGGAAAAATGATTTTCTTGAAATGACCATCCACATCCGCCTCTGGGGCGACAAACGCGGCGTCTAAAAGTGGCGGTGGTTTTCAACCGCCAAGCCCCTTTAACTCTCAACGTCAATTGCGCTCACTCCGCTACAAGCGCCACGAGAAGCTCCTCCTGCATTTTTTATCAGAGCGCTAGCGGCTATCGATGGTATGCGAGGCAGCATAAAAGCCATCCACGGCGGAGAGAAATGCCAGCATTCAAACTGAATCGCTACCCACCGTTGGATCGTTGGATAGGCCAGCTTGTTCAGCCAGTTTGCGCCTTCGGCAGAAACTCACGATCAGAGGCACGGCAATCAGAAGAGCTGTGACGAAACAAAATGTGATGTCAGCGACAAAGGTGGGATGCTGGTCGGTGCTCAGATCATTCGAAATGGCCGCCACCATAAGCACAACACCGACTAAAGCATGGAAGGGCCCCAAGAGCCATACGAACCCCTCGAACCTGACGGGCAGTGCGCATGCCAAGGCCGAGGCAATTCCAATACACCCAGAGGTCGCCGACGCCATCTTCAACCAGTAATCAAGTAAGGGGCGATACTCAATTCGTCCCACCCCCATCAGAAAGAGTTGATCCGAGCCGAATTCCCATGAAGTAAACGTGAAGAGGAACGATATGCCCCAACCTATGCTACTCAATAACAATCCCAGTCGATTGAGGGATCAAAGTCTGTTGATGCGTGTCCAATGCTGTTTAATTGTTTGCCGCCCAATACACAGCCCATACACGGCAGAATTAAAGAGCGGACTCAATTTGTGGGCTTGTCGCCGTTGGATGGTGCCGCTTCTTCGCTGGTCTTTTTAGTGGATTGAACCTCGATCCAGGCATCGCCCTGCAAATCGTATCGACGTGTTCCAGCAGGCGATGTCTCAGCCCTGAAATCAGCATACCCATCTCCATTTTTGTCCAATACGTATGTGCTACTAGTGGCATCAGAGACTATTGTTGATGTCGCCCATGATTCAGAGTCCTTCCAAGTAACTCCAAAATTACGCCCCTTCGGATCAATCTCGGCAACGACCAACTTCCCGTCCACAACGCTCGCACCGATCGTAAGGTCGCGATCTCCCTCCTTCATCAACGCCACAGATTGCCCTTCCTTCAGGACAATCGGTTTATCACTCACCACATTGTCTGGGAGCGCTGCTGATCTAGGCAATGGTTTCTTACTGCAAGCACAGACAGAGAAGATCAGAAATAAAGCTGGGAGGAAGTTTTTCATATATCAGCGAACAGCCGGATTTTTTGAGGGCAAGCGACTGTGGGTTATAAAAATAACATCCTACCCGTGCGCACAAGATATTTCAAATCCTTCATAAATCACATGTTAGAGCGGCTATTTTGGCGATCCAAGCTGCAAATCCGGATGCAAGAACATGATCGGGTTAGAGCTTATTCAAGGGATTCGACATGCCGCTTCTTCCATCCACAATCCACAATCCACAATCCACGATCCTTAGCCAAACCGCGCCATTTCAGGCCTTTAACTTACCCCTCCCGAAAAAATTTCACAAAAAATGAATTATTTTCAGCCTGTACCTACAAATGTCCCACCCCACCGGTTAATTTGGGTCCACATATGAACCCAAACCACACCGAAATCGCATTCATCCTCGACCGCTCGGGCTCCATGGCATCGATGGTCGAGCCCGCCATTGCAGGCTTCAACAACCTCCTCGCCGAACAGCAGGCACTGCCCGGCAGCGCCCGCTTCAGCCTCGTGCTGTTCGACGATCATTACGAGGTCCCCGTCTCATCGCTGCCCATCGCCGAGGTGCGACCGCTCAACACCAACACCTATCAACCCCGTGGCTCCACCGCCTTGCTCGATGCGATCGGTCGCACGATCGACGAGCTTGGCGCGCGCCTATCCCACACACCGGAAGCGGAGCGACCGGGCCAAGTGCTCGTCGCCATTCTCACCGACGGCGAGGAAAACGCCTCACAGCAATTCACTTGGAAGGACATCTCCGATCGCATACGCCATCAGACCGATGTCTACCATTGGCGCTTTCTCTTCCTCGGCGCCAACCAGGACGCAATCGCCACCGCCGCGCGAATGAGCATCGGCAGGGAAAATTCTGCCAACTTCGCAATGGACGAGGATTCCTACCAGTCGGGCAAAAACGCGCTCAACCGCAAGATGAAGGCCATGCGCCTCTACTCCCAAGGCAAGCGCGACAACGACACGCTCAGCGACATGAACATGGAGCTCGAGAAACTGCGCATGATGGAGGAGGAAAAATTGAGAAAGCTCAAAAAGTGAAACTCCACTCAACGCAAACGGCTCACTCTCATGCGCTCGGCTACCACCAGCGCATGGAAACGCCGAAAGTCCTCCTCACGTCCGGCGGATGAAAGCAAATACCGGTACTTCGGCCAGTGCTTCATCTCGCCGAGTGCGTTCTTCATGCGCAGCTCGATCACTTGATCCGCATCCGTGCCGCGCGCCGACAATCTCGCGCGCAATTCATCCTCGCTCGGCGGCATGACAAACACATCCACAAAACTTCGCCGAATCTCCGCCTGCTCGCAGGCCCGCACCTGATCCGCGCCCTGCACATCGATGTCCATCACGACATCCACCCCCGATTCGAGATACGAAAGCACCTCGGACTTGAGCGATCCGTAAAAATTCCCATGCACAGTCGCGTGCTCAAGAAAATCCCCCGCATCCAAGCGCTTCTGGAAATCGGCCCGATCAAGAAAATGATAGTCGCGACCATTCACCTCGCCCGCACGCGGTTCGCGCGTCGTGCAGGAAATTGAATAATGAACCTCACCCATCTCCGCCAATTTTCGGCAAAGGGTGGTTTTTCCCGAGCCCGATGGACCCGATACAACGAGTAAAATTCCGAAGCGTTCGGACATGCCAGACATCATGCCCATGCCCTCGCCTCTGGCAATCCGCGAGTGACCGAAACTTCAGCGTCGGCATTTCTCAAGCAAAGCCCCAAGAAAGCACGTGATGTCCACCAGCGCGTCGCGGTACTCAGAGTCGCCCAACGAGGCCAAGTCCGCACGGCAGCACTCAAGCAAATCCAGCGCAACCTCGACCGCAGACTCAATCGAAGCATCGTATCCATCCACGCCCAAAAGCTCCGGCAAATCGAGCGACTCGTGATCGCTGATCCGCTGCGCCAGCATCGCCCGCTGCGACTCGCTGGCGGTCTCGAGCAAATTCAAAATCGGCAAGGTCAACTTCCCCTTCACCAAATCGGTGCGCAAAGTTTTGCCCACCACTTCCTCCGACCCAACCAGATCAAGGCAGTCATCGTAAATCTGATACGCGGTGCCCAAGCGCATGCCGTAATCGTAAAGCCGATCCGCATCCGCCACGCTCATTCCCGACAGCGTGCCAGCCAAACCACTCGAAGCCGCAAACAAGGCACCGGTCTTCATGCCGATGACCTTGAAATAATCGTCCTTGGTAAAAGTGGGATCAAAACGCCGCTGCGTTTGGATGATCTCACCCTGGCACACTTCCCGCGCGGCCTTGCCGACCTTGCGGCAAATTTCGATGCTGTTGAAATCGGTCGCCAAAGTCAGCGCGTGTGAAAACAAGGCATCGCCCAACAACACCGCCAAAGAATCACCCCACTTAGCATTCGCAGTCGGCACCATGCGCCGCGTCACCGCATCGTCGATGATGTCGTCGTGTACCAGCGTCGCCATGTGGATCAATTCAAAGATCACACCGAGCTTGATGTGATCATCATTTACGCCGCCTATCGCACCGCCGATCAGAATCGAAAGCGCCGGCCGGATTCGTTTGCCCGAGGTGTTGCACACATAGGCGATGTACGGCTCGATCGCCGAATCAAAGCCGCGCACCTGTTCACGAATCTGAACTTCCACCCGCTCCAAATGCGGGCGGACCAATTCGAAGGGAAAAAGATTTCCGCCGGAAGGCGTCGCGTCGGTGGCCATGCTCAAGTGCCGCGAACAAGCCACAATCCCGCCACATCCGCAATGCGGATCTTGCCACATAGCACGGAAAAGCCCCAATCGACTTGCCGTGTGATGATCCGCAGCACATAAGTCACCCATTCGCATGAACATCGAGCCGATCGCCACGGTCCGCACCTGCTTCGGCAGCAAGTTCGCCACTCCGCGTCAACCCGGCCTCTGCCCAAGCGCGTGGGGCGAGCTGGTGTTTCACCCACCTTACCGCAATGCGGATTCGATCCGTGGCATCGAGGGTTTTTCCCACCTTTGGCTCATTTTCAGATTTCATGAAACGATTGAGCAAGGTTGGAAACCCACCGTGCGTCCACCCCGCCTCGGTGGCAATGAACGCGTCGGCGTTTTCGCGAGTCGCTCCACATTTCGACCCAACGGACTCGGCCTATCATTGGTGACACTCGAAGACATCGACACCACCTCGCCCGATGGCCCCATTCTCAAACTCGGCGGCATCGACCTGATCAATGGCACGCCTATCTACGACATCAAACCCTATCTCCCCTACGCCGAAGCCATACCCAATGCCCGCGCAGGATTTGCGCATGAGGAAATCCCGAGACTCAAAGTGGAAATCGAAGAGAACGCCGAAAACGATTTCAAAAAACTCCCCACACGCGCCCAAAACCTCATCTTTGAGGCGCTCTCACTCGACCCGCGCCCGGCCGTGCAAGCCAACCAACAAGACCGCACTTTTGGCGCCATGCTCTGCGGCAAAAATGTACGCTTCACGATCAAGGAGAAAACCTGCCTGATTGTTGAGATCGGCGACTTGACCTCCCAACAATGAATCCGTCCGCGTGAACACACCCGCCCGCTTGCCCCGCCACAGTTTACATCAATCAATGATGCGCCGCATCGGAATCATGTTGGAGTACTCAAACCCCTGCTTTTTGAAGAATTCCTGCGACTCGGCGCTGATCCGGTCGGTCAGCAGCGTGATGCGCTTGAAGTTTTTCTTTTTGGCAAAATCGACGACATAATCGACCAACATCGCACCATAACCCTGTCCGCGGTGATCGGGGTGAATCACCACATCCTCGAGCAAAATCACAAAGCCCCCGCGCGCGGTGGAAATCGTGAAAAGCAAGTTCACCATGCCAAAGATCCGGTCCTTGTTGCGCACCACGAAAATGCGGCCGCGACTCGGCTGCTCAAGGATCAATCTCAAGCCCCGCTCCTGAAGCGCACGATCGGGCGTGAAATCACCCGAGCGGGAAAACAACTCCATCACCAGCTCGGTCAGCGCCGGCAAGTCCTCGATCGTCGCAGGCTCAACCCGCGGCGGATCCTCGACCTCGCCATTTTTTCCCAATGCCATGTTCGTGCTCACAAGGGATTTCACGCACATTTTCCTGCGAAAGGCACGCATTTTCCCACTGCCCCGCGCGTCCGCCTCAACCAGCGCCCGGGCGAAGATCTGGCCGCATGACCCGCGTCCTTTGCTCGGCCTGTTCTTGCTTCCACCGGCGGATGCGCTCGTGATGCCCGGAAACGAGCACCTCCGGCACCTTCATCCCGCGGAACTCCAAAGGCTTGGTGTAGCACGGCGCCTCCAACAAATCCGGCTGCGAAAATGATTCGTCCTGCGCCGAACGCTCATCACCCAAAGCCCCAGGCAAGAGCCGGATCACCGCATCGCACAGCACCGCCGCCGCCAACGCACCATTGGTGAGAATGTAATCCCCAATGGAAATTTCATCGTCCACCAAGGCCTCGATCACCCGCTGATCCACCCCTTCGTAGTGACCGCACAAAATCAACAGATGCTCCTCCGACGCAAGTTCGCGCGCCACCGCCTGCTTGAAAGGCCGACCCTGCGGGGTCATCAAAATCACGCGCGTCCTCGGTCCCTTCAATGCCTCCACCGCCGCAAACAAAGGCTCCGGCCGCAGCACCATCCCCTGCCCGCCACCACAGGGCGCCTCATCCACACGCCGGTGCTTGTCCTCCGACCAATCCCTCAACTGGTGCCCCAACACCTCGACCAAGCCCGCCGCACGCGCACGCTGAATGATCGAATCACTCAATGGCGCCAACGCCACCTCGGGAAAAAGCGTCACGATGTCAATTCGCATGCCCCCAGCCTAACGGCGACCGATGGCTTGCCAACCATCTTCGCGTGATAAGCGGTGCGAATTTTTAAAAATTTCGCACCGCAAGCCTTTCAAAAAAACCCTATTTTTTAAGCGTAAAAAATCATTCGAAGGCTTGACATCGCCGCGTGTTTCCAGCATCACATGCGCATGGCAACCAAAGCTACCACCGTTAAAGACAAGTACTCGAAGACCCAGATCGTCGACAGCATCGCAAGCAGCACCGAGCTCAGCCGCAAGCAAGTGGCCTCGGTTCTCGAAGCGCTCACCGGCGTGATCGAAAGTCACATCAAGAAAAACGCGGTCGGAGAATTCGTTCTCCCCGGCCTTCTCAAGGTCACCACCGTTCGCAAGCCTGCCGTCAAGGCACGCAAGGGCATCAACCCCTTCACCAAAGAAGAAGTGATGTTCAAGGCCAAGCCAGCCACCACCGTGGTCCGCATCCGTCCGCTCAAGAAGCTCAAGGACATGGCTCTCTGATTCGCATCGCGGCGCATGCATGGCATGCCCCGATGAACTAAAAGCCTTTCCGGTCATTCCGGAAAGGCTTTTTCATTTCTCATTCGATGGCTTGGTTTAAAGCCTCACCAAGAATTCATCCCGAAATCCGAAATCGATTTTTTATTCGAATCATTTCAACCACTGATTTACAGATTGATACAGATTTTAGGAGTCGCATCTTTTGAAATTTTTTCCCAATCTGCGCAATAATTGGTCAAACACCCACGCCTTCCTTCCCCCGCTCGATCCCGAGCCTCCGCAATTTCTGCCGCAAGGTCGCGCGATTCATACGCAAGGCCGCTGCCATGCGCGTTGGGCGCATTTCAAATCGCCCGAGCAAATGCTTCAAGGTCACCGCTTCAATGCCATCCATCAAATCATCATGATTCCACGATGCCTCCGGCGTGAGCGACAACTGCGCGTCAAGCCAGCGGCCGATCGCCGCTTCAAGCTCTCCTGATGCGGCATGCCCACCCGAATCCTGCAAAGCCGCTGCCACATGAGGCGGCAAATGCGCGGCAAAAACCGGCCCACCGCGGCTCATCGCCAAGGCATGATCCAGCGTGTGACGCAACTCACGCACATTGCCCGGCCATGAATAGGCCTGCATTGCACACAAAGCCGGCGCCGTGATCGATACTGGCGCAGCCGATTCATGACACAACCCTAGCACAAATTGACTCAAGGCAGGAATGTCGCCTGACCGTTCGCACAAGGGTGGCATCGGAATCGTCAAGGCACTCAAGGCATAAAACAAATCCTCACGCATCAGCCCACGCTCAACGGCATCGCGCGGATCCATGCCACTGGTGACGATCAGCCTTGCGGATGCGTTCACCGCCGCATCACCGATCATGCCGGCAAGGCATGATTGCAACTCGCCCGGAAGTCCGCCGATCTCTTCCAGCACAACGCTTCCATCGCGTCCAAGGATCAAAGTTTGCAGAGCATCAGCGCTGCGGATCGTCGAACTCTCGACCAAGGCCAACTCCTTGCCAGCCCGACCGCTGTTGGCGTGAATCACCTTTGCCGCGAGTGTTTTCCCCGATCCGCTTGGGCCATGAATCATCACCGGACCATCGCCCGCACAAGCCCTCGCAACACCGAGAAACACATCACGCATGCAGGGTGCCGCACCGATCAATGTCACCGCGCCTTCGCCTTGCACGGCATCGGCCAATACCATCCCGCGAGTGACCAAGGCAGAAAGCGATGATTCAAATCGCCTCAAATCCAAGGGTTTCATGAGGTAATCCGTCGCGCCCAATTTCTGCGATGCGATCGCATGATCCAATGTCGCATGCGCGGTGACGATCAATACCGGTAGATCCGATCCCTCCGCACGCAAACGCTCAAGCACCGCAAGTCCGCTCATGTCGGGCAAGCCGATGTCGAGCACCAGCGCATCGAATCGCTCGCGCCGCAGGGCCTCAAGCCCCGCACCACCACTTGCCACCAGCGTCGGCAAATGACCCATGCGCCGCACCGCCAAGGACAGCGCCGCACCCAATGCATGCTCGTCTTCAATGATCAATATCGATGCCGCCGCCATGATTCAAATTTCCTTCGCCCAATGAATTTTCACCACCGCACCACTGCGATTGATGAGCTCGATGTGCCAGCCGTGCGCTTCGATAATTTCCTTCGACACCGCCAAACCAAGGCCCATCCCACCCTCGCGCTCGGAATAAAAAGGCTCACCAAAACGCGCGAGCACCGCGGCACTTAAGCCGGGCCCATCGTCAGCAATCTCAAGGCCCGCGGCATCCACCCGCATCCGCACTTCGCCCCCATGCGGCATGCTCTGAACGGCATTGATCAGCAAATTCTGCAAGACCTGAAGCATCCGCGCACGGTCACCGGTCAACAAAATACCAGCCGCAGGAAAATCCACCTCGCGCAGCACGACCTTCGCATGCGCCGCTTGCGGGCCAATGATGAGCGACGCCTCACGCAACAATGCCACCACATCAAATTCGCTCTTCGCCATCGCTTCGGGCCTCGCATAGCGCATCCATTGCGACACCAAGCCCTCGATCCTCGCAGCTTCGCTCGCAATCAAATTTCCAGAGACACGCACCTCATCGGCCGACGCCCCATCGAGCAAGTCCGCATGCAAACGGATCGCCGACACGGGATTGCGAACCTCATGCGCCAGACTCGTGGCCATGCGCCCGAGCAACGCCATGCGCTCGGCAAATTTCCGACGCTCACGCTCGTCGCGCAACGACTCATGGGTATCTACCATCGCCCGCGCCAACTGCCCGATCTCATCCGCCCGCCCGACCGGCAATCCATCAAGCGGCAGATCTGCACCCACACGGGACACCGACGCCGCCAATTTTTCCAAGGGCCTCGTCACCCTTCGGCCAATCCACCACGCAAACGCCAGACCAAATCCCCAGAACAAGCCCAACACCAACCAGGCGTCCACTCGCCGCCACACCGGACGCTGAACCGATCCACCACCCACACTCTCAAACCAAACCTCCGTGCCACCACGCAACGGAAACCCAACCCGCAACGCCTCATCGCGCCAACGCGCCTTGCCATCAGCAAGCTCATCGCCCGCCACTTCGCCCGGCTTTGAAAACTCCACCCTCGCACCCATGACCTGTCCCAACTGAGCCGCCATCCGATCGCTCTGCGGCAGAGGAGTCTGATCCAAAAAATTCGCGTTCGCCCGACCCAAGGCCTCAAACGCCACCGCCTCCTCGACCTGGGTCATGCGATGAAACACCGCCACCAGCACCATCGACCCCAGCAAGAAAAACACCCCCATCCCGGCTGCAAACCAGAAGACGAGCGACTTGCCCCGCATGACTGATGGCTGAATTTTGTCCATTTTTCGAAGCAGCGGAAAAATGGACAAATCCCAGCAAAAGATCGAGAAATAAATTTTCAATGGGGCATTTCCCGGCCCGATTTGATGACATTTGGTCAAAATTTATCCATCTCGAAATCTTGCTCCAGTCCACGAACCTGCAAAGGGTAGCAACGCGCTTGAACGAATCTCAAGGAAATACAATCAATACCCAAATACCATCCATGATACCAAACAGACCTATCCGCTCCCTACTCACAACACTCAACAGCTGGACACTGCCTATCTGCATCTCAACTGGCTCTGCCATGGCAGTCACCACCGCCTCCGATGTCCTACCCACCGTCGGCAGCCAAGAAGTTGTCGGGTACACCTCGATTGACGCAAACACCGGCGCTTACGACCAACCTGGCTGGGTGCAACGACGCCCCTTCGGAACCACCCGCGTGCATATTCAGCGCAACCCGGGCGAAATCACAGTCGAACAATGGATGCGTGTGCGCAAATATGGCGACGAGTACAAATTCCGCTTTCGTGAAGAAGTCGAATTCGGCCTCCCCAACCGGGTACAGATCGATCTCTACTACGACTGGACCCTCGAAGACCGCGAAGCGGATCACCTTGATTTCGCAGGAGAAGTCAGGTGGGCACCTGCCGACTGGGGCAAAATGGCACTCAATCCCGCTCTATATCTCGAGTACAAACTCGTCGATTCAACCAGAGGCGGCGATGTGATCGAACCCAAGATTCTTTTGGGCGAAGACTTCGGCGATGGCTGGCATTGGGGCATGAACTTTGTTTATGAGCGCGAACTAAGCGGAGAACAGGCCGAGGAGTACGCCATCACCCAAGCCGTCAGCAAGACGATCATGGAATCACTCTCTCTCGGTGCTGAAATGGCAGTGAAAAGCGAAACCGTGGAAGGAGCCCGGGATGATGCGGAACACAAGTTTTTGATCGGCCCCCAACTTCAATGGCGCCCGACAAAAAAAACCCATCTCAACCTTGTCGGCCTCTTCGGTTGCACCGATGATTCACCCGATTTTGAAGGATGGTTGATCTTCGGCTATGATTTTGGCAGTCCGTCGGAGAAGCAATCCAACGCGCCTGTTTCAGGTCGCCTCTGACACATTTATTCATGGAAAAAACCAGGTCAACGCAGTCCACCACCAACTCTCTTGAGGTTGCTGCAACACATGCGATTCCGTGGCGGACTCGCGTTGGCCTGAATCCGCTTTTCTGTTCCATTTTTATTCATGCATGCATTTTGGCTGGCGCAATATGGTGCGGTAAAATCCTTGGCGATTCCGATCATGGATCGGAATCAGAACAGGGAGAAAACTCTCATGGTACAGACTTTTTGATTTCACAGCGCCCAACTCAATCTCCGAGACGCGCAAGTGTGGATCCGGTGAATTCGATAACCTCGCCCTTGTTCTCTCCCGCGACACCCATTGAATTTCCAACAAACAAACTCATCGAACCTGTCTGGATACAACCGGTTGAAAAAGAAAATGCGAGCGGTTTTGACGACAAATCCATCGCCTCAAGCGAAGACATCATCCAACAAACCTTAACCAACCAATCTAATCATGGCTTGGGCAAAGCCATGAACAAAAAGGGTGCCGGGTCTTATCGCGGCAACCATTCCAAAACAAAACATCAGGTAACGACCAGCGCACCCAAATTGATCTCATCGAGCCCTCCAAAATATCCACGGGCCGCTCTGAGAAAAGGTGTCCATGGAGTAGCCATGGTGAAGGTTACTGTCGGTCCAGCCGGATCGGTAAGCTCATGCACGATCTGGTCATCAACAGGCGATCAGACGCTGGATCAGGCAGCACTCGATACGGTCAGAAACTGGAAATTCACCCCGGGCCACAAAGGTGGCCCGAAGGTGCTGGTCAAAGTTTCTTTCCGACTTTCCTAAAGTGAACAAATGCCTCAGCCCGCAAAGTTTGCGGCGACCACATCCCAGTTCACCACATTCCAGAAGGCGCTAATGTAATCAGGCCTGCGGTTTTGATAGTGGAGATAGTAGGCGTGCTCCCAAACATCGAGACCGAGAAGCGGCTCGCCGGAGCATCCGGCAACCGACTCACCCATCAGCGGGCAATCCTGATTTGGGGTCGAGCAAACGGCGAGCGAGCCATCGGATTTTTTCACGAGCCATGCCCAGCCGGATCCGAAGCGCGTGGCACCGGCCTTCGCGAATGCTTCCTTGAACGCATCGAAGGATCCGAATGCCTTGTCGATCGCGGCAGCGAGATCACCCGAAGGTGCCTTGGCTCCGCCCGGCGCGATGACCTTCCAGAAAAAGCTATGGTTCCAATGACCGCCGCCATTGTTGCGCACGACCATGCGGATGTCTTCCGGCACGGATGCGAGATCGCCGATGAGCTTGCAGATCCATTTGTCTTCAAGTTCCGGCTTGCCGGCGATGGCGTTGTTCAAATTGGTGATGTAGGCCTGATGATGCTTGGTGTGGTGAATCTCCATCGTGCGGGCATCGATGTGAGGCTCAAGGGCATCGTAGGCGTATCCGAGTTCGGGCAGTGTGTGTGACATGATAGATGATCGGTTTTCGTTGCTTTGTGCGGGGAAACGGTTAGCTAGAGATGGTCCCCGGACGCCCCCTACGAAACCGAGCTTTCCCTCGCCCGCAAGCGAAATCCGCCATCATGCCGCCCGAAATCGCCAACTACCTGCCGCACGCCGTCATCGCAATCGCGGGATGCCTGCTCGGCTGGCTCATCAGCCGCGTGTCGGCCTCACGCCAAATCACCGCCGCCAACGAGCGTCTCAGCGCCGAACAACGCCGCACTAGCGAACTGGAATCACGCCTCGCGCAATGCATTGCCGAGGCCAACTCGCACGAAAAACAAGCGCAGGATTTCCGCAACGAGCTTTCAAAAATCCAAGCCCAACTCGATGCGGAAATCAAAGCCGCCCACGAAAAGCAGGCCCTCCTCGAACGCACGGAAGCAAAACTCTCCGACACCTTCAAGGCGCTCTCGGCCGATGCTTTGAAGACGAGTTCCGAACAATTTCTCCAACTCGCCAAAGCCTCGCTCGCATCGCAAAGCGAAGAAGCCCGCGGTGAACTCGAAAAACGCAAGGTCGCCATCGAGGGCTTGGTCAAGCCAGTCACCGAATCACTCGGGAAATTCGAATCACGCATCGGCGAAATCGAAAAAGCCCGCGAAGGCGCCTACTCGGACCTGCTCGCACAAATCCGCCACCTCAACGACGGCAATCAAAAACTCCAAAGCGAAACCTCCTCACTCGTCAAAGCACTGCGCCAACCCGCCGGCCGCGGTCAATGGGGCGAAATCCAACTCCGCCGCGTGGTCGAACTCGCCGGCATGCAGGAACACTGCGATTTCGAAACGCAACACACGACCACCACCGACGAAGGAAAGAAACTCCGACCCGACCTCATTGTCCACCTGCCCGGCGGCAAGACGATCGTGGTTGATTCAAAAACCCCGATGGAGGCTTACCTCGATGCGATTCAAGCGGCGGACGACACCGCGCGAGAAGAAGCCCTACGCCGCCACTCAGCACAAGTGCGCGTGCACATCCAGCAACTCGCTTCGAAAAATTACACCAATCAGTTCGCTCACGCGCCGGAGTTCACCGTGCTTTTCCTCCCCAGCGAATCCTTTTTCTCGGCCGCCCTCCAAAACGACCCCGGCCTCATCGAACACGGCGTGGAAAAAAGCGTAATCCTTGCCACGCCCACCACGCTCATCGCCCTGCTCCGCGCCGTCGCCTACGGCTGGCGCCAGGAAGCACTCGCCGAAAACGCGCGCGAAATTTCCAAACTCGGACGCACCCTCCACGAACGCCTCGGCAAACTCGCCGATCACTTCGTAAAACTCGGACGCTCGCTGGGCCATGCGGTGGAAAATTACAACTCCGCCGTGCGCTCGCTCGAATCACGCGTGCTGGTCACCGCCCGGAAATTTGAAGAACTCCAAGCCGTCGCACCCGACGCCACCATTGCCAGCCCCGAACTGATCGATCACCAACCCCACGCGACCATCGCATCACTGCCCGCTTCATCAGGCGACGAGCCAAGCGATGATTTCTCCTTCGTCCCGGAGCCATCACCCAATCCGAAAAACGCAGCCTCCGACCTTCGCTCGGCGCTCTAACAGCAAGCTACCCGATGCTCCCCTCGCTCACCGGCCTCTCGCACGATGAACTCGCCTCATGGCTGAAAGAGCAAGGTGAGCCGGCATTTCGTGCGAACCAGATCCTCGATTGGATGTGGAAAAAGAAGGCTGATTCGATCGACGCGATGAGCAACCTGCCCGCAACTCTGCGCGCGAAACTTGCGAGTTCATTCCGGCTCGCATCACTCACCCACACGCACACCCAAGGCTCGGCCGACACCACCCGCAAGTTTCTCTTCAAGCTCCACGACGGACGCTATGTCGAAAGCGTATTGATCCCCGCCAACCCGGCTCTCTACGGCGGCGCCTCCGATCGGCGCACGCTCTGTGTTTCATCGCAGGTCGGCTGCGCCTACGGCTGCAAGTTCTGCGCCTCGGGACTCGCCGGATTCACGCGCAACCTCGATGCCTCGGAGATCGCCGGACAAGTCCTCGCTGCCGAACAACTTTCCAACGAACGCGTCGACAACATCGTGTTCATGGGCATGGGCGAACCACTCGCCAACATCAACAACCTGCTTGCAGCGATCAACCTGATCACCAACGAAAAAACCCTCCACCTCGGCGCGCGCCACCTGACGATTTCCACCTCCGGCCTCGTCCCGCAAATCCGCCAACTCGCCGAGCACCCGCAACAAATCCGTCTCGCGATTTCCCTCCACGGCGCCACCGACGAAATCCGCCAGCAAATCATGCCGGTGAACCGCAAATGGCCGCTCGCGGAACTCTTCGACGCGCTCGATTATTGGAACTCACGCAAAAACCAAAAACTCACGCTCGAATACATCCTCATCGAGAACATCAACGACTCACTCGAACAAGCCACCATCCTCGCCCGCGTCGCGCGCCGCCTCCACGCGAAGGTCAACCTGATTCCCTACAACACAGTCGAAGGCCTCGAGTGGAAACGGCCCAACGACAAACAGTGTCGCGCATTTCGCGACATCCTCAAAAACGCGGGCGTCCAAGCCACCCTGCGCCTCGAAAAAGGCCACGACATCGACGCGGCCTGCGGCCAGCTACGACTCAAGCAGGAAACCGCCGAGGGCATCATCCGCTGAGGCCTCACGCCTCACGACGACACTCAGGATTTCCTCTCGTTCGCTGGAAACCGACCCTTGCCCGGCGCACTCATCCACGCCCAAGCCGACCTCACCATGTCACGCACATCCTTGCGCGATGCCACCCAGCCAAGAAGCTCCTTAGCAAGCGATGGATCGGCGACTAGCGAGTCAGGATCACCCGCACGGCGAGGACCATACTTCACCGGCACTTGTTTTCCGGTGACCTCTTCGACGGCCGAAATGATTTCCTTCACGGAAACTCCAACGCCGGTCCCAAGGTTGCATCGCACGGAAGCACCGCCAGCCGCCAAGTGATCAAGCGCCCGCGCATGCGCATCGGCCAAATCCTCGACATGAATGTAATCGCGGATGCAAGTGCCGTCGGGCGTGTTGTAATCGGTGCCAAAAACTTCAATGTGATCAATCTCACCAGTCACCGCCATCATCACCCGCGGAATCAAATGGGTCTCAGGATTGTGATCCTCACCAATGAGCCCGTCCGGCGAACATCCGCTCGCATTGAAGTAACGAAGGCATGCACTGCGCAGACCCCAGGCATGATCGCAGTCGGCAAGGATCCATTCGACCATCAGCTTGCTGCGGCCGTAGGGGTTGATCGGATTCTGCGCGTTGCTCTCGGTGATCGGAAGTTTGTCGGGCACGCCGTAAGTCGCGCAGGTCGACGAAAAGACGAAGACCTTGCAGCCAAACTCCTGCATCACCTGCAGAAGTTTCACCGGCTCGGCGGTGTTGTTTTGATAATACTTGAGTGGATCGGTCACCGACTCGCCAACATAGGCGAATGCCGCAAAGTGCACCACCGCGCCAAAGCGATGCTTGGCGAAAAGTTCGCGCATCAAATCCTGATCGCCGACATCACCCACCACCAACTCTACGCCGTCATTGACGATGGCCTTTTCGTGACCAAAAACCAAATTGTCCAGGACCACCACCCGCCGCCCTTGGCCGGCAAGAAGTCTGACGGTGTGGGAACCGATGTAGCCGGCTCCACCGGTCACAAGAATGGGCGCTGCGTGATCACTCATAGGTGCGGACAGAAACAGCCAAAACCGCCCAAGTGTCA
>JAGWXY010000127.1 GCA_018969605.1 Verrucomicrobiota bacterium | reverse complement strand
TTCGCACGACCGCTATTTTCTCGATCGGATCTGCGACCAGATCATCGCCTTCGAGGATGACGGCGTCTTCGTGCAACCCGGCAACTACTCGTACTACCTCGAGAAACGCCAAGCCCGCGAAAATGCCATGCGCATCCAATTGCAGGCCGCCGCGCGTGATGCCGCCTCACGGCAAAAAACGACCAATACCAAACCGCGCAAGCTGAGCCTCAAGGAACGCAACGAACTCGATGGCATCGAGGCCACCATCCTCGCCGCAGAACAGGACGCCGAGAAAATCGAATGCCAACTCAACGACCCGGAATTCCAAGCCCAACATTACGCGGAAATTCCCGAGCTTGTTGCAAAAATCGATGCCGCGAAAGCCGAAGTCACTCGCCTCTACCAACGCTGGGAAGAACTCGAGGCCCTGCGCGAAGCGCTTGAAAAATAGCACCTGTCGCAACACCAAGCCAAGTGCCCCCGCCGGGAATCGAACCCAGATTTAGAGTTTAGGAAACCCTCGTTCTATCCATTGAACTACGGGGGCTTATGCTTGCGGGCCCACCCATAACGCGGCCTAGCTCACCTCGCAAGCCGCATGTGGCCAAAGCTAAGGAGGCACGACACTCTTGTCGGGCTCTTTCACCGCGCAGATTGCACGACAGGAGTGTCGTGCCTCCCTAGGGCAAGATGCATTCGATTTTTCAAACCAACTAAGAGCGGGCGCCGCAGTGGCTTCATCCTGGCAATGCTTTACCACATTACGGAAGCCGAATTTCCGGGTCATCTGGGCGCCGCAGATGCTGGAAGTCATCAATGTTGAGAGTATAGATCACGGAGGCTTGGCTTTTCCGCGCGGCCAACAAGTGCATGTAGTCATAAACACAGCCGCCACGCACACCGTAGGATTGAGCGACGCTGATAGCATCCATGATTTCTGTGGCTGTAAGCTCGACAACGCTTACCCGTGGAAGAATCGTTACCGAGATCATCTGTGAAGCAAGATCAGGGGTCACCCGGACTCCGAGTTTTCCGCCGGTGAGCGTCGAGAAGGTTTCAAGCAATGCGTGGGAATAGATGCAGTTGCCGCCTTTCAGCACGAGCGCGAGGCTATCGGCGTGTTTGAGCTCGTCCGAGACGAGCGCCGCAACAAGAACCGAACTGTCGAGAAAGGCGCTCATCGCGGAAATGCGCGATCGGCCAATTCATCACGGTCAGCACGGACCGCAGCGGCAGCGTCCATGCGATAACCCTGCCGAGCTATGACCAGAACACCATTTTCGGTTATGCCTTGAGACACGACGCGAGGCTCTGGACAAATGTCAATGCGGTTCGGGCTGACATCGGCGCGAACCTGATCTCCCGGCTTCATCCCTAGCACCTTAAGGGCCGTGCTTGGAAGCACCAACCTGCCGGCTTCATCGAGACTGAGAGTGGCATTCATAGGTACCCTATGCCACATACAAAGACCCTTGGCAAGTCGGGTCGCCGAACGACCTGATTTGGGCTGTCGGCGCCGCAAGCCACATGTGGCTGAAGGTAAGGAGGCACGACACTCTTGTCGGGCTCTTTCACCACGCGGATTGCACGACAGGAGTGTCGTGCCTCCTTAGATCCTTGCCCTTTGCATGCCCCTCAAGCACCGCCGCTGGCGATGTGCGCGAACTTGGCGGCGATGAAGCTGAGGGCTTTAGGCCTAAGTGCTCTACATTTTCCCAAACAAATCCTTAGAATCGCAGACTGGACAGAATCTGAATGCAGTCTACTTTATTTGTCATGGTTATAACTCTTCCACCTGCACTGAATCAGCTTGTAGACCGCCTCGTCCACTCCGGTCGTTATGCCGATGAAGGCGATGTGGTCCGTGAGGCCTTACGCGTGCTTGAAAGGCAGGAGTTCGACGAATCTCCCGCTCTCGAAGCGGCGATCTTAGAGGGTGTTACTTCTCCCCATCAGCCCTATGATTCCTCTGTCATGGATCGCGTGCGCCAGAACGCCCGCGCCTTGGCATGAGCATGGAGGTTTCCATCGCATTGCGGGCGGAGCAGGACATAACCCTGCAATACACCTGGCATCTGGAAAATGCAGATCTCGATGTTGCCGAAGGCTAACTATTTGCTGTGCACGAGACAATTCTCCGGATCGCCGAACGACCTGATTTGGGCTGTCGCCGCCACTTTCAGGCTCCCGAGCTCAGTCGCATTCGGAGTATACAGGTGAAGAAGCCTTACGACCGCCACCTGCTATTCTACATGGAAGGAAATATTCTGCAGATTGAGCGCATCATGCATGGAGCAAGGGATCTCGCGAGACGACTGCTGGAAGATCCAGAGGGATAGAAATCGGTGTGGCGTTTCACATAATTTTTCAGCGCCATACCAATGCTTCAGCGACGGCTTATTCGGCGGACCTTTGCATGCACCTCAAGCGCCGCCGCTGGCGATGTGCGCGAACTTGTCGTCGATGAAGCCGAGCACGAGTGCCTCGGTGGCTTCGTCGTTGAGTCGCTCGACCACCTCGACCGAGAACCCGCGTGCGATGAGCTGGCGGGCGCGGACGGGATCGATGCCGCGGGCGCGGAGGTAGAAAATTTCCTCATCGCTGATCTGCGACGAGGTGCTGCCATGCGAGCATTTCACTTGGTCGGCATTGATCTCAAGTCCGGGCATCGAATTTGCCTCGCAGGTGTCGCTCATCAGAAGATTGCGGCAAGTCTGGTAGGCATCGGTATGGTGCGCGCTCTCATCGACAAAGATCAGGCCCGAGAAAATCGTGCGCGAGTGATCGTAGAGCGAGTTCTTGTAGAGCAGGTCCGAGTAGGCGCCGGGCGAAACATGATGTTGAAAAGTGCGCTGATCGTATTCCTGCTCGCGGGCGGGAATTGAGACCGAGAGCATGTCCGATCGCGAACCCGCTCCTTCGAGGCGCGAGAGTGATTCGTTGCGCGCCCACGAAGCGCCGGTGTTGAGTATGAAGCCTTTGGCCGAGGCATCTCGCGCGGTGGAGGTTTCGTTGATCTGGATGACGCGAGTGACTTCGTTGACCGCTTGAATCGCAACATAATCGAGCTGCGAATTTTGTCCCGCCGCGAGGTCGTTGTATGCGATGACCACGCCGGGGCTGAGTTCGTCGGCGGAGCGGAAAATATCGATCACGCGCACCTTCGAGGATTTTCCCGTGACCACAAGCGTGTGCGGGAAGCTCATCGTGTTGGCGCCGCAGGTCCAGTGGTGAACTTCGATCGTGCCTGCGACCTCGGTATTGTCCGGCACATGCACAAAAAGCCCGTTGGAAACCGATGCTTCGTGCAAGGCAGCAAACCTTGCCGAGCCAAGTCGCGTTTCCTGTTTCATGAAATGCGCCTTCACCAGATCGCCGTGCGAAACGAGCGCATCAGCCAGCGGCAAGCAGACGATGCCATTGGCGACATGGCACTCGGAGTGAATCAATTGATCGTTGGCAAAAACAAACTTTGCGGCTGTTTTGACGAGGCCATGCGAGCGCGCGATCAAATCCTTGGCGGACGCATTGCTTGCGGCCATTTCAAAGCCCGCGAAGTCGAGTTGCTTGAGGTTCGAGAAACGCCAGGTCTCGTCATTGCGCTTCGGTGCAGGCAGCGATTCGTAGCGCGCACGTGCGGCTTGCTGCCTTTCGGTGAACCATGCGGGAAGGGTGGAGGTCATGCAGTGATAGGTCCTATGAGTCTTATAAATCTTATTCAAAAAATCAACCCACGCTGCCTTCCATTTCGAGGTCGATGAGGCGTTTGAGTTCG
>JAGWXY010000036.1 GCA_018969605.1 Verrucomicrobiota bacterium | reverse complement strand
GCAGCAGGAGGTGCAGCATGAGCAGCAAGCGATGGTTGGCGCCGTGGAAGGATTCGGCGGAAAAGCCGGCGATTTACCACTGCATCAGCCGTGTGGTGGATCGGCGGTTTGTATTTGAGGAAACCGAGCGCGAGAAGTTCCGAGCCTTCATGCGCATGCAGGAAAACTTCTCGGGCTGCAGGATCCTTTCCTACTGCCTGATGTCGAATCACATTCACCTCCTGCTCGAAGTGCCGCCGATGCCTGCCGATGGCATCACCGATGCGGAGCTATTGAAGCGCCTCTCCGCGATCCAGACCGAAGCCTTCGTGGCCGTGGTGGCAAAGGAGCTCTCCGATGCGCGCAAGGCAGGCAACGCGGCCCTCGTCGCCGAAATCCACGCGCGCTTCACCTATCGCATGCACGACTTGAGCGAGTTCATGAAGACCGTGCTGCAGCGCTTCACGCGGTGGTTCAATCGCACGCACAATCGCACAGGCACTTTGTGGGAGGAGCGCTACAAGAGTGTGATCGTCGAAAGCGGCATCGCGGCGCGCACGATGGCGGCGTACATCGATCTCAACCCGGTTCGCGCCGGTATGGTATCCGATCCTGCCGAGTATCGCTGGAGCAGCTATGGCGAAGCGGTGGGAGGCGGGCCGAGAGGCAACGGCAAGAAAGCTCGCGAGGGGCTGGTTCGAGCCTGCATGAGCCATCAGGGCGCGGGTTTCGAAGCGGAAAAATGGAAAGAAATTTCGCGCATCTATCGGCGTGCGATGGGGCTAGCGCTGGAGCGCAAGAGTAGAAAAGCGACCGTGGAAAAAGGTGTCGCGCGAGCTCAAACGAAACATCTCAACACCGCGGAAGCCCTCGAAGCGAAGGAAAACGGCACCGTGTTGCCTGATCTTGGCATGGCGGAAATGCTGCGCTGTCGTGTGCGGTATTTCACGGATGGCGCGGTGATTGGCAGCAAGGCATTTGTCAACGAAGCCTTCGCCGGTGCGAGAGAACGCTTCAGTTCGAGGCGCAAAGACGGCGCGCGAAAATTGAGAGGCAGCGCGCGACCAGCAGCAAACTTGTTATGGAGCGCCCGGGATTTGCGGCTGCGGGTTTGATTTTTTTGATTTGAACCCGAAATCCGAAGTTGAATAGGGCATCGTTTGGTGATGGGACATGGGTGATGGTTATTTGACAAAACCCTTCTACCACATGGCCCCGCGCCAAACGATGCCCTATTCAACTTCGGATTTCGGGTTGAAACGCGGAAGGATGCGGAGAGGAAGAGTGATTGGTTGCTCGTGATGGGTGATTGGGTGAAGAGGATGAAGAAGTGGCTTGTTCTTCGATCCCCAATCCACAATCCACTATCCAAGATTTGCAATCGTTGGACCTTACGATTCGAGGCGGATCGAGGTAGATCGGCCGTGGGCATCGAGGCCTTCGATGCGGGAGAATTCTTCGATGACCGGCAGTGAGGCCTTGATGGATTTTTTGTCGAGGCGCACGATGCTGGTGCGGCGTTGGAATTGGTCGGCGCGCAGGCCGGAGAAGGATCTTCCGGCACCGCCGGTGGGGAGGGTGTGGCTGGGTCCGGCGAGGAAATCGCCGACGGCGACGGGTGAAAAGTTGCCGAGATAGATTGCGCCGGCGGTGCGGACTTTGGGCAGCCAGCGTTTTTCGTTGGCGGTGATGAGGGAAAGGTGTTCGGGGCAGAAGGCGTTGCTGATGGCGATGCCATCTTCGAAGGATTTCAGGTGCAGCAGGAAGGTGCCGGTCTTGAGCACATTGCGGATGATTTTTCCGCGGGAAAGAAGGGGCAGTTGTTTTTCGATTGAGGAGACGACGCGGTTGAGGAGTGCTTTTGAGTCGGTTGCAAATCCGACCACGCTGTCGCCGCCGTGTTCGGCTTGGGCGAGAAGGTCGGCGGCGATGAAGTCGGGATTTGCGGATTTGTCGGCGAGGATGAGAATTTCGCTGGGTCCGGGAAGGAGGTCGATGGACACTGCGCCGACGAGCTGGCGTTTGGCTTCGACCACGAAGCGGTTGCCGGGGCCGAAAATGCGATCGACCGGGAGGATGGATTTCGTGCCGAGAGCGAGCGCGGCGATCGCTTGGGCGCCGCCGATTTTGACAATCTCGGTGGCACCTGCCTGTTTTAATGCGTAGAGCAGAGAGGGGTTCACCGAGCCATCGGGCGCACAGGGAGTGGAGGCGATGATTTCCGTCACTCCTGCGGCTTTGGCGAAGCCTGCGGTCATGAGTGCGGTCGAAACGAGAGGTGCCTTACCGCCGGGGACATAGACGCCGACGCGGTCGAAGGGCGTGAAGCGTTCGCCCACGGTGGCGCCTTCGGCATTTTTCATCGACCAATCCTTGCGCAGGCTGTGCTTGGCGAAGGCGTGGATGTTTTTAAGGCTGCGTGAAACGGCGCTGCGGGTGGCGCGGCTTACGGATTTTTCGGCGGCCAGCATTTCGGCCTCGGTGACAAACAGCGACTTTGGTTTGAGCGTTGCGCCGTCGAAGCGTTTGGTGAGTGTGACGAGCGCCTCATCGCCCTTGGCGGCGACTTGGGCGATGATTTCGCCGACCAGATCGCGCACGCCTGCTTCTGGGATCGCGCGGCGGTTGAGCCGCCTCACGAATGCCTGATATCCCGGATCGCTGTGGCTGAGAATTTTCATGCCCGCTTCTCGAGGGGGACGAAGGGGCGCAGAGTGGCGCCGGTGTAAATTTGGCGCGGACGTACGATGCGGCTGTCCGCGTCTTCCATCACTTCCTTGTAGTTTGCGACCCATCCGGGCATGCGGCCGATGGCAAACATGACCGTGAACATGTCGGTTGGGATGCCGATGGCGCGCATGATGATGCCGCTGTAGAAATCGACATTCGGGTAAAGTTTGCGGGCGATGAAGTATTCGTCGTTAAGCGCAATTTCCTCGAGTTTTTTGGCGATTTCGAGGAGTGGATCCGACTTCTGAAGTTGAGCGAGCACCTTGTCGCACTGTTGCTTGATGATGACCGCGCGTGGGTCGAAGCTCTTGTAGACGCGGTGGCCGAAGCCCATGAGGCGGCGGTTGCCGACCTTGTTTTTCACTTCGGTGAGGAACTTCGTGCCATCGTCGCCTTCCTGGTGGATTTCCTCGAGCATTTCGAGCACCGCTTGGTTGGCGCCGCCGTGGAGTGGACCCCAAAGCGCGCAGACGCCGGCGGATGCCGAAGCGAAAAGGTTGGCGCGGCTTGAGGCGACCGTGCGGACCGTCGAGGTCGAGCAGTTTTGTTCGTGGTCGGCGTGAAGCAGGAAGATCAGGTCGAGAGCCTTGACGATTTCCGGGTTGAGTTCGCAGTCCTCACCGGGTTGCGAGAACATCATGTGGAGGAAGTTCGCGGTGTAATCGAGAGTTGTGCGCGGATAGATCGGCGGAAGGTCGTGGGCCTTGCGGTAGGCGAAGGCGGCGATGGTGCGGATTTGTGAAATGAGTCGTGCGGCGTGATGCGGGAAATTCATCTCGCGGTTGTCGCCGCTGGCGAGGTCCGGATAGTAGGACGATGCGGCGTTGATCATTGCCGAGAGGATCGCCATCGGGTGCGCGGTGTGGGGGAAGCCTTCGAAGTGGAAGCGCATGCTCTCGTGGAGCATTTGGTTGTCGGTGAGCAGCGTGGAGAAATCGGCAAGCTCGGTGGCGGTGGGAAGTTCGCCATAGATCAGCAGGTAGGCGGTCTCGACGAAGGTGCTTTTTTCCGCGAGTTCCGCGATGTCATAGCCGCGGTAGCGAAGAATGCCTTTTTCACCATCGATGAATGTGATCGCGCTTTTGCATGAGCCGGTGTTGCCGTAGCCGGGGTCGAGTGTGATGAAGCCGGTCTTGCTGCGGAGGGCTGAAATATCCATGCCTTCCTCGCCTTCGGAGCCGGTAATGGTAGGCAGTTCGAGGACTTTCCCGTCGATGTTCAGTTCCACTTTTTTGTTCATGTGCGGCGAAATCAAGCAGTTTCAATTCCAATACGCCAGTTCTCTTTGTGCGTAATTTTTGGGGGGCGGCTGGCAGGCTCACTCGCTGACATCCGGGTAGGATCCGAGCAGCTTGATCATCGAGCAATGCTGATGGAGCTCGGCGAGGGCCTCGGAGACTTGCGGGTCTTCGCAGTGGCCGGCGAGGTCGACATAGAATACATATTCCCAGTCCTTGCGTTTGGAGGGGCGGGATTCGATTTTTGAGAGGTTGATGTGGAAATTGTCGAAGGCTTGGAGGGCTTTGACCAATGAGCCGGGTCGGTCGTGGATGGCGAAGAGGACCGAAGTGCGGTCGTGGCCGGTGGGTGGGCAGGTTTTTTCGCCGATCACGAGGAAGCGGGTCGTGTTGGTGGCGCGGTCCTGGATGGATGTTTCGAGTAGGTCGAGGCCATAGATTTCGGCGGCGAGCGGACCACCGAGTGCGGCGGCTCCCTGCTTGGCTTGTTCTTGGGCGATTTGTGCGGCCTTGGTGGTTGAGGAAACTTCCACGAGGTCGGCTTGGGGGAAATTCTTGTGGATCCACGCGCGGCATTGGCCGAAGACCTGCGGGTGGGAATAAAGCGTGCGAATTTCGCTGCGCGGAATGGCAGCCATCAGGCAATTTTCAATGCGCAGCAGGATTTGCGAGCAGATGTGCAGGGGTGAATCGACAAACAAATCAAGCGTGTGGGACACCGCGCCTTCGGTGGAGTTTTCGATCGGCACGACACCGTAGTCCGCGCTGCGGCGGGTCACTTGTTCAAAGACATCGGCGAAGTTTGGCTGTGGCGAGTAGCTGACCGAGTGGCCGAATTTTTTGATCGCCGCCTGATGCGTCCATGTGCCTTCGGGGCCGAGGTAGGCAATTTTGAGATCATCCTCGAGCGCGAGGGCGGCCGACATGATTTCTCGGTAAATGGCGCGGATCGATGTCTCGCTCAGGCGCCCCTGATTCATCGAGATTAGGCGGCGGAGGAGGGCTTCTTCGCGTTCGGGCGCGTAGATTTGCAGGCCATCGCGTTTTTTCACCACGCCGACTTCATGCACGAGGTCCGCGCGACGGTTGAGCAGGTCGAGCAGCTCTTTGTCGATGGTGTCGATCTGGCGGCGGATGTCGTCGAGGTTCACAGCGGTTGATGGTTTCAGGATTCGGTGTCGTCGGAGGCCTCATCGTTGCCTGCGCTGGCGGCGGGGCTGCCGATGGTGCTGAGGGCAAGCTGGGTTTCCGGCTCTGGTTGATCCGCGACTTCGGTGGCTTCGGGTAGTTTGATTTTGCGAAGCTCCGAGGCATTCGGGAGTTCGTCGATCGAGCGGATCCCGAAGTGTTCGAAAAACAGGTCGGTCGTTTCGTAAAGCAGCGGGCGGCCAGGAAGTTCCGCGCGACCGCCGATGCGGATCAGGTCGCGGTCGAGGAGTTTTTGGATCATGCCATCGCAAGCCACACCGCGGACCGCTTCGATCGCGGCTTTGGTGATCGGTTGGCGGTAGGCGATGATCGCGAGCGTTTCCATGGCGGGGCCGCTGAGGCGTTCCGGTTTTCGGCCAGGGAAGAGTTGGCGGACGAATTCGCCGAACTCCGGGCGGGTGTAGAGTTTCCAGCCTTTTGGGCGTTCGAGGATGACAAATGAGCGTTGGCTGGATGCGTAGGATTCGTTGAGCCCGGTGATGGCGGCGCTGACTTGGGCCGCGTCGGTCTGGCCGAGAGCGATGAGCCAGTCGGCAAGTGGCGGGGATTCCCTGCCCTCCTCGGTTTCGCGAGAGCGCACGTCCTCGGCCTCGGCGACGCGGCTGCGGATGAGCCTGGCGATTTCGTCCGAGGGGAGGGGGTCTTGGGAGGCGATGAGCAGGGCTTCGATGATGGCGTTGAGCTCCATGATGGGGCGGCAGTTTAGTGTGGCGGGTCGGCATTACAAGCCTGCTGCCGGCAGCTGGTCGAATGGATATTTCGCGGTGGGGCGAATTTTTCCCTTGATGAGATGCGCGACAAGGGCTAACCCACCCCGCTCTCCGAGATCGCAAACCATTTTCCGATCAGACTACGGGGAGATTTTGATCCTTCCAGTTGAACACTGTGCCATGGCCGCAAAGAAAAATACCCCTAAAAAAGCCGCCCCCAAGGGCAAGGCCAAACCTGCCGCAAAGCCTGTAAAAAAAGCTTCTTCCAAGAAAGTGGCAGCCGCGCCGAAGAAATCGCTTCCAGCAAAAAAAGCTGCGCCGCTTGCCAAGAAAGCGGTCAAGAAAGTCGCAGTCGCCAAGAAGCCTTCGAGCGCGAAAAAGCCAGCGCCAGCTAGGAAGTCGGCTACCGCAATTAAACCAGCCGCGGTCAAAAAAGCGACGTCAGCAAAAGCCGCCAAGCCAGTTGCCAAACCCGTCGCGAAGAAGGTGGTCGAAAAGAAAGCTGCGGCGCCCAAGGCCAAGGTCGAGATCAAGAAGCCCGTTTCCGTCAAATCTCCTAAGAAAAAGCCATTTGTCCCGCCCAAAGAGGCCAAGAAAGCCGAGGTCGTCGAGGCCACTGTTGTTCCTGTCGCCCCTCACAGCGATGCCTTTATTCAAAAGCAGCGTCAGCGTTTGCTCGACCTTCGCGATGAGTTGGTGGATTCGATGTCGGGCATGACCCGCGATACCATCCGCAACGCGCCGGAAGGTTCGGAGGCATCGGGCAGTGGTCAGCATCAAGGCGATGCGGGCAGCGATGCCTATGACCGTGATTTTGCACTCTCGGTTTTGGCCAAGGAGCAGGATGCCTTGTATGAAATCGAGGAGGCTTTGGTGCGTATACGCAAGGGTCAATATGGCATTTGCGAGCTTTCTTATCGCAAGATCCCGCAAGCTCGGCTTGAGGCCATTCCATTTGCGCGCCTGACCGTCGAATGCCAGGCCCAGTGGGAGAAGGAATACGGCAAAAGGCGTTTCCGTCCCTCCAACGAAGTGGGCTTCAGCGGCGGAAAATATGCCGACGATGAAGATTCTGAGTCGGTTTCGCTTGACGAAGAGGAGGATTAAGGCATTCTCCGCGTCCCCCAAATTTCCATCCATGCCACGCGAGATCATCATCCTTGAATGCACCGAGGCCAAAGCCGAGGGCAAACCGACTTCCCGTTACGTCACCACGCGCAATAAGAAGAGCCTCCGCACACCCGGCCGATTGGAGAAGGTGAAATTCAATCCCTTTCTCAAGCGCCGCACCCTTCACCGTGAACTTCGCTGAATTTTCCCATGTCCGAGCCTAAAACTGTTCAACGCCGTATCAACTTCCGCAAGGCAAACCGTCAGATGCCTCGCAGGCGTCATGATATCCCTGCCGATCAAGTGGTCCACACCAATCCTGAGCTGCTCAGCAAGTTCACTTCGGAAACCGGCAAGATCCTGCCGCGCCGCGTGACCGGTGTTTCTGCCAAGCTTCACCGCAAGATCACCAACGCGATCAAGCAATCGCGAGCGATCAATCTTCTGCCATAAGTTTTTTTTCATTGTTTCATTGGTTTGTGTTTTTTGAGCCAGTCCGTGAGTGCGGACTGGCTTTTTTTTGGTGCGTCAGGCAGGGCATGATCGTGGAGGGGGGGCTCTAGGGCATTATCCTCAAGTTGGGAATGCCTGTTGCCTCATGTCGTTCGGGTCGGTGAACCAGAAAAAATCGAACGTGGCCGCATCAGGATTGCTGCGAGGCAAAGGCGAGTGCGCGTTGTTTCATTTGTGAGGCCATGAGGCCAAGGGCGTTGGCGCGGGTGGGGGCGAGATGCTCTTTGAGGCCTGTGCGGTCGATGAAACTCATGTCGGCGGTGAGGATTGCATCGGGTGACTCGCCGTTGAGTACGCGGATGAAGAGCGCGATCATGCCTTTGGTGATGAGTGAATCGGAATCGGCAGCGAATTCGATGCGGCCGTCATGCATCGAGGCATCGAGCCAGACTTGTGACTGGCAGCCTTTGATCAGGTGCTCCGGAGTTTTGGCGGATACCTCCATGGCTGGGAGTTTTTTTCCGAGGCCGATTACATACTCGTAGCGTTCGGTCCAATCATTGAAGAGCGCGAGTTCGTCGAGCAGTTGGTTTTGTTTTTCGGCGATGGTCATGAGTGGTGCAGGGGATTTGAAACTGCGATGGGTAGCACCGCAAGCCGGATCGCGGGTCAGGTCGCGGGAACAATTTTTTGCAGGGATTTTCCGAGGATGAATGCGATGGGTGGCGCGCAGAGCGCGAGCCATGGCAACGAGGCATCGGGGTGTTTTGCAAAGGGGATGAGATAGGTCCAATCGACGAGCGGGATTCCAGCGAGCAGCATGGAGACTCCGGTGAAGGCCGATCGTCGCAAAAGGAATAGCGCGAGAAATGTCCACAGCAGATATGGCAGTGCGGCGGGCCATAGGTGGATGATGCTGTGTGTGTTGCTGATGTGAGCGGCGAGACAGGTGATTGCGACGGCAAGCGGGTATGCAAAAAGAAACATGCGGCAGGGGTGGTGGTCGGGTTTTGATTCGCTCCGCGCGACGAGCGAAAGTCCGCAGGTGTGGATCAGCAAGGCGGCGGCGATTAGGATGGGGCTTGGTGTGACCAATTGATCACTGCATGCGAAGTATCCGAGCATCGGAAGAAAAGCCCGGCAGAGTCCCATCGGGAGGATTGCGAGTGCGGAGGACTTGTGTGATTTCGTGTAAATGAGAACCAGGCCGAGGATGATCGCGGCGATCGCAAGCGAGCGTGGATTTGCGGCAGCGGTGGCGAGGCCGGCGAGGCTGCAGGCGATGGCAAGGGTCAGGTAGCTTGATGGTTGGAAAATTTTTTGCGGCAGCGCGCGTTCGGGGCGGTGGAGCGCGTCCCAGTCGCGGTCGTGCCAATCATTGAGTAGGTTGCCGGCGAGGTAGAGAAGGATGCCGGAGGCGATGGCGGAGATTGCTTGTGAGGTCTGGATGGGGGCTGCGATGCTGGCCAAGATGCTGCCAGTCAGAACATTGCAGGCGACGCTGGGGATATTGGGCGTGCGAATTGTCGCCAGCAGAGCGGTCCATTTTGACGCTTGGCTCATGAGGGCAGGGGGCTGGGAAAAATTCTGGTCACGCGTGATGGCGTAAAAAACACTACAACCGATGATGACTTCTCCGACATTATTCCTTTTGCCATGTTTGAAGGTTTGAAGCGAATTGCCGACCAGCGTCCGGGGTTCAGGCTGATGGAGCTGGCGGTGGGCATGGCGGTGTTTTTGCTGCTTTGCGCGGCGGGGGTTGCAGGAAGCATGCGCATGGTGGAAAACGGGCGCAAGTCGAAGGCGCTCTCGCAGTTTCGCGATTTCCAAATGGGCATGTCGCTTTTTGAGGGCGACTATCTGAAGCCGCCGATCCCGAGGTCGAAGCGCGACAGCGGGTGGGACACGATTTATGGCGACCCGGATGGCAATTACTCCACGCAGTTCCTCGTTGCGGCCTTGGCTGGCGAGGACCGTGAGTTTCCTTACAAGGGCGAGACTTTCTCAACGAGGGAAAGCAACCCGCAGAAGAAGTCCTACATGGTTTTTCAAATGGCCCAAAATGGAAAGTACGGCATCGGGCCGGATGGCAGATTGCTCGACCCTTGGGGTGGCAATGTGATTGTGGCGATCAATGGTTTCAAATCGACCAATCCGTCGGACAAGTTGGTGGATTTCGACGATGGTCGCAATGACCGGAGGCTGCACACCTGGGGGCTTGCCGAGTATCATGAAACCAAGCCCAAGGACGAGGCCTATGTCTTTTGGTCTTATGGCAAGGACGGCAAGAAGGGCAGAGGTGGAAACGCGCGCAGTGTGGTGCCGCTGAAAGGCTCTGACGATGTCGTTTCGTGGTAAGCGGGTACTGCCTCAGGCAGGTTCCGCGTCGATGATCCTCGGAAAAACCGGAGCGGGTTTGCCGATTTCGTGGCCATCGGCGATGAGGCCCCAGCGCAGGTCGTGCAGGTGGAGTTGCGCGAGGTGGGGTAGCTTGAGTTGGGCCGCGAGGCTTTCGACAGCGGTGGGAAGGATCGGGCCGAGCAGGACTGCGCAGTGAGCGACGCTTTCGGCGAGGTGGTAGAGCACGGTCGCGAGGCGTTCGTGCTTTTGCGGGTCCTTGTTGAGCTCCCACGGTTTCATGCGCTCGGCGTAGCCATTGCAATGAACGACATGGCGGCTGATCGCCTCGAGTGCGGCTGCGACATTGAATTCATTCATCGCCGTGCGGTAATCGTCGATGGATGTGATGAGTGAGCTTTGCAGCGCGAGGTCATCGTCGGTGGCCATGCCGCCGCGGTGCAGGATGCCTGCGGTGAATCGCTGGGTCATGTTGAGCGCGCGGTTGCAGAGATTTCCCAATTCGTTGGCGAGCTCGGTGTTGTAGAGCATCACGAGTCGCGACGGATCGAAGTCGGCGTCCTTGCCGGTGACGATGTCGCGCATGAGGTAGTAGCGCAGGGCGTTGACTCCGAATTTTTCGGCGAGCTCTTTTGGATCGACGATGTTGCCGAGCGACTTGCTCATTTTTTCGCCGCGGATGTTCCACCAACCATGGACGAGCAGGCGCGGCATTTCGGCATCGGGGAAGTCCATCGCGTGAAGCATGCAGAGCCAGTAGATGCCGTGAGCAGGCACGAGGATGTCCTTGCCGATGAGATGGACGGGCCGTTCGTCGCGGGTCCAGAGATTTTGGAAATTGGGAAGATGGTCTGCCGCCTCGGCGTGGTAGCCGGCGAATGAGACATAGTTGATCAGCGCGTCGAACCAGACATAGGTGACGAAGTCGCTGTCGAAGGGCAGCTCGATGCCCCAGTGAAGGCGGGCCTTGGGTCGCGAAATGCAGAGGTCGGTGCCGGGGTTGCGTTCGAGCGCGTTGAGCAGCTCCGATTTGCGGAAGGAGGGAATCACCGCGTCCTGGGTTTGTTCGAGATACGACTTCAACCAAGCCGTGTGTTCGCTGAGTTTGAAATACCAGTTTTCCTCCTCGATGATCACCACCTCGCCCCATTCGGGTCCGAAATTTCCCGATTCGTCGCGGTCGCGGTCGGAGAGAAATTGCTCCTGACGCACGGAATAGTGACCCGAGTGGGATTTCTTGTAGAGTTGGTCGGCGGCCTTGAGATTTGAGAGAATTGCTTGAACGCATTTTTTGTGGCGCTCGTCGGTCGTCTCTGCCCAGCCGTCGAACTCGACGCCGAGTGTTTCCCAAAGCGAGGTAAACCTTTGGGTAATCTCCGCCACGAACATTGCCGGATCGACACCTTCCTTTTCGGCGGTCTGCTGGACTTTTTGGCCGTGTTGATCGACACCGGTGAGGAAGTACGCCTCGTCGCCACGCAGGCGGCGGTAGCGCGTGAGGACATCGGCGAGGATCTTTTCGTAGGCGTGACCGATGTGAGGTGAGCCGTTGGTGTAGTCGATGGCGGTGGTGAGAAAAAACATGGAGATCGCTGGATGGGGGAGCTTGCGCCTCGAGGCATTCGCGGCTGCGGATCCAAGCAAAGCTGCGCGATGGGCGCAAGCCAGACCGAAATCAGACTTAGGCCCGGACATGAGGGAAATGCGAAAACAGGGAGGAAATTCTTAAAAATTTACTTAAGTTATATTAAATACATGGCGTGAATGCCTTGATTTTATCGGGATTTTACGGCTTCGCGTGTGCGCCCGTTTTGGCTTGATCCTTCATTTTCAAACCCTTAGAGGTTTCGCCCCGCGCGCTTCAGTTTTGCCGCGGAGATCAAAATAACCAACGACGATCATGACACGGAATCTTCACTCTGTTTGCCTGGCTCTCGGTGCCATTCTTTTGATTTCCAGCTGTGCCTCCACCAGCAACGCCAAGCAGGAAAACGTGGCGGCTACACCGCAGGTCAAATCGGTGCAGCACGGCGAGGCCTCATGGTACTCGATCAAGACCAACGGCGGCACCCGCACGGCAAGCGGTGCAAAGCTTTGCAATCATGCACCGACAGCGGCGCACAAGACTTTGCCGATGGGCACCAAGGTGCGCGTGACCAATCAGGTCAACGGCAAGTCCGAGATTGTGACGATCACCGATCGCGGGCCTTACATTCGCGGTCGCATCATCGATGTGACGATCGGGTCGGCCGAGCGACTTGGATTTGCCAAGCGTGGAGTGGTGCCGGTGAAGGTCGAGGTGCTTGGTCACATCAAGTCGCAGGGTTGATTGATGGCACGGCGCTTGGCGCGGAGTCAGTCTTCGCGCAGGCGCTTCGTGAGATCGGCGATAACGGATTTCGCACTCGGCATCAACGGGTGCAGAAATACCGCGAAGCTGAGGTTTGTGGCGCGTTGCCATTCCGAGCTTCGCGACGGGAGGATCATCAGGTCGAAGGGCGTGCGGTAGGAAATGACCGGGATTTCGCCGAGGCGGGACTCGGTGGCGGCGAGCTCCTTGAGAAAACCGCTGCCGGGCCGCATCTGTTGCGCGCCCTTGCTGGGGTGGAGCCATGCCGTGAGCGTGCCTTGATGCGGCGAAGAAATCGTGATGAGTCGTTCGCAGCGTTTGGCGCCGTCGAGTTGCTGCAAGTAGTGTCGCGCGACGAGTCCGCCCATGCTGAAGCCGACGAGTGAGAATGATTGCCCGTGCGGAATTTGGCTTTCGATTTCCTGACGCAGGTTTTCGGCGAGCGGTTCGATGCCATGGCGAGCATCGCGCGGGCGGAGGTTTGGGGCCAGGCAGCGATGACCATCACTCTCGAGTTGGCGTTGAAGGGATTTGAAAACCGAGCCGGTGTCCATGAATCCGTGCACCAGCACCACATGGGATATCTCCGTTTCCTTGGCGAGCAAGCTCATGGGAATCAGAATTGCGGCCAGCAAATGATGAGGCAGCCCGGCCATTGAAATTTATCAACCGGGTGGCCAATCGAGCGGACGCCCGCCCAAGAGGTGGATGTGCAGGTGGGGGACGGTCTCGCCGCCATCGCGACCGTTGTTGATGACGAGGCGGAAGCCGCTGTCGGCGATGCCATGTTTCGCGGCGACGGCTGCGGCGGCGATCAAGAGACTGCCGAGCAGGCGGGCGTCGTCCTCGCTGGCAGAGGCGATGCGCGGGATTGCTTTTTTTGGAACCACCAAAATGTGCAGGGGCGCTTGCGGTGAGATGTCGCGAAAGGCAAGGCAGTGATCGTCCTCATGGACGATGTCGGCTGGGATTTCGCGGTCGCGGATTTTTTCGAAGAGTGTTTTTTCCGGCATGTGTCGGTTGTTTGGACGACGAAATTCATAACTTCGCTGGCCGGTCTCAGTCGAGAAAATCCATGAGCGCAAAAACATGGTATGTGCTGCGATTCCGTGATTCCAAAGCAGGAATCTTCGTATTATGGTCCGGATGTGAGCCAAACAAACTCATCATCCGGCACCGATGCGGCGGACCCGGCGATCACCGAAAAGGATATCCAAGCACTCAAAGTGTTTGAGCTTGAGCTGCCCGACCGCACGCTGCTTTCTGGCCCGAGTTCGCGGATCAAGGACCTAACCACGCTTTTCCGAATCTGCGTCGACATGTTGAGGGCTTTTCGCGTGCTGCACTTTGTGGGGCCTTGTGTGACGATCTTTGGTTCGGCGCGCGTTGCACCCGGGTCGCGCTATTATGAAATGGCGCGGCGGATGGGGCAGGAGTCAAGCCGCTTGGGTTTCACGGTGATGACCGGCGGCGGTCCGGGCATCATGCAGGCGGGAAATCAGGGGGCGTATGAAGTGGGTGGGCGTTCGGTGGGTGTCAATATCGAGCTGCCCTTCGAGCAGCATCTCAACCCGTATGTGCATCGGTCGCTGACCATGCGGCATTTCTTCACGCGCAAGGTGGTCTTGGTGAAATATTCCTACGCCTTCATTGTAATGCCGGGTGGCGCGGGAACGATGGACGAGATGTTTGAGACCATGACGCTGATCCAGACCGGCAAGCTCAAGGGGTTTCCGATCATCCTCATGGGCAAGGATTATTGGCAGCCGCTGATGGACTTTGTTTATCGGATGGCGGACGAGGGAATGATCAGCCCGGAGGATCCGGAGTTGATTTTTTTCACCGACGATGTCGGCGCGGCTGTGGCTCATCTGCAACGTCATGCAGTAAGACAGTTTGGTCTGCGTCGCAAGCCGATGCCCAAGGCGATTCGGATCCTTGGAGAAAAGCCGATGCCTTGAGGTATCAGGAATTCGGTAGGAAATATCCGCGCTGTTTGGCTGATATTTCCATGCCGAGTTTTTCCATTACCGCGAGCATGTCTTCCCAGATCATGCGTTTCACGGCGGTGCTTTCACCGGATTGCAAGAGGTAGCTCGGATGGTAGGTGACTCGCACGGGGATGCCATCGTATTGATGCCAGCTTCCGCGCATCGACGAAACCGTCGAATCCGTTTGCAGCAGGGCCTCGAGCGGAGTGGCGCCGAGTGTGACGATGCATTGCGGGCGCACGATGCGAATCTCCTCTCGGATCACCGGCATAAAGGCCGCGACTTCTGCGACTGATGGCTTGCGGTTGTTGGTCGTTTGCCTCGGCGTGGCGGGGCGGAACTTCACCAAGTTGGTGACATACACCTCGTTGCGATTGAGGCCCATGGCTTCGAGAATTTTGTCGAGCTTTTTGCCGGCGGGTCCTTCGAAAGGTCTTAAAGCTTTTTCCTCTTCATGGCCGGGGGCTTCGCCGATGAGCATGATGCGTCCATCGGGGCTGCCAGAGGAAAAGACCAGCGTCTGGCGCAAACTCTGAGGGAAATTTCCCGTGAGCCATCCGCGCAGTTGCTGTTCGAGTTGTGCGAGCTGTTTGGTTTTCGACAGTGATGGAGAAATAGGGTCGAGCCCTAGGGGATCGATGGTGTCTGCCTTGTTGGGCGCGATCATTATTTTTTTGATCGATGGGGCCGGAGTTGTGATGGGTGCTGTTGAGTTGTCGAGCTGCTTTGCGCTTGGTCGGCTCGACAGATGGCGCAGAACTTGTCGCGCGTCCGCATCAAGGAGAACATGGCTGCGGCCTTTTTCTTTTTCCGATTCGAGATACTTCACAAGCTGACGCATCACCAAGGTGTTAATTGGTGCTTGCGAGGTCTCTGCACTGGATGGGTCGTCGCTCATGCTGGTGGATCATGCGGAGATTTTCGCCTGACGCTCGGCGATGCTCCATGCTTTTTCCGGAACGAGCTCCCGCCATTGAGGGTCATTTTGTTGGATCATGCGCGTGACATCGCGGCCGGTGAAAGCAAGCAGCGCATCATTCTCGCTTGGAATGGCCCTGATGCGGCCGTTCTCCACAAAGTGCCGGTAGAGGTGCTTGCAGTTTTCCGGCGCGAGGAAATTTTCCGCCGTGACCAGCTCGCCGGTCTTGCGGTTTTTCCAGGGATAGACTTCGAGCGTGACCCCTTTTTTGAAGAGACGGCCGAACGATTCGAGCAGGCCGCCGGCGAGGTTTTCTGACCACTTCGCTTTGAAGAGTTCGTTGAGAAGACCGATGCTGAGGACGATGCCGACGGGGCTGTCGGTGCAGCGGTTGAGAAATGCAGCGATGCGGTGGAACTCGGCGCAGCGTGAAACGAGCACGCTTTTGCCAAGCGCTTGGAGGGCATCGGCGCGATCGATGAAGTCGACCGGATCAACGCCGGGTCCTCGCAGGAGGTTGTGCATTGAAATCTCGCAGAGTTCGATTTCGCGTCCCTGCTCTGCGGGTGTGAGTGATTGCGAGAATTGCTGACGGGCACCCCTCAACATCTCGAGGTGGATGTTCATCACGGGATTGAAACTTCCGCGAAGCAAAAGAACCGGTCTGTGATGAAGCGCTTCGGAGGGCTGGACGACCTCACCATCGGGCAAGAACATTGTCGCATCGGTGAGCCCGCTTTGCACGAGTTGCAGGGCGCAGAGGCGGTTGTCGAAGAAGCCGTATCCATGGCCGCTGAATTTAAGAAGATCGATCTCGACCCTGCCGGGGTTGAGGTTGTCGGTGAGCGACTCCGCAAATTCACTGAGGTGGCCGCGATGGCGGTAGGCGGCATAAATCAGGTTGAGGCCGACAATGCCCAGAGCCTCCATTTGATCGATCGAGCGCTGGTCGAGCAGCCTGATGTGGATGACGATGTCCGATGGCGGATCGCCGGGCTTGATTTGAAAGCGTATGCCAAGCCAGCCGTGGCATTCGCCGGAATCGCGATAGCCTCGCGCGCGAACGGTGTTGCAGAACGAGAAGAAAGTCGTATCGGCACCACGTTTTGGCGCGAGGCGATCGAGCAGGATGCCGTACTCGTGTTGCAGCATCGCAGCGAGTCTTTCGGCGGAGACATAGCGTCCGGTCTTGCCGTAGATCTCGTCGCTCATGGTCATGTCGTAGGCCGAGATCGTTTTGGCAACGAGGCCTGCGGTGCCCGATGCGCGGAAGAACCAGTTGGCGGTTTCCTGGCCGGCGCCGATTTCAGCAAGCGTGCCGTAGACTTTGGGGTCGAGGTTGAGCTCGAGAGCCTTGTCGTATGAAGTTGGTTTCATGGTGGTGGGGGATCTGGGGCGATCCAGCCGCTTGCGATCACACGCTCGATGATGACTTGGTTGTTGGACTGTGAATTTTCAGGAAATTTTAAGGAAAGGATAAAGAAGCGGTCGTCTGCTTCCGTGGAGGTGGGGATGTCGTCTTCTGTTATCGACCCTAGCTCGACATAACCGTAGATCCGGTACTTTTCGTCGTGTGAGTGCAAAGTGTAAGACTTCCACTTGTTGTCGTCCGAAAAATTGAAATTGTAGTAGTTGGTATTTTTGAGCTTGACCCTGAACAGGGTGCCGGTGGTCGGTTTGGTGGCCATGAATTCCTCCCATCCCATTTCGCACCAACCGACCCAACTTTCCCAATCGACGCGAATTCCGTCGTCTGTCTCGGCAAAGACCATGGTGCCCACGTCGTAGTTTTTTGTGCGGACCGTGAACGAGATGAATTTGCCCGATTCTATGTATTCATCGTCCGGGTTGAATTTGAGGAGCCCGCCCATGTCGACTTTTCCGTCCGGGTGAAGTTTCATGATCCGCGGGATGGTGGTGTCCGGATTCCGAACGAGGGGCCTTAGTTCCTCAACGGATTGGGCTGATAAAAACTTGCGAGCCAATGCTTCCGCCTCGGTTAAAAATGTGGTGTTTTTTTCGAGAAAATCAGCATCAGAGCCAGACGTGCTCGGCGCTTTATTCGATGGTGCTGGCGGGCTTATGAATTGAGCGTCGGTAACGGTTAAGTTTGAGGAAGGCGGTGTGCGCTGTTCGGCCCAAAAGTACCATGCCAGAAGACCGCAAAGCATCAGACCGCAAAGCACAATGCTTGTAGAGATGATAAGGATTGGCATTTTGCCCACGCTTTGCACATTCCGTATCGGCTGTGAACCGCCATCCTCTTCCCACGAGAAAGCATTTTTGGAGCGGTTTGCCTCGCGGCGCTTTCTGATTTTTTTAGGTGCTTCGGTCGTTTCGCTTGTTTCGGCAATCGGCGGAGTCGTGACGGCTCTATGGTCGGGTATTTGTAGAATTTGTTGGCAGCCAGGGCAAACGACGCCTTGATTTGCGATATTGCTGGGAAACTTGAATACCAGTCGGCATGCCGGGCAGACATAGGCGTTCCAGCGTTGAGTTGGCTTCATTTCAGGCACGGCTCGATGATGCTTCATACCGAGTGTGACTGCAAGCTCTGTAGCCGATCCTCAGGCGAATTCCGGGGCTTGAATTTGCGTTCATATTTGGCGACAAAGGGGCGTGAGTGGATTATACGTAAATTTTGACCATCGGATCGAAAGAAAGGGCACGGGCTGCATCAAGTACGACCGCAGGCCGGAGCTGGATCCCTTTTGGGTTGCCGACATGGATTTCGCCTCAGCACCTGAAATTCTTGAAGCTCTCCATCGGCGGGTGGATCATGGCGTTTTTGGTTATGCGCAGCCCCACGCAGGTCTCAACGATGCAGTGATCGATTATTTGCGCGTCAGGCGTGGTGTTGAAATTCCGCTCGAACAAATTGTTCATCTGGGAGGCTTGGTGCCGGCTCTGTCACTGGCAGTGAAGGCTTTCTGCAAGGGTGGGGCGGTGATGACCTGCACGCCGGTTTATCCTCCCTTTGTCGGTGTCCATCAGGACTCCGGCGCGAGATTGATCACCATCGATCATGTGATGACAGATCCGGGTTGGGGCTTTGATTGGGATGCGATGGAGCGCGCGGTGACGCCCGATCTTAGGGTTTTCCTCTTGTGCAATCCGCAGAATCCGCTGGGCCGTGTTTTTACGCGTAGCGAAATCGAGCGGCTCGCGGATTTTTGTGAGCGCCATGATTTGGTTTTGGTTTCGGACGAGATTCACTGCGATTTGATATTTGATGAAATGGCAACGCCGCATGTTTCGGCGCTGAATTTGCCGGAAAAATTCCAATCGCGCGTCATCGCACTTTTGTCGCCAAGCAAGACATGGAACATCGCGGGTCTTGGATATGCGTTCGCGGTGGTGCCTGATGATTCCTTGCGCCGCCGTTTTTCCGCAGCGCGTGGCCACACGCTGGCGGAGATCAATGCACTTTCATACTACGCAGCGGAGGCGGCTTATCGTCATGGCGAGCCATGGCGGGTCGAGCTTGTGGATTACCTTCGTGGGAATCGGGATGAGCTCGTGAATTTCATTGAGCGTCGCTGCCCGACTTTGAAGGGCGCTGCGGGTGAGGCGACCTATCTGGCGTGGATTGATGCGCGCGGCATGGGTGTGGAAAATCCGGCGAAGCATTTCGAGGAAAAGGCGGGATTGTTTTTGTCCGACGGAGCTTTTTTCGGATGGCCCGGTTTTGTGCGTTTCAACTTCGGATGCCCGCGCGAGAGGATGATGGAGGGGCTTGAAAAAATGGCCAAAGCGCTGTGAGCACCGTGATAGAGAATTTCCGATCCGGCGACTCGTTGCGCGAGCTGTGTGAGTCGGCACTCGCCCGCAGGGCTGGGGTTTTGAGTCCCGATACCGATGCGGTGCGATTGGTGGACGGTGCGGGTGATTCATTGCCAAACATTAATCTCGAAACTTTTGCAGGTCGCTGGCTCTTGTCATCAACGAGCGATCGGATCCCGCCATCATTGGGCGAATGGCTTCGCAATCAGGATGTGGCGGTCTATGCCAAGCGACTCGACATGCACGCGAAGGAATCACCGGCGTGGGTTTGTGGGCCGCGCTGTGATGAGCCATTTTTGATTCGTGAGAATGGATTGAAATTTGAAATTTCATTTCAATCGGGCTACTCGCAAGGGATTTTTTTGGATCAGCGTGACAATCGCGCGGAGCTTCGCCGTTTGATTGAGCCTGGAAAAAAATTGCTCAACACCTTTGCCTACACCGGCGCCTTTTCGGTGGCTGCGGCCGCGTCCGGTGCGGAGACAACCACACTGGATCTTTCGCAACCCTATCTTGATTGGGCGAAGCGCAATTTTTCACACAACGGCTTGGATCCGCAGTGGCATCACTATTGCAAGGGCGATACCTTTCATTGGCTGTCGCGATTTGCGAGGCAGGGACGAAAGTTTGACGGCATCGTGCTGGATCCACCGACCTTTTCGCGCGCCAAGGATGGCAAGGTGTTTCGCGTGGAAGAAAATTATGGCGAGCTTGTCTCGCTCGCCGAAAAGGTTCTTGCGCCGGATGGTTGGATCCTTTGCTGCACGAATTTCCGACAGATGACGCCGCGTGAATTTGAAAAACAACTGCTCTCAGCCTTGTCGCAAAACTATGCCGTGAAGCACGCGCCGATGCCAGACGACTTCACCGGCGAGAAGTATCTCAAGTCGGTGTGGCTTCGAAGTTGAGCGGTAGGATCAACGGCTTGCGTAAATCTCACTGCCGCTTTCGGTAAACTCGCGGCTTTTTTCTGCCATGCCGGCATTGAGTGCATCCTCTTCCGAAAGCCCCTGCTCGGCAGCGTATTTGCGCACATCCTCGGTGATCTTCATCGAACAGAAATGTGGTCCGCACATGGAGCAGAAATGCGCTGTTTTGGCACCATCCTGCGGCAGGGTTTCATCGTGATAAGCACGGGCGGTGTCGGGATCGAGGCCGAGGTTGAACTGGTCTTCCCAGCGGAACTCGAATCGAGCCTTGCTGAGGGCATTGTCGCGGTACTGCGCGCCGGGATGACCTTTCGCAAGGTCGGCCGCATGGGCTGCGAGTTTGTAGGTAATGACACCTGCTTTCACATCATCCTTGTTTGGCAAACCGAGGTGCTCTTTGGGGGTCACATAACAAAGCATCGCGCAGCCATACCAACCGATCATCGCTGCACCGATGCCGGAGGTGATGTGGTCATAGCCCGGTGCGATGTCGGTGGTGAGCGGTCCAAGCGTGTAGAAGGGGGCTTCATGGCACCACTCAAGTTGCTTGGCCATGTTTTCCTCGATCATGTGCATCGGTACATGGCCGGGACCTTCGTTCATCACTTGGCAGCCCTTGGCCCACGCGCGTTTGGTGAGCTCGCCTTGCACTTCAAGTTCGCCGAACTGCGCCTTGTCATTGGCATCAGCCACCGATCCGGGACGAAGCCCATCGCCGATCGAGAACGAGACATCGTATGCCGCGCAGATGTCGCAGATTTCGTCCCAGTGGGTGTACAGGAAGTTTTCTTTGTGATGGGCGAGGCACCATTTTGCCATGATAGATCCGCCGCGCGAAACGATGCCCGTCATGCGACTTGCGGTGAGCGGCACAAAACGCAGTAACACGCCCGCGTGAATGGTGAAATAGTCGACGCCTTGTTCGGCCTGCTCGATGAGGGTGTCGCGATACAGTTCCCATGTGAGGTCCTCGGCCTTGCCATTCACTTTTTCAAGAGCTTGGTAGATCGGCACGGTGCCGATGGGGACAGGCGAGTTGCGCAGAATCCATTCACGTGTGGCATGGATGTTTTTGCCTGTCGAGAGATCCATCACCGTGTCGGCTCCCCATTTCGTGGCCCAACGCATTTTTTCGACTTCTTCCTCGATGCTCGACGCCACGGCGCTGTTGCCGATGTTGGCATTGATCTTCACCAGGAAGTTGCGCCCGATGATCATGGGTTCGCATTCGGGGTGATTGACATTCACCGGAATGATCGCACGGCCGGCGGCAACTTCGCTGCGAACGAACTCTGGAGTGATTTCATTCGGAATCCGTTGCGGGAAACGCGAGAAAATTGATGGCGTATAAGGGCTTTCGGAAAGTTGTGACGAGCCACTGTGCTGCTTGTCGGGATGATTGCGGACGATGTCATCCTTCAGATCCGCAAGCTTTGCCCGCCGCATGTTTTCGCGGATCGCGACGAATTCCATTTCCGGTGTGATGATGCCGGCTTTGGCGTAGTGAAGTTGGGTTACGGGCTTGCCGTTTTTGGCGCGCAGTGGCTGGCGGCGTTCACTGGTGAGGCCGGGGAATTCGAGCAGGCGGTTTGATCGCTCCGACTGCGAGGCATACTCGGCATGCTTTTCCGTGAGATAACCGTTGTCCTGCGGTTTGACGGGTCGGCCTTGGTAGCTTTCGACATCACCGCGTTGCAAAATCCATTCGCGGCGCAGTGCGGGCAGGCCTTGCTCGACCGTGCCATCGAATGTGGGGTCACCCCACGGGCCGGAGCAATCATACACGCGAACAGGCTCGTTCGGTTCTTCGCGGCCATTAAATGACTTGGTGGGTGAGAGGGAAATTTCACGCATCGGCACCCGAAGCGATGGATGCATTTTGCCCTCCACATAAACACGCGTCGAAGCTGGCAGGGGAGTGCGGGATGCGTCGTGACTTCCGGGTGTGTCTTCGGTGATTTTCATGATGTGTGGGTGATGTGATGGAATAAAAAAGCCGTGCGGACTGGCACGGCCTAGGAGTGGAGGAGTGTTTGACTCGACTTCCTACGGCGGCATGATCCGCATCAGGTTCGGAGGGTCTGTTCTGCGCGTCGGAACATCTCGGCCCATCGTTCGTAGGGGCACCCCTGTCGTGCTGAAATCTTGTTTTAGACCGAAGCGATGTCAAGCTGGGGAGCTTCGTCTTTGTCTTTTGCGAGGAATTTCTTGATTCGCGCCACTCTGCGTATTATAATGCTCGCCCATCACGGGGCGTAGCTCAGCCTGGTAGAGCGCCTGCTTTGGGAGCAGGAAGTCGTCAGTTCGAATCTGGCCGCCCCGACCATCCACAAGCTCACATCGGTTGCGCTGCCCCAGGTCAGGGTGTGGGTTTTCCTTTTGTTTCTCACCCAATGCCTTTGCGCAGGTCGCGCATGCTGCAGAGGAAGGGATAGGCGGCGGAGGCGTCGCCGCGCATCTTGCGGGCGCCGGAGTTTCGTTTGGGGCCAAAGCGAGTGCGGGAATGGGCGAAGGCTTCGTCGACAAAGAGGCGACTGCCAATCACCGCGCCGTCGGTGAAGTAACGAATGCGATGCCGCAGCATGCGGGCAAAGGGAATCTCGCCATCGCGTTGTTGTTTGGCGGCTTGC
>JAGWXY010000126.1 GCA_018969605.1 Verrucomicrobiota bacterium | reverse complement strand
CCGATGAAGGTCGCCATCATCCACTACCACCTCGAGCCGTCGGGCGTCTCGCGCGTCATCGAACGCGCGTCGCGCGAACTCACGCGACGAGGCATCGCACATGTCATTCTGGTCGGCAAATGCCCGCATGACATGGCCGACACACTGCCCGTCCGTGTGGTCGATGGACTCGCCTACAGCAACGCGCCACTCGACAAACAAGGGGTAAAAAAAATTCTGGATGCACTCCGCGCCACCGCGACTGATGCATTAGGTGCGCCGCCCGACATCTGGCATTTCCACAACCACTCGCTCGGTAAAAATCGCGCGGTCCCGCTGCTCGTTTCAATGCTCGCCTCGCAGCGCGAGCGACTCCTGCTGCACATCCACGATCTCGCGGAAGACGGCCGGCCGGAAAACCGCGCAAACATCGCCGACTGTCCCAATCTTTACCCACTCGCGCCGCAAATCCACTACGCGTTCATCAACTCACGCGACCGCGAAAATTTCATCAATGCCGGACTCCCAGCAGCCAACGCTCACTTGATCATCAACCCGGTTTTCAATGCGGATTCAATTCCCAACACATCATCGGAAACACCAAACACCGCGCCCTTATTGCTCTGCCCAGCACGCGGCATCCGCCGCAAAAACATCGGCGAACTGATCCTTCTCACCCAGCTCGCCCCAAAAGGCACACGCGCCGCAATTACCCTCGCGCCCGAAAACCCACAATGGCTCGCAATCCACGAGCGCTGGAAAAATTTCTGCGCCGCCCATCACCTGCCTGTCGACTTCGCCGTCGTCAACCGCATCACGCCCACAACAAGTTCCGACGCTTCATTCGAATCGTGGATCTCGCACGCAACCCACTTCGTCACCTGCTCGGTTGCCGAAGGCTTCGGTCTCGTTTTTCTCGAATCGCTCGCACATCGCAAACCGCTCATCGGCCGTAAGTTGCCACACATTTCACACGATCTGGCGAAACACGGCGTCGAACACACCAAGCTTTACGAAAAAATCCTGATCCCTGCCGATTGGATTCCGCACGAATCGCTCAAGCGTCATCTCCAAAGTTCAATCACAAGCCTGTGGCAGGCATGGAATCGCGAGCCTAACGCCAATGAGATCGAATCCGCCATCACATCGCTGGAACATGAGGGCTTTTTGGATTTCGGAAATCTTCCCGAAGTACTTCAGGAAAGGGTGATCCAAAAACTGCTCGATCCTAGCCATCACTCCACGCCCAAGCTTTTGATCGATGGTCAAACATTTCCACTCCAGCCATGGCTTGACGATGTGCTCAACCACCCACCCCAAACTCGGCCCCCTCAACTGCCAGAGGCATTTTACGCCACCGCGCATGTGGAACAACTCGTCGGGATCCATGCCATGATCCTTAATCAAAACCCATCGCTACCAAGCGCGCTTGATCCAAATGACATCCTCAAAAAATATCTCATGGCTCCGAAGTTTCATTTTCTGAACTCACCAACCACACCTCCTGTAACGCCAATCGGTGCACGGCCCTCAACCGCAAACCGGGCCTCGCAACCCTAGCCTCTAGAGCTTCTTTCGCATCGCAGCCAAAGCGCGACCTCTGGAGAAAAGCAGCAAGGGGCCACAAAGCGAAACCAGCAGCAGACTGCCCGGCTCCGGCACAGCCACGGCATTCCACGAAAGCCCGTAGTCCTGAAGATAAGAATTTGTCCCCCAGATATTGTTAGTGGTGTTGTCGAACGTATTGCCACCATATTCAACGCGTATGCCATACCGGCCAGTGGTTGGCGCGGTAAATGTGAGGTGCTCGACGTTGTTATAGAAACTCTCCGAGCGGGCAACGAGGTCGGTGAACGTGTTGTTTTGATCAAGCGCCCACACAGACAAATTGAGGTTGGCTTGGGCGACTTCATAAAGATCACCCATAACGGGGTCCCATTCGCGGGCACGCATCCATGTGAGGGTGGTGGTGATCGTGCTGTTGCCAAGGATCGGGTTGGCCAGCACATAGTCGTTGTTGGTGCCCACCATGGCATTGCCGTAGTCCCAGCCGCTTGTCGCCACACTGCCAAGCTGACCCTGCCCCGTGCCCAAGACATCAATCTGTCCGTTGACCTGCAACTGGAATGTCGTATCCAGATTCATGCGCCCGGTGCCAAGCACCCAGTCGACCGACTGCGTGGTGCTGATGTACGAGTCCCCACCAACGCTGGTCGGAGTCTGACCATTGCTCCAACCACTGGTCTTGTCGGCACCATTGAGGAGAAGAGCCTTGATGACCACGCTTTGTCTGGCGTTCTGGTTGCCGGAGAGCTCGCCAAGCGTCTTTGCAGCGCTTGCAACAAGGCTGGCACCACCCGCCACAAGTGGCGCGGAGAAGCTCGTGCCCGCAATACCCTGCGAATACAAGTTGGTGGCCGTGTTGTTGCTCGATCCTGCGAGGGTGATATTGTTGCCACCGCTTTGGCCGCCATAAAAAGCACTGTTGAGCGAGGCCCCGGGCGCCGAAATGTCTACAGCCGCACGCACGCCGTTCACAATCACCTCGGCGCCATTCTTATTGTAATACCCGAAGCTTTGCGGCGAACGGCTGCTGAAGCTTGCCGCAGCATCATAAGTGTTGGCATTGCCAAGGGCGCCCACCGTGATGGTATTGTAGCCCGCTCCCGGAGCACCCACTGAATTTGCCGCAGGCCCGCTGTTGCCGGCACTGGTAACGTAGGTCGAAAACGGATTCTGATAGGCCATCGAATCGCTGAACAGCGTGAAAACATCCGTGCCACCCGGATCCGTGTAACCAAAACTCGAGTTGATCACATCGGACGTGCCAAACGAATTTACAAACGCGGTCACATAGGAATTCGCACTGTTGGAGAATGCTCCCGCATAAGCCGTTCCGGACCATGAAGTGGCAATCGCAGCACTGCGAAGGTTCGTTCCGTAGGCAATGCCCTGCTGCCAGATGCCCCCATTGGCATTGGTCTGGCGACCTCCAATCAACATGCCTACCCATGTGGCATGACGATCGTACTTGGGCGCTACCGAAGTGCCACCCCAAGTGTCCGACGAATGGGTGAAACTGGTGACATGACCAAGCGATTCATGACCATTCCATATGTGCCCTGCCTCAAGGTTGGTCGTGACAGTGTTCTGGCCGATGATTGATGTGGAGTGATTGTAATATCTGTTGGCTCCCAGGAAATTGTTGCCGTTGAACGAATTGCCACCAACGTTCGATGTGAAATCGCCAACAGGAGCGACCGAATCGTCAGGCTCAAACGCAAATTGCGAATCAACGCCCTGCGTGGCGTCGAAGGCAATGCCCTGCATGCCATCCAACAGACCATTGGCACCAACCGCGGAAACCTGAAGCCATGCGAAAAAAATCAACACCCTTGGATTGTCATATGAAATGGAAGGAATTTTCATACGGGGAGCATTAGGGATTTCTGTGAAATGCGGCGAGACATTGGCGTTTGCATGTCATGTAAAAAGTAGGCGATCTGCCAATTGAAACAAGCAAATTGGCAGATGGGTTTTTCGCCGCGCCGGATATGCAAATCCGTAACTATTTAAGTTACATGCTATGAATCTAAAAAAATTTTCACTGCCGTCCCACAGACTGGACATGACGAGCCCTGAGCCTCGAGTTTGCAAGGCTTCGTGAGGGTTTTGGCGGAATGCCGATTGCGAGTTTTTTACGGGTGGTTGATATTTCCTTTGAATAACGCGGCGATGCTGTCCCATGAGATTATGTTCTGATAGGGGCAAATCCCGGCAACCACGCGGTGTTGAGCGCTCCGATTACTTTAA
>JAGWXY010000125.1 GCA_018969605.1 Verrucomicrobiota bacterium | reverse complement strand
GTCGATGTGCCGGCGGACATCTACATTCACATTTGCGGCAGCGATCTGATCCGCGGTGGCGATGGTCAGTATTATGTGCTCGAGGACAATGGTCGCTGTCCGTCGGGGGCATCGTATCTTTTGGAAAACCGCAATGCCTTGAAGCGCGCGTTTCCGGGGATATTCGATGCGATGGGCGTGAGGCCGGTGGATTCCTACCCGAGCGACCTGCTCGACATGCTGCATCACATTTCACCGCGCCGCGACGACAACCCGGTGTGCGTGCTGCTCACGCCCGGCTGCCATAATAGCGCTTATTTCGAGCATTGTTATCTCGCGAGGGAAATGGGCATCGACATCGTCGAAGGCGGCGACCTCGTGGTCGTCGACCAATTTGTTTACATGCGCACCACGCGCGGCTTGCGGCGGGTGGATGTGATTTACCGGCGCATTGATGATGACTTCATCGATCCGGTGGTGTTTCGAAAAGATTCGGTGCTCGGGGTGCCGGGATTGATGAATGCCTATCGTGCGGGAAATGTCGCGCTGGCAAATGCCGTCGGCACCGGAGTGGCCGATGACAAGGTGATCTATTATTTTGTGCCGCGCATCATCGAGTATTACCTCGGCCAAAAACCGATCTTGCCGAATGTGCCGACCTATCTGGCTTCGGAGGAGAATGATTTGAAATTCATCCTCGGTCACTTGCCCGAACTGGTGGTCAAGGCGGCCAACGAATCCGGCGGCTATGGCATGCTCATGGGACCGACGGCGAGCAAGCAGCAGATCGCGGAGTTTCGCGAAAGGATCATCGCCGATCCGCGCAACTACATCGCGCAGCCGGTGGTGTCGCTCTCGCGCTCGCCGACTTGGTGCGATGGCGCGATCGAAGGCCGCCACATCGATTTGCGACCGTACATCATTTACGGCAAGGATGTGAAGATCGTGCCCGGCGGGCTGACGCGTGTCGCGCTCACCAAGGACTCGCTCATTGTCAATTCATCCCAAGGCGGCGGCAGCAAGGATACCTGGGTGCTGCGCCACTGAAAAAACAGCCATGTTATCGAGAGTCGCCAACACGCTTTACTGGATGGTCCGCTATGTCGAGCGGGCCGACAACCTCGCGCGATTGATCGATGTGAACCAGCAGTTGCTGCTCGATTCGGAAAGCCTGGACAGCGAGCGGCTGCGCGGGTTTTGGCAGCCGATCATTTTGAGCACCGGCGATGAAGAAGCCTTTCATTCGATTTACGATCAGGCAGGAAGCAGCGAGGTGATCCGCTATCTCACCGACGATCCGCGAAATCCGAACAGCATCACCTCGTGCATCGCCTTGGCGCGGGAAAATGCGCGGACTGTGCGCGATCAACTTTCCGACGAGTTGTGGGAGGAGCTCAACGCGCTTTATCTTTTCAGCCGCTCGGATGAGGCAGGCCGCTTGGTGGCATCGGATCCGCCGCGCTATTACGAAAGAATCCGCCGCAGCGCGGTGACCTTTCTTGGCATTGCGGCATCGACCACCGCGCGTGACGAGGAATGGGATTTCATGGATCTCGGCAGGTATCTTGAACGCGCCGACAAGACGACGCGTTTCCTCGATGTGGCAAGTTACTTGCCGAGCGATGAAGACGAGGTCGCCGATGCCTCTTCCGATCATTTGCATTGGTCGGCGATCCTCCGATCGTGCAGCGCCTTGGGTGCGTTTCGCGCGGTGCAAAGGCAGATCAGCGCCAAGGCCGTGGTCGATTTCCTGCTGTTTTCCCCGCAGTTTCCGCGCTCGGTGCATTATTGTGTCGAGCGGGTCGATGTGAGCCTGCATCGAATCTCGGGCACGCCGCGTGGGACATTTTCCAACAAGGCCGAACGCGAAACGGGAAGGCTGCTTGCCGACCTTGCTTATGGCTCTGTCGACGAGGCATTCGGTGCCGGACTTCATGGATACCTTGATGCGTTGCAGGAACGCTTCAACGCGATCGGTGAGGCGATCTTCGAGAGTTATGTCTTGATGCCCGATCGCATCCAGACTAACGCGGTGCGCGAGCCCAGGTCGTCATCAGCCTTGGCGGCATGGCAAATGCAACAACAACAGCAGCAGTGAGCGGGGCGTCCGGGTCAGAACCGTCGGTGGCGGGGGTGAGGCTCGCTGTGCTTCACCGGACGACTTTTCATTACGGTCTGCCGGTCACCCAAAGCGTCAACACGCTGCATCTTGAGCCGCGAACATTTCCCTATCAGAAAACCATCTCGGCATTGATCCGTGTGTTGCCCGCGACGCGATTGCGGCGCTTCACGGATTTGTTTCAGAATGTGACGCATCACTTCGAGTTGCCCGACGCGCACTCGCGATTGGAAATCGAGAGCCGCATCCGCGTGCACAACTTGCCTTTGGACATATCCGATGAAAGCCGCGAAGCGACGAGTGAGGCGTATCGCGATTCGTCGATTCGCGAGCGGATTTGGCCGTATGTGCAAGAGAGTCGGCGGGTGAACCGGACGCCGGAGATCTGGCGTCAATCGGTCGATGTCGCGGGTGGCTTCGATTCGGTCTACCAGCGGGCCCGCGCATTGATGGAGTGGATCCACAGCGAGTTTCGCTACGAGCCGGGTGCCACAGGCGTGGGCACGCAGGTGGAGGAATCATTTCAAATGCGGCGCGGCGTTTGCCAGGACTTCACGCATGTGATGTTGGCGATGTGCCGCGCGATCGGGGTGGCAGCGCGTTATGCCTCGGGATATTTGTACAATGGCCCGCGCGACACCTTGGTCGGAGCGCAGGCCTCACACGCGTGGTGCGAGGTCTATCTGCCTGCTGCGGGGTGGATCGGTTTTGATCCCACCAACAACACACTTGCGGACGAGCGCTATGTCAAAGTCGCCGTTGGCAGGGACTACGACGATGTGGCACCGGTGGTGGGCAGCTACCACGGTCACGGCCACTGCCGCATGGAAGTGCATGTGGAGGTGGAAAAAATCTGACATCCACGACTGACTTGTCCGCCATAGCTCGCAGAGCGACGGCGGAGCGACAACGCAGCCATGGACAAAATCTTCCGCTCTCTTTGAATATTCGGCGAAGCCGCAAATTTTCCACACGAAACCCCACCCACCGGCTACAGATTTGAGCAAAATGCTCTGACCCCGCGATCACGGGAAATTTTTTTAGAATGGCTTGGCGAGGCCGAGCCATGCCGATGCCGCAGCGGCGGCGATGCTGATCGCCAGCACGGCGGGCGCGGGAAGGATTTTGCGCCGCGCGAACATGGGCGCGATACCAAGCAGAAGCCAGAGACCGATTTTGACCATCCACCAATGTTGATCCATCGGCGGTTTCTTGAGCATGGCGAAGCCGACCAGAAGGATCAGCACGAGCGACACGCCGTGCAGGATCGATGCCGCCTTTTGGCGTGAGCCTGCAAGCAGTGTTGAGCCGAGCGAAGCGAAGAGGCCGAAGGCTGCGGCGATGTGCAATGTTTTGAGGATGGCGGGGTCCATGGCGTTGAAGGTTGCCGAATCGTGGCGGCGAAAGTTGACCGAGGCAAGGAGCTTGTTAGAACGGGCAGGCTTGAAATTCCCGCTTTCCCGCGCCGCGAAATGCGCCGAAGCTACGGGCAGCTGGAGATCAAACCATGTCCGAGAAACCATCGCCCGCCCTTACTCGCAAGATGCTGATCCTTGTGACCGCCTGTGCGACGGTGGTGGCGCTGGCGCTGATCGCGCTGCCGCTGGTCGCCGGCGAGCCGGGCAAAAAGTGGCCGGACATCGTGCTGTTTCTCGGTCGTTTCCACATGCTGGTGTTGCACATTCCGATCGGGGTTTTTGTCCTGATTT
>JAGWXY010000124.1 GCA_018969605.1 Verrucomicrobiota bacterium | reverse complement strand
GCTGGCATGTGATTGGTCAAACACCGCTCAAGCTCTTCGATCCGCAAAATAATCCACCTGCCCTACTCGCTCCGGGCGATCAGGTAAAATTCTCCGCAGTCGAATCCTTGCCCTCATGCATCACGATTTCAAAAAACTCCTCATCCAAAGCTCATGGCGCGATCGAAATCGTCGAAGCCGGACCACTGACAAGCGTGCAGGATTTGGGGCGTCATGGATATCAATCGATCGGCGTGACTCCCGGTGGCGTCATGGATCCCATCGCTGCAAAAGTCGCCAGTGCTTTGCTTGGAAATACTGAGGACCATGCCTTGCTCGAATGCGCGATGCTGGGACCCGTGCTCAAATTTCATCGTGCATGCCGGATCGCGATGCTCGGATGGAGCGATCATCGATGCGGTGGTCCGATCGAAATTGCGGTGGGTGAGGTACTCGACCTTCGTTCACCGACGATCGGTTCTTATGGCTACCTCGCCATCGCCGGGGGCATCGATGTCCCGCAGGTTCTCGGCAGCCGATCGACCGATCTGCGTGCGAAATTTGGCGGATATCTCGGTAGGCGACTGCAAAATGGTGACCATTTGGAAGTCGGCGAAGCGCCATGCGGACCACGCAGCGCAGACTGGCATGTCCGTTGGCCTTACGATCATTCCAATGGCCGGACACTGGCCCTGCGCTATATCCGAGGCATGCAATCGGACTGGTTCAGCCCTTCATCGCTCGAGGCATTTGCCAATTCCGAGTTTCGGATCAGCAGCAAATCCGATCGCGTCGGCATGCGGCTCGATGGCCCCAAGATGTCTCGCGTGACGGATGCCGAAATGGTTTCACAAGCGGTCGTGCGCGGCTCGATCCAAGTCCCGCCAGACGGCACGCCGATTGTGCTGATGGCCGAATGCCAAACCATTGGCGGCTATCCGCAGATGGGTCATGTGATTTCCGCCGACCTGCCAAAACTCGCGCGTGCCAGCTCTGGTGCGTCGCTTCGGTTTCGCGAGGTCACGCTCGACGAGGCCCGCAAGGCATGGGATGAACTTGATCGCGACATGAAATTTCTCCGCACCGGATTGGAGTTTTTGAAATAACCATCATGCAATGCATCGATCTCAACTGCGACCTCGGCGAAGGCGGCGCGCATGATGCCGAGTTCATTCCATTGATCAGCTCGGCAAACATCGCATGCGGTGGCCATGCCGGCGATGAGGCGACGATGCGTGCAACGATCCGCCTCGCGCTCGCGCACGGCGCCGCGATCGGCGCTCACCCCGGCTACGAGGATCGAGAGCATATGGGCCGCCGACCAATGAATCTTTCGCCGGATGCCATCGGCGATCTCGTGAGTCGTCAGCTCAAACGCTTCGCACAAATCGCCGAGGAACTCGGCGCACCCATCCACCATGTGAAAGCCCATGGCGCTTTGTACAACCAAGCTGACACCGACCCGCTCATTGCCAACGCCATCGCGAATGCGATTCGGGATTTGTTGCCGCAGGTCATTGTCTACGCGCCACCGAATGGCTGCATGATGGACGCGGCGCAATCAGCCGGACTTCGATTCCGCGCAGAGGGTTTCATCGACCGCCGCTACAACGCCGATGGCTCACTGGTGCTGAGAGGGCAAGCGGGCGCGGTAATCGATGATCCCGCCGCGGCGTGCGCGCAGGCATTGGAAATGTTGCTCGAGCACAAGGTCACCAGCATGGGCGGATTCGCAGTCCCGATCGAAATTGACACCCTTTGCGTTCACGGCGACAGCGATTCGGCATTGGAGATTCTTAAATCAACGCGACTGGCGCTTGAGTCCGCGGGCCTACAGGTTTGCCACTGAAAAAGCCTTTTCCCTTTGCCTCCGGCCGGGAATGACCTACCAAAGCGTCGCACGCGCAATGAGATTGTTTCGCATCCTCACCCTCAAGGAACTGAAAGGCTATTTCCTGAGCCCCTTCGGCTGGGTGGTGCTGGCCTTTGTCACGATCATGCAGGGCGTATCGCTGTCCTCGGCGATGAAGGGTTTCCGCGACACTCCGGTAAAGGACAGCCTCGTCTACGTCACTTTCCACACCCCGGTCTTCTGGTTTTATTTTCTCTTCATCTTTCCGCTCATCACGATGAGGCTTTTCTCCGAAGAAGAGCGAACCGGCACCCTCGAAACCTTGCTTACCGCACCGGTGAAAACCTGGCAGGTCGTGCTTTCGAAATATGCGGCCGCGATGGTTTTTTACACAACCCTTTGGATTCCGGGGCTGATCCAATTCAAGCTCTTCGTTTGGCTCACCGACCTGCCGCCCGCATGGAGCCCCGGCGCGATGGCCGGCACATTTGCCATTCTGATGCTCATGGGTGCAGCTTTCACGGCTGTCGGCTGCCTTGCTTCCGCGCTAACTTCGAGCCAAATCATTGCCGGACTCATCACGATCGGGCTTTTGGTGATCCAGTACTTTCTCGGATTCATCACCGCGATCTGGGGTGAGTCGTTCGCCGGCGCCGCGCTCTTCAATTACATTTCCTCACAGCGCCACCTCCACTATTTCGCCAGCGGCCTGCTTGATACCCGACCGGCCGTTTATTTCCTGAGCATCGCCGTTTTCGTGCTCTTTATCACCTTCCAAGTGGTCGACCACCGCCGTTGGAAAAGCTGAACGAATGCCAATGTCCGACGAATCCGAAGCCACCCGCAGGCCTGCCCGCGCGCTCAAGCGCTGGCGCATCGGCTCGATCTCCGCATTCCAAACGCTGTTGCTTGCGTTCGTGATCCTTTGCGCAAACTACCTCGCCTTTCATCACTATCATCGCGTCGACCTGAGCCGCGACGCGGATTATTCGCTGTCTCCCGCCACGCGCCGCTACCTCGCCAGCGATGCCGTGCAAAAGCACCCGCAGACGGTGAAATGGATCATGGCCTACCGGCGCAGCTCGCCATTTTACGAACGCGTCCGCGCTCTCGCCGAGGAGTACGCGAAGCTCTCCAATGGTCGCGTGAAACTCGAGGTCGTCGATCCGATCCGCAGCCCCGACCGAGTGAACGAAATGGTCGCCGCCTATGGCATCACGCTCGTGCGCGACCTGATCCTCATCGACGCCCGCACCGACAACAAACCGGCGGTGGTGGAAAATGCCGACAAGACCCGCTCGTTTCATCCGAATGTGAAAGTAGCCGTCGCCGATGACATGGGCGTGTTCACCACCAGTGAAGGCAAAAGAAAAATTTCCGCATTCAGGGGTGAGGATGTGCTGACCGCTCGATTGGTTGAAGCAATCGAAGGCAGGCCTCGTCGTATGGCTTTGATTGTCGATAAGAGCCAGATTGGCGAAGATAATGCCGCATCACCACGCAGGTTTCTGATCGACACGCTGCGCTTCCAAAACATCGAGGTCGAGGAACTGCAAATGAGCGGACTGGAAAAAATCCCCGATCATTGCGAAGGCGTGATCCTTGCCGCTCCGAAATACGATCTCAGCACACAGGAAATCGCAGTGCTGGAAAATTATTGGAACCGTCCGCGCGCAGCGATTCTCACACTGATCAAAGACGGCGAAACACCTCCGAACATCCGTGCCTTCCTACGCGGCAAAGGCGTGACACCACGCAAGGACCGCGTCATCACCCGCCACAAATCGAATCTCGTCACCAATGCGCGCGGCACCTTCACCAAGGGCATCACCTTCACCGCCGACCTCGCGGGGCAGACCACCGAGTTTGGCGGTGCGAGCTCATCGCTCGAAGTTCGTGAGGGCGCGGCAGACCTTCTCAACAAACGCATTTTGCCCATGGGCCTAATCGAGGCCGCGCCAGGTTTCTGGGGCGAGACCCGCTTTGGTGGCGG
>JAGWXY010000035.1 GCA_018969605.1 Verrucomicrobiota bacterium | reverse complement strand
GTATCCGTGAGTGGCCAGCAGATGCTTGTCTTCGATGGCGACCAATTGCTGGCTCGCTTCGCGGTATCGACTGCCGCCAAGGGCATGGGTTGTGAGATAGGCAGTTTGCGAACTCCTACCGGACGCTTCAGGATTTCCGAAAAGATCGGCGATGGTGAAGCGGTGGGTACCATCTTCAAATCACGCGTCGCTTGTGGGGTGTGGCAGGAGGACGAGAAATCGGATGATGACCTCATACTGACTCGTATTTTGAGGCTTGAGGGCATGGATCCGTGGAACCTTAACACCATGGATCGATATATTTATATTCATGGCACCAATCATGAATCATCCATAGGAAATCCGGCCAGTCATGGCTGCATCCGTATGACCAACAATGATATGATTGCCCTATATGAAATGGTGAATTGTGGTGATCGCGTAGAGATTTACCCGGAAAATGAAGAGGGTTGGGCAGGGTATATATGGGGAATCGGTTAGAAATTTATTATAAATCATTATTAAAACTTTTCCTTGCAACAAATTTCTAACTCACGCAGGTTGAGCGCGCAATGAGCAGTAAATCAAAGAAAGCAAAGTCACTCGGAGTGCGCTATACGCCCGAGCAAAAGAAAGAGATTGTTGAGTTCGTCCAACAATACAACGAGGCCAATGGACGCGGAGGTCAGAGTGCCGCTGTCAGCAAATTCAAGGTCACGCCGATCACCATAGGTGCCTGGCTCAAGGCTGCCGGAGTTTCCAAGAAGAAGGGCAAGCCAGCCAAGGCCGCGAAAGCCGCCAAGCCCGCCAAGGCAAAGAAGAAGGCCGCGAAAAAGGCCAAAGGTGGAGCCAAGAAGGGCACGAAAGGCGTAGGCAAGCGTTACAGCGCCGCTGAGAAACAGGAGGTTATCGATTTCGTGAACTCATACAACGCAAGCAATGGCCGTGGCGGTCAGAGCGAAGCGGCACGGAAGTTCAACATTTCCATTCTCACCGTTTCCGCTTGGCTCAAAAAATCCGGCAATAAAGTCGCCAAAAGTGGCAAGGCTGTTGCCGCTGCAAAGTCTTCGGCAAAGGTTTCATCGGCGCTTACCGCAAAGGTCGCCAGTCTTATCCAAATGAGTGACCGTATTCAAAAAGCCGAGCTCGAGCTCGCGAAACTTCGGGCTGGATACGAATCCCTCAAGTCTTCCATCAAAGCAGTCATCTGATCGATCGCGAAATCAATAAACCTGGAGGGTTGCTTGCCGTAGCGGTAAGCAACCCTTTTTTTATTCGCACAAGTCACATTATCAATGTCACTGCGAGCATGCAACGAGGGATTGCTTGTCGTTTGAGGATGGTGTGACTTGGTTGGGTGAGCTTGCAGGTTGTGGTGGATTTTTCGGTGGTCGACGAGACGGCTGACTGGCTTGTGGTGGATAAGCCGGCGCCCTTGATTGTGCATCCGGCCAATCGCAAGCCCGAGCCAACCTTGCTCGGTGGTATCGAGCGGTTGTTGGTGTTTGAAATCGAAAATGGGGCGAAGCCGGCAATTGTCAACCGCCTGGACCGTGACACAAGCGGGCTTGTCTTGGTGGCCAAGCACACGCTTGCAGCTCGGGAGCTTGGTTTGATTTTTGAACGGCGTGAGGTTGAGAAAGAATACCTTGCAATTGTGAGGGGATGGCCGGATGTGGACGAGTGGACCAATGCCCAGCCAATTCTTCGCGAGGGTGAGCTAGGACCTGCTGCGATATGGGTAAGGCAGGTGGTGCATCCTGCGGGGCGCGAATGCCTCACGCGATTCAAGGTCGAGCATCGATTTGAAATCGGCGGGCGGAGTCATGCCATGATTCGCTGTTTTCCCCAAACCGGCAGGATGCATCAGATTCGCGTGCATTTGGCGAACGATGGATTTCCGATCGTAGGCGACAAACTTTATTCGGGCGATGGTTCGGAATATCTCGAATGGATGCGCGGCGGATGGTCGCCAGAACTTCAAGCGAGGTTGCTATTGCCGCGTCATGCCCTGCATGCGTCTCGACTGAGCCTGATGTGGAATGGTCGCATGATGGATTGGCGCATTGGTTTGCCAGCGGATCTTGAGGCCTTTGTGCGTGGAGATGTGAGCGGTCATGACCCGCAGCTTATCGAGTGGAGCAGGGATGATGGCACACAATGATGGAGATAGGTATGAGCGTGCAAACCAAAGTCCCTAGTCTGCATCCGTCCCGATGATGGATGAATCGTTTCCTCAGTCGTCCCCAATAATTTTCAGCTCATAGAGCTTTTAGCATTTCGTTCCCTCGAAAGGTATTCGCGTGAGCCTTTCACATATTTGAGGGCCCAATCTTTTACTTTGAATTGATCGTCGAGTGAGAGGGTGCGGACGACTTTGGCAGGTGAGCCGAGGACGAGGGATCCGGGGGGGATGATGGTGCCACCGGTGACGAGGGCTCCGGCGCCGATGATTGAGCGTTCGCCGATGACGGATCCGTCGAGCACGATGGCGCCGATGCCGATGAGGACTTCGTCTTTGACCGTGCAGGCATGGAGGATGGCCGAGTGGCCGACCGTGACCAGTTCGCCGATGTGGCAGCCGAAGTCATCGGCGAGGTGAATGACCGCGTTGTCTTGGATGTTGGAGCGTGGGCCGAGGGTGATTTCGTTGATGTCGCCGCGCAGCGTGGCGTTGTACCAGACGCTGGCTTCCTCGTGGACCGTGACGCGGCCGATCACATCGGCACTGGCGGCGATGAAGGCGCTTTCGTGGATCTTGGGATGAAAGTTTGCGATGGATTCGATGGCCATGGTGTTTGGTGGATTAGGCTTTGTTGCGTGCGGCATCTGCGGTGACAGCTTGTTGCCACAATTCGCGCAATTTGTGGGTGATGGTGGTTTTGGAGTAATTCGTGGATTCGTAGCGTGAGACTCTGACTGGGCCGCGGATGGCGGATGTGATGAAGACCTCATCGCAGGTCATCAGATCGCTTTCGGTCATGGGGCTGGCTGATGCATGAATGCCGTTTTTTTCAGAGAGTTCGATGATCAGGGTTCTCGTGATGCCGGGTAGGCAGCCGGTGTCATCGGGCGGGTAATGGAGTGTGTCGTCATTGACTGCAACGATGTTGGAAGTGGTCGTTTCGCAGATGAGGTTTTTTTCGTTAAAAAAAACTGCATCGTCGAAGCCGCCTTGTCGGGCGTTGTTGAGGACGAGGATATTTTCTGCGTAGGAAGCTGATTTTACTCCGGCGAGGAACGAGTGGCTTGGATGGACGAAGGGGGCTTTGGAGAGCGTGATGCTTGCAGGCGGATCTTCGCTGCGAGAGACCGTGATCCAGACGAGGTAGTCGGGGCCGAGGCTGGGGCATGCGAGTTGGCCGCTGCCGGCGCTGATTGCGAGGCGGACTCTGGCGCGGCCCTGGTCGAGTTCCGCGGCGACGAGTTGTGAGATGATTGCGGATCGCAGGTTGTTTGGCAGCGGGTTTCCCCAACCGAGGCGATTGCAGGAGGTTGTCATGCGCGCGAGGTGTCGGTCGAGCAGTGCGGGTGAGCCGTCGATGGCGAGGATCGTTTCGAAGAGTCCGAGCCCGTGGGTGAGGCCTCGATCGGTGGGGCTCATGGGCAGGAAATCGGCATCATGCCATTCGTTTTCGCGCCAGTATCGCGTCATCGACTCGGATGTTGGGTGATTGGGCGGCGCATGTAAACCCGAGATCGTCGTGCTTGCCATCGCAGGGGGATGCATCAAATTTCGCGTGTGAGATTGCAGATATTTTTCAGCGGCGCGGTGGTGATCGGCCTAGGCCTGTTCGCGATGCGTGTGCTTGAGCGCAGCGAGGCGCTGGGATTTTTGCACGGGGCGCTGACGCTTGGTGGTGGCTTGCTGATTTGCGGATTGTTTTCCCTCAAGTCACAATGGCACGGCATCATTGGAGCCGGTGTCTTGGCCTTGTTGGGTGCGGGCCGTGGGCTTGGAAATTTTTCGCACCTGCTCGATGTGCTCAACGGGAAGGCTGATCGAGTGGTGGCTCCGCTGATTGAGTTGGGGGTGACTCTGGTTTGTCTGGTGTTGTTGATGCGGGTGCTTGCGGCCTTGAACCGGGAGAGGGTGATGCGGATGTTGGAAAAGGATTGATGGTGGTCGGGTAGCCGGGTGGTGTTTGGATCGGTGTGTTCGGTGTGGGTGCCTGAGGAAGTGTGTCCTGCCATGCGTGCAGGTTTGCGGAGCTACCGCCGATTTCCTGAAGCAACTCGTGGCAGCGTTGGCGCCATCTTTCGTAGTTCGGCGCTTTGCGTTCGGGGTCTCTGCTGCCGGGGAAAACGACATAGCTTACCTTTAGGTCCGAGACCGGGCGGCTGTAAGGTGAGGCATTTGCGTTCAGTTCGCGGGCGACACGCAGAGAGGCCTCACCGACCTTGAAGGTGGGTCCGCCATCGCCGACGATCGAGGGATAAATTTTGTCGTTGTGAACGATCACCGCGTAGTCGCCGGCCTTAGGCGCGAAGGGGTCATTCTCTGTGAGGATATTGACCGGGATCACGATGAAGGGGTCGTGCTCGGCGATGAGAAAACTGCGGTTCTTCATGTCTTCGATGCCGCGTTTCAAGTAGGCGATGCGATCGCGGAGCCATGATTTGCGATCGGCGGGTGTGGTGGCCGCGGTGAGTTCCTTTTGGGCGTTGGCGATGCGATTTTGCCAACCGGCGATCATGGGATTTGGGGTCTGGCTTTGTTTTGGCCATGCGAAACTGGTGAAAGGCTGGTAGTGGGTGGAATTGACAATTTTGTCCGGCATTTGTGCCAGGCGGTCGCCGTCGGAGCCGTCTGAGACCACATCCATTTCCGCCTGCATGAAGAAGACCGGTCGGCCGGTTTTGCTGCGGAAATGGAGGATGGTTTCGCAGTCGTAGAAATTGTGTTTGCTGAGCAGTTCATTGAGCGATGTGGCGTCGCGGCGGATGCGGGTGATCTTGTTATCGTAGAGCGTGTGGAACCATTTCGAGACCTCTGCTTTTTCGAGCAAGGCGGGCAGGCCCGGGAGAAGGGCTGGGAGGTTGGGGCTGGACTGAATGAGTTCGGGAAGGGTGGTGGCGGGGCTGGGGCGCTTGAGGCTGAGTTGGTAAAATGCCGAGTAGCTTTCCGGTTGTTCGCGTTCAAGAGAGGAAATTGTGCCCGGGTCGACTTTGACTTCGGTTTTGAACGGGATGCCGTTGCGCAGTTTGCGAACATCGGTGACGGGTCCGGCAGGGGGTGCTTTCGGAGCCAGTTGGGCTTTTAGTTTTTTGATTTCCTCGGCGGATTTCTTTTCGATTTCGGCGCTGCGTTTTTTTAGTTCGGCTTCCATCTCGGCCCGCAGTTTGGTTTCGAGCTCCGTTTGTTTGGTTGTGTCGCGAATCACGGGCGTGGCCTTGCTTTCTTTTTTGGCAGGCGCCTTGAGCCCGAATGCGGCGATCAGGCCGCCCGCGATGAAGGCGGCGGCGCAGAGGCTCGCGCCTTGGATCCAGGAAATATTTTTGCCCTTGATGGAGAACATCTGCCAAGTCTAGCGGCTTCGGTGGACACTTCAACCCCGGGCAGGCGGGAAATCGGGCTTTGTCGGTGGCCGCGCCAAATTTTGCATTTCGCTGAAACTCGGTCATGACAAACCCGCTCCGCCACCTACACTGGGGCGCGTGAGCTATCAGGTTTTTGCCCGAAAATACCGTCCCCGGACCTTTGACGATGTGTTGGGTCAGGATCATGTGGTGGTGACCCTCCGCAATGCGATCCAGCAGAACCGCCTGGCGCATGCCTATTTGTTTGTCGGGCCGAGGGGTACGGGCAAGACCTCGACCGCGCGGATTTTTGCCAAGGCTTTGAATTGCACCGGCGGGCCGAAGATTGATTTCGATCCCAACGAGGATGTCTGTGTCGAGATCGCCGAGGGGCGTTCGCTTGACGTGCTTGAGATCGACGGTGCCTCGAACAACGGCGTCGAGCAGGTGCGCGAGTTGCGTGATTCGGTGAAATTTGCGCCGAGTCGCGGTCAGTTTCGGATCTATTACATCGACGAGGTCCACATGCTTTCGAATGCGGCCTTCAATGCCTTGCTCAAGACGCTCGAAGAGCCGCCGCCGCATGTGAAATTCATTTTTGCGACGACCGAGGCGCACAAAATTTTGCCGACGATTTTATCGCGGTGTCAGCGTTTCGATTTGCGTCCGATTCCGACGCAATTGATTGCCGATCACTTGCTGCACATTGCGGGCAAGGAGGGCATTGACCTTGATCAGGCGGCCGCGTGGGCGATCGCCAAGGGGGCGGATGGTGGCATGCGTGACGCGCAGTCGATGCTCGACCAGCTTGTGGCGTTCTGCGGTGACCGGATCATTGAGGAAAATGTGCTCGATGTGTTTGGCTTCACCTCTCGTGAAAAAGTGGCGAATCTCACCACTGCCTTGTTGTCGCGCGACACACCGACCGCTTTGTCGTTGATCCAAAAAGAATCCGAGAGTGGTCGCGATCTTTCGCAACTGTTGGGCGAGCTGATCGGATGCCTGCGTGCTTTGCTCGTGGCGAAGTTGGATCCTGCTGCCGACGGTGAGGGGATTCCTGCCGAACTGTGGCAGGCTTTGTTGGCTGCCAGTGCGTCTTGTGATTCCGACCGCATTCTGGCGGCAATCGATGTCTTTGCCGAAACCGAAAGCCGGATGAAATGGGCGACCAACAAGCGCCTCCATTTCGAACTTGGAGTCATCAAGTCGATTCAATCGTTGGGAGAATTTCGCATCACTGATGTCATCAAGGCCCTCAACAAGGGCATCAGTGCCGGTGGTGAGGATTTTTCCGCTGCGTTTGAGGTGGCACCGATGCAGGCGGCACCGGCACCGGCGCCAGCGTCAGAGTCCGCACCGAAGCATGAAGAGGTCAAGCCCGTCGCTGCAGTGCCAGCCAAACCGTTGGCCAAGTCTGCGGCGAAATCCAAAGCATCCGCGTTGGAGTCGCTTGCGTCGTTGATCGAATCCGCCCCCGAGGTGAGCGAGCCGATTGCCGCGCCAGAGCCACCAAAGCCCGAGCCGAAGGCGCAAATCGTCGAAGCACCGGCACCCAAGGAGGCTGCGGCGGATGATTCGTTTTATCAGGATCCGCTCGTGCAAGCTGCCTTGAAAAAATTTGAAGGTAAAATTCTCGGTGCGTGAAAATTTTTTCCAATCCATAAACATTCCATTATGAACATTGCCAAACTCATGAAGCAAGCCCAGCAGATGCAGGCCGGGCTTGCCGCCAAACAGGAAGAACTCGCCAAGCAGACCGTCGAATCATCGGTGGGCGGCGGAAAGGTAAAGGTCACTGCGAACTGCGCGGGTGATGTTTTGTCGATTCGCATTGACCCTTCGGTGGTAGATCCTGCGGATGTTGAATTTCTCGAAGAGCTGGTGCTCAAGGGTGTGCAGGATGCTGTGAACACCGGCAAGGAGAAGGCTGCGGCAGAGATGAAAAAACTCACGGGCGGGCTAGGCATCCCGGGGATGTGAGTTTGGCACGGCCGAATTCAGGCCGTGAGTTTCGCGCGGAGGCATTCAACTGCGTCCGATGGGTGAGCGGCGGAGAGGCTGATGCGAAGTCGTGCGGTGTTGCGCGGCACGGTGGGATAGCGGATGGCAGGAACGAGGAAGCCGGCGTCGATGAGTGAGTTGGCTGCGGAGAGGGTTGCTTCGTTGGATCCGAGAATGTGGGGGATGATGGGAATTTGTGAATTGCTGGATGTGAGAGTGGCGATGTTTTCGCGCAATGTTTGGCGGAGTGCGCTGCCATCTTTGGAGCGGATGATTTGCAGTGAAGTGAGAGCCGAGTTGGCAATCGCCGGTGGTGGAGCGGTAGAGTAAATGAAGGGTCGGGCCTTGTTGATGAGCAGCCTGATCCAATCGTGTGAGGCGCAGACGTAAGCGCCGGAGAGGCCGGCGGCTTTGCTGAGTGTGCCCATTTGGAAGGTGATGCGGTGGGCGACATTTTCCTGTTCGGCGAGGCCCATGCCGGTGGGACCGAGGACACCGAAGCCGTGCGCTTCGTCGAGCAGAAGCATCGCATCGAACGCCTCGACGACATCGAGCAAGTTCGACAGCGGGCAGATCGTGCCATCCATGCTGAAGACTGATTCCGTGGCGACGAGGATTTGTGAGTCGGGTGATTTGGCGCGGATCGATGCGAGCAAAGATTTCAGCTTCGCGAGATCGTTGTGGGGAAAGACGCGGATCGTGGCACCGGAGAGTTTGGCGGCGTCGATGAGGCAGGCGTGGGAGAGTTTATCCAGAACCACAAAATCGTTTTTACCGACGGCGGCGGGGATGATGCCGAGGGCGGCGGCGAAGCCGGAGCTGAAGGTGAGTGCGGCTTGCGATTGTTTTGCTTCGGCGAGGGCTGCCTCGAGTTGCAGGTGCGGGGCGAGTGTGCCGCAGATGAGGCGTGAGGCGGTGGAGCCGGTGCCGAATTTTTTGATGCCGTCGATGAATGACTCGGCGATGGCTGGGTGCGATGCGAGTCCGAGGTAGTCGTTGGATGCAAAATTCCACAAAGATTTTCCGGCGCGGTTCACGCGGATGCCAGCGGGCGAGTCGAGTGGATGCAGGAACCGTTCGAGGCCTTGCTCGCGAAGTTGGGCAAGTTCCTCTGTGGGTTTGGGCATGGGCGCGGAGTGTCTGAAAGTGCGGCCTTTTGTGCCGTTGGTTTTTTAAGACGGCGATGACTCAAGCGCCCAGCGGAGTAGTTTGGTCGAGTCCGTCCAGATGTTGGGCGTGTTTGACTTTAACACCACCACGATCACCGAGCGACCGCCGAGGGATCCGCTGGAAACGAGGCAGCGGCCGGAGGCGTTGGTCGTGCCGGTTTTGAGGCCGTTGCAGTAGGGCAAAGTTTTGAGGACCTTGTTGGTGTTTTCGAGCAGGCGGGTGCGGCCGTCGTTGAAGCGGAAAGTGAAGGATTTTGTGCTGGCATAGGCGCGGACGAGTGGGCTGCGGTAGGCGGCGCGGGCTGCGATGGCCATGTCGCGTGCGGTTGAGTACTGGCCCGGTTCGGTGAGACCGTGGGGGTTGCGAAAGTGCGAGTTGCGCATGCCGAGCGAGGCCGCCTTGCGGTTCATGAGCATCGCGAAAGTTTCCTGATCGCCGCCGACATCTCGGGCAAGTGCTCGGCCGACGTCGTTGGCGCTTTTGACGATGAGGACCTTGAGGAGTTCGCGGCGGGTGTAGACATCGCCAGGTTTTACATTGAGGCGGGTGGGTTCGCAGTTGAGGTCGCTGGCTTCGATGGTGACCGGTTTGTCGATATTGCCGGTATCGAGCACGCAGAGTGCGGTGATGATTTTCTGGGTGCTGGCCACCGCACGCGGGATGTCAGCATTTTTTGCGTAAAGCACGCGGCCGCTTTGCACATCGAGCACGAGCGCGCTCTCGCCAACGATCGGTGGCGGCGGGTTGCGCGGGATCGGCGTAGGGGCCGAGACGCCCGGGGCGTTGCTGACCGGTTGACGGTAGGCCTCGCCGCGCGGGATGGCGCGTGGCGGCGGATTGCCACCGCAGGATGAAAAGAGGCTGATGAAAAATGCGAAGAAGGCGAGTCGGGCCATGACCGAGCGAATCATGAGAGGATGATCCGCGAAGTGCGGTCGTGGATCAAGCCGCGAATCGGCTGTGGACGGATCCGCGAGTTGCGAGACTTTTTCACTGCGGCAGTGGTGGCAGCAGGTCCTCGCCCATGTCGACGCCGGGCGCGGGGAGGTCAGGTTCTTTGAAATCAACCGGTCCGCCGACGATCCAGAACATGCTTCCTTGTTTTTTCCGGTAGGCTTGGGCCAGCTCGCTGCCGCTGGGGAGTTTTTTCAGATCCTTTTCGCGGGGTTCGACGATTTTGATGTCGGGCCCGAAAAATGGTCCGGGCATGCGGAATTTTGGCAGCTTGACGACGGAAAATTTTTTCAGCTTTGAAGTGAAGCTTGTCTTTGGTGCTTCGGTGGTCGCCGCGGTGGTATTGTGACGCGACGCGCAGGCGCTCAGGCAGAGGGCTGATGCCATGGTCATGAGAAGCAGGGCATGACGGCGAAGGTGCATGAAATTTTTGTAACTGGTTGGACCCTATCAAGTGTGGTTTGGATTTCCAAGAAGATTGGTGGATTTTACGCGATCGCGACCATCACCCGCGTGGTACAAGGATGAGGAAATTGCGGACTGGGCGGTTCCATGGTGGGCGTGAGGTGAGGGGGCCGCCGCTGACGCGGGAGGAGATCCAGAGGTCGGAGGAGCGGCCGCCGTCGAGGTTCATGGCGCGGTGGATCGTCCAGCCGCAGTGTTTGCCGGAGGCGAGGGTGGCGGCGAGCGTGTTGAGCGGGCAGGGGGAGGTGCGGCCGATGAACCAACGGGTGCCGCCGTCCCATGCGATGAAACAGCGGGCGCTGGTTTTATCGGACTCGAGGCCGCTGACTGCGAGGCCGCGATCGACGAGCATCGGGCCGGATTGCAGGGTTTCGAGCATTTGTTTGGCGATGGCCGGATTGGTTTCGTTGCGGCGGCTGATGCGTGAGACGCCTGAGTGGGATTCGTGCCAGATTGCGCTGCCGATCGATGTCGCTGAGTTCCATGATCCGGCTGATTTTCCTGCGGCAACCAGGAGGCCGAGTGGTTGTCCTTCGGGTGTGAAAAATCCGGCGTTGATTGCGGCGAGTGCGTTGCGGGAAGCGCCGACTTGGGCGGCATCGGTGAAGGTGGTGCCGGGTCCGCCTTCTTGATCGATGACGCGGAGGCAGTGGGTTCTTGAATCGAATGCGACGCCCTCGAGGTTGAACTCCGGCAGGTTGCGCGAGACGAGGCTGGGGACTTTGGGCGCTCTGAGTGGGCTGGGATTTTCGAAAATTTTTGGTGCTTCGGTCAACGGTGTTGGAGTGATCGTAGCGGGTGCTGGCGGTGCTGGTGCGGCTTTCTTTTGAGGTGGTGCAGTTACCGGTTCGTAGGGCGTGCAGGATGCGAGTAAAACAAATAGCAGGAGAAATGGAGTAGGCCCGTGCATGGCTGGGTTTCCCACGAAGCCATCCCTTTGGCAAGGTGCGGGTGATCTTTCTTGGCAGGATGGCGGGCGATCGTTATCGATGGCGAATCATGAAATTTTTGCGCGTGTTGCTATGGCTGGCGATTGCCCTTTTGGGTGCCTTTGCGGTGGGGGTGGCGGCTTTTCAGCGGGGTGAACCTGTGAATGCGATTTGGTTGGTGGTGGCCGGTGTTTGCACCTTTGCGGTGGCTTATCGTTTTTACAGCGCGTGGTTGGTGGCGAAGGTGTTGGCGGTCGATGATCTACGCGCGACGGCGGCTCATACCTGTGCGGATGGCAAGGACTTTGTGCCGACGCCGAAGTGGGTGGTGTTTGGTCATCACTTTGCGGCGATCGCCGGGCCGGGGCCTTTGGTGGGTCCGGTGTTGGCGGCGCAGTTTGGTTATTTGCCGGGGACATTGTGGATTCTGATCGGCGCGACGCTCGGTGGTGGCGTGCATGATGCGGTGGTGTTGCTTGCGAGCATGAGACGCAATGGCAAATCGCTGGGTCAGATGCTCAAGGAAGAGGTGCATCCGTTTGTGGGTTTTGTGGCGATGGTGTCGCTGTTGGCGATCATGACGATTCTGCTCGCGGTGTTGGGCTTGGTGGTGGTCAAGGCCTTGGCTGAAAGCCCGTGGGGGCTTTTCACGATCGCTGCGACGATTCCCTTGGCGATGGTGATGGGACTTTTGATCAAGACCGGGATGATGCGAGTGACCGGTGCGTCGGTGATCGGTGTGCTCGGGCTGATCGTTGCGGTGGTGGCTGGGAAATATTTGCCGGAGTCGTGGAATCACGCACTGCGTTGGGAAGCGAAGGACCTTGCGTGGGCGGTGATGATTTACGGCTTTGCCGCGTCGGTTTTGCCGGTGTGGTTGCTGCTGGCGCCGCGCGATTATTTGAGTACCTTCATGAAGCTTGGCACGGTGGTGGTGCTGGGGATTTTCATCGTGCTGGCAATGCCCGAGTTGAAGATGCCGGCGGTGACGCCGTTCATCGATGGCAGCGGATTTGTCGTGCCGGGGCCGGTGTTTCCATTTGTGTGCATCACCATCGCGTGTGGTGCGGTGAGCGGATTCCATGCATTGATCTCATCCGGCACGACGCCGAAGCTGCTTGAACGTGAGCGGGATGTGCGGGTCGTCGGCTACGGAGCGATGGTGACCGAAATGTTGGTGGCATTGATGGCGATCATTGCAGCAAGCGCGCTGCCGCCGGGTCAGTATTTCGCGATCAACTCGCCGGTGAACGCGCGCGATGCGGTGGCTGTCGAGCGTCAGATCGAGAAGATCAACTCCTATGGTCCAGAGTATCGCGTGACCCTTGAGGAGATGGAGGAGTTGGCGGAAAAAATCCAGGAGCCGACGCTGATCGGCAAGACCGGTGGTGCGCCGACATTTGCGGTGGGCATGGCATCGATGTTTTCACGCGTGCTGCCGGGCGACACTGCGCTGGCGCTTTGGTATCACTTTGCGATCATGTTCGAGGCTTTGTTCATTCTCACCACGCTCGATGCGGGTACGCGGGTGGGGCGTTTTATTTTGCAGGATCTGCTCGGGCATGTTTGGAAACCGCTTGCGGATACCGGCAGTTGGTTGGGCAACATTCTTGCGACCGGTTTGCTCGTCGCGGGCTGGGGGTATTTTCTTTATCAGGGAGCAATCGATCCCGAGGGCATTGCCAAGAGCCTTTGGCCGATTTTTGGAATTTCAAATCAGTTGCTCGCGGTGATCGCGTTCTGCCTTGGCACCACCATTTTGATCAAGTCGGGTCGTGCGAAGTACGCTTGGGTGACCGTGATTCCGCTGGCGTTTCTGGCGGTGGTGACCTTTGTCGCCGGATGGATGAAAATTTTCTCGGCGAAGGCCGCGGGGTTCGTGCCGACGATCGCGAAGATCGAGGCAGAGATCGCCGGCGGTGTGAATGATCAGAGGCTGGCGGTTTTGAAATCGGCGCTCTTCAACGCGCGGCTGGATGTGGTCGTCGTGTCGGTGTTTCTCACGCTAGTCGCGTTGATCACCCTGTCCTGTGTTTGGCAGTGGTGGAAGTGGCTGAGCGGGTCGGCCGTGCCGGTGCTGCGTGAGTCGCCTTATGTTTCCAGAGCCGAGTCCGAATCATGATTCGTGTTCGAGGAATCGGGTTCGGTCTTCTGGTTGATTTTTGGATGCCCGGTCGACTCCACGCGGCGGAAGCGGGATGAGCTCCATGAGATTTCCGTGTGGTCGAGGAAGACTCTGAGTCCGGTGAGGTAGAGGCCTTGGGTGCCGTTGCCGGTTTCGTTGCAGGCATAGACATGATAGACCTTGTTCGGTTGCAAGGGGCCATCGGGAAAATGAAACGAACAGTCGTCGGGAAAGTGGTTTGGAAGCACCCTTGGTCCGTTCAGCGCTGTATCGATGGCAACGACTCTGTCGCCTGGTGAGAAGTGATTCATGGAAGGTGTGAGGTGGTTGGGTATGCCACTAATACATAACTGCTAGGGTAGGACATTTGTTGGGACACCCAAGAAAAAAGCTGAAAATATTTTTTGGTTTTTTGGATTGATGCGGTGTGGTCGGGCGTATTAGGTTTTAATATGATAGTGAATCTTCTGGGCTGATGCCTTGGCGGGTGCTACAGGAATGTGCATGGACGCGTTGATTCGTAAATTGGAGCAAGGGCGTGAGATGTCCGCTTGCGAAGTGGAGCTTGCGGCAAATTTTCTTTTGGATGCGGCGGTGGCCGATGAGCGCAAGGCGAGATTGCTGGAAGCCATGTCGGTGAAGGGTGAGAGCGCGGCGGAGATTGCGGCGTTTGTGGAGGAGTTTTTGCGTTATGCGGTTGATCCCGGCTTGGGTGAGCTTGATTTGCCCGGGCCGACCTTGGATGTCTGTGGCACTGGTGGCGACAAGCTGGATTTGTTCAATGTTTCCACGACCGCCATGTTTGTGGCGGCGGCCGCGGGAGCGGTGGTGGTGAAGCATGGAAACCGCGGCATCACCTCGAAGAGCGGCGGGGCGGATGTGCTGGAGGCGCTGGGCGTGAGGATAGATTTGCCGCCCGACGAATTCCGGCGCTGCGTCGAGAAGGCTGGCGTGGGATTCATGTTTGCGCCGAACTATCATCCGGCATTCAAGGCGGTGGTGGGCGTGCGCAAGATGCTGGCCGCGCGCGGGGTGCGGACGATTTTCAATTTGATCGGACCTTTGTTGAATCCGGCCAAGCCGCAGTGCCAGTTGGTCGGGGTGTTTTCGCGGGATCTGTGTCCGGTGTTTGCGGAGATCCTTGAGCGGCTTGGGCGTGAAAGTGCTTGGGTGGTGAATGGTGCCACGGCGGATGGTCGGGCGGTGGATGAATTCAGCCTCATGGGGACGACGCGGGTGTGCGTGAGCGGTGGCCAGCGTTCTCGATCGGATGCTGAGTGGAGTCCGAGCGATTTTGGCATGGAGCCGGTGGGAGTCGAGTCGCTGCAGGGTGGATCGGCGGCGGAGAATGCGGTGCTGCTGCAGGAAATTTTGGCTGGCAAAGATCGTGGGCCGAGGGCCGAGATGGTGGTCTTAAATGCTGCGGCGGGGATTGCCTGCGCGGGGATTGCCGGCTCGATGAGCGAGGGGATCGAGATCGCACGCGAGATGATTCGCAGCGGGGCGGCGATGGATCGGCTTGAGCGCTTGCGCGAGGCGTCGAGGTGATCGGGGAGGTTTAAAGTTTCAAGTGTTCAGTTTTAAGGGAAGAGAAGAGAGAGGAGGGCGGGACGCTAAACCCTTTAGTTTGCTTGACATTTCGGCTGGGGTAAGTGTTTTTTGGTCAAGCGCATGGCAGGCAAACACATGGATGCCGGTGTCTTGTCGCGTCTGGAGGCCCGGACGCGATTCGTGAAGGCGTTGGTGCGATGTGCCTTTGTGTTGTTTTGCGTGAGCCTTGGATTTGTGGTGGTGGCGACAGCGGTGCCGCAGCACAAATTGTTGACAAAGCTGGAGGCCAAGGTGGCGGAGGCCAAGCAGCGCGAGCGTGTGGCCTTGGCTGAGAGGGATCATCGCCGTATTGAGCTTGAGGCATTGCGGGAGGATCCGATGTTTCTTGAGCTCCATGCCCGTGACCGTCTGGACATGTGCCGTGATGGTGAAAAGGTGCTGCGTTTCAAGCGCGAGCGTTGAGTTGCGCGTGGCATTCGTGCTTGGCGCTTGTGTGGAGAGAAGTTATCTCGAGGCATGCGGGATGACATTGAGCGCGTGTTGATCGACGAAGCGGTGATTGAGAAACGGCTTGATGCGATGGCTGCGGAGATTGAGCGGGATTTTCCGCAGGGGCCGCTGGTGGTGATCATTTTGCTCAAGGGCGCGTTGGTGTTTGCGGCCGATCTTTTGCGGCGGGTGCCGCGGGTGTTGGAGATCGAGTGTCTGAATGTGGCAAGCTATCATGGGGGTGTGGAGAGCTCGGGCGTGGTGGATTTTTTGGATCGTCATTTCCCCGAGGTGCGGGCGCGTCAGGTTTTGTTGCTCGATGACATTCTCGACACCGGGCGGACCTTGCATGCGGTGACGCGGAGGCTGATGGATGAGGGCGCTTTGGCCGTCAAATCAGCGGTGTTACTGGCCAAGGACAAGGTGCGCGCGGCGGAGGTGGAGGCCGACTATGTGGGCTTTGAAATCGGCGATGACTTCGTTGTGGGCTACGGCCTCGACTATCAAGGCAAGTACCGCAACCTGCCATATGTGGGGATTTTGAAAACGGAATCGATCTAACCGATCAGGTCGCCGATGGAGCCGAAGTCTGGCGAGAAGAGTCGCTTGTAGGTGCGGGCCGCGTAGCCATCGGTCATGCCGGCGAGGTAATCGCAGATCAGTCGCGCGCGGGTGGCGGCGCAATCGGTGGCGGTGATTTCATCGGCGTTTTCGGCGGACATCAGTTGGAAGTTTTGTCCGTCGATGCTTTCGCGGTCGATGTAACGGGTGCCGAGGACCTCCCAGAGTTGGCGCAGCATGCGGCTGCCTTTCAGCTCGAGTTGTTTGAGTTGGGGCGAGAGGAAGACCACCTCGAAGGCGAGTTTTTTGAAGATCTCGGATTCCGCTTTCGCGTGTTCGTCGATGACGAGTTGGTAGCGGTGGCGGTTGGTGAGGTGGCTGAGGAAATTGGTTTGCGATTCGAGGCTTGTCGCGCGGATGTAGTGGCCGATGCGTTTGCCGACGAAGGGATCGACGCGGCGCTGGCGGATCGCGCGGATGAGGTCGCCGAGCGGAGTGGCTTCACCGATCGGGTGATTGCGGCGCTCGGCCCATGCTTCGATTTTTTCGATGTGGAGGAATCCTGCGCGGACGCTGTCGGAGAGATCGTTGAGCGAGTAGGCCGTGTCGTCGGCCCAGTCCATCACCTGGCACTCGATTGATTTGAATGAATCACGCGCCTTGCCGGGCGGGAGTTCGAGCGGGAAGTCGTGACCGGCGAGGACCCAATCGAGTTGCGATTGCTGGTCGTCGTAAATGAAATGGTTGTGCGGGTTGTGGCCGAGCGAGGTCTTGAGTTCGCTCCAGAGTGATTTGTATTTCAGGATGCCGTCGACAAAGGCGCGGGTCGGATCCATGCCGGTGCGTTTGGCGGAGAAAATCCTTTCGGTGAGCAGGCGCAGGGTTTGAGCGTTTCCTTCGAAGCCGCCTTGGTCGGCCATGAGGTGATTGAGCGAGCGTTCGCCCGCATGACCGAAGGGCGGGTGGCCAAGGTCGTGGGCGAGGCAGGTGGCTTCGATCAGGTCGGGGTCGATGAAAAAATCCGGCTCGAGCGGTCCGTCGCTTTGGGATTTGAGCCAGAGGCAGATCGACTTTCCAATTTGTGCGACCTCAAGCGAGTGGGTGAGGCGGGTGCGGTAGAAATCGTATTCGCCGCTCCAGAACACCTGCGTTTTGTTTTGCAGGCGGCGAAAGGTGGGAGTGTGGAGGACGCGGTCGCGATCGATCTGGAATGGGCTGCGATAGTCGCCGGCATCTTGCCGACCCGAGAGGCGTTCGGTGTCGAAATTTCCGTAGAAGCGGTTTTGCATGCGGGCGGTAGCGTGGGTTTTTTGTGTGCTGGATCAGGGTGAAAGTCGCTCGATTTTCCAAACATCGGTCTTGCGTGAATACAGGAAGCGGTCGTGGAGTCGGGCGGGACCACCTTGCCAGAACTCGATGGTGGTGGGCACGACGCGATAGCCGCCCCAGAAGGGTGGCAGCGGAATGTTTCCATCGGCGAAGCGCTGGCGGATTTCACTAAGTTTTGCGTTGAGCGCTTCGCGTGAGGCGATCACTTCGCTTTGATTCGAGACCCATGCACCGATTTGCGAATCGAGCGGGCGTGAGTGGAAATAGGCGGTTGATTCTTCGATGGTGGTTTTCTCGACGCGGCCTTGGATGATCACTTGGCGTTCGAGTGTGAGCCATGGGAAGAGCAGGCAAACTTTCGGGTTGGCGCGCATGTCTGCGGCCTTGCGGCTTTCGTAGTTGCTGAAAAACACGAAGCCATTTTCATCGAAACCTTTGAGCAGGACCGTGCGTTGCAGAGAGGTGCCTGTGGCTCCGACGGTGGCAAGGGTCATGGCATTCGGCTCATGCACGCCCACCTCAGTGGCGGTTTTGAACCAGTCGCCAAATTGTTGGATAGGATCCGCATTGAGATCGGAGCGACGCAAGCCGCGGTCGGAGTATTCCTTTCGAAAATCGGCCAAGTTCACAACACATGCATAACCGCCATGCACCGACATGCAAGGCTATCATTGGCGTGATGGCTCATGAAAGCGTGAAGCATTCGATCGTGTTGGCGCGGGTGAGCTCGGCTAGGCGATCGGGGCTGGTGAGCAGGGCCTTGGCGAGGGCGTGGCCGATGGCGGGCAGATTCGCCGGGTGGTTGAGGTTTACGGCGAGCGGATGGGTGGTGAAATCGGCCGGCGGAGTCATGTCGGGCGCGTCGGTTTCAAGTAAAATCAGTTCGGGTGGCAATTGCTGGAAGACATCGATCGTGCGGGATTTTTCCGGTTTGAGGAAATAGCCGGAGAAGGAAAATCGCGCGCCCAGCGGGATCAGACGACGGACGGTTTCGATCGATCCGTTGAACGAATGGAGGAGAAATTTTTGCGGTGGCGCTTGGTGTTTGAATGCGTCGAACAAGGGCTCCCATGCGCGGAGGCAGTGGATCGTTGCGCAGCGGTTCAGTTCGTGGGCGATGTTGAGTTGATCGATGAAGATCGGGATTTGAATTTCGATCGATGGGCTATCGATCCAGCGGTCGAGGCCGCATTCGCCGATGCTGGATTGCGGGTATTTGATCAGCAATGCGCTGAGTCTTTCCTGCCAGCCGGGGCATGCGGTGTGTGCGTGCCATGGGTGGATGCCGAAGGCGGGGATGATGAAATGCGGGTTTGCGATGGCGAGGGATTCGACCTTGGGCCAATCGTCTTCACGGGTGGCATTGACGATGCATTTCTCGATGCCCGCTTCGCGCATGCTGCGGATGATCGCATCGTGATCGCCGAGGCGCGCGTCTTGCAGGTGGTTGTGCGCGTCGATCCAACCTGACATGGACGAAGGAAGTGGTCGTTGCTTTAGCGAAGCCCGCGTGGCTTGACTTGATTGGGCGAGTCGAAGGTCACATCGGTGATCGAAATCCGGCGCCCGCTAGCGGGATCGTGCGAGGCGACCTGCATTTTGCGCAGCGTCCAGACTTTGTCTGCGACCTGCATGATGTCCTCGACTTGGAATTCTTTGAGCAATCCGCCCTTCGAGTCGTGCCCCCGGATTTTCATGAACGCGCCAAATTTTTCGTGCACCCAGACATAGACCACATCGTAGCGGCCGGGGGTGTTGTATGGTTTGTCGATGCGGATTTTGTAGCAGGGTTGGCCGCCGACATCTTCGCTGCCTTCGAGCTTTGGGTTGGGCCAGTAGAAGAACCGCAGTGAGAGATCCTCATAGGTCAGGTCGGTACCGGCGATGGGCGCGACGAGTTGGCTGGCGCTCAGGTCGCGGGTTTTGCCATCGATGATTTCAAAAAGGTTGTACGACGAATCACCCATGCGCATGTGGAAGATGCGTGGCGAGTTCGGGTTTTCGGAAAACTGGAATTGGATTTCGCGGCCCATCAGGAACAGCGTGACGGGGGTCTTGTGGTTGCCCTTGCGGATGCTGCCGGTGAGGCCTTTTTCGAGCTTGGTCAGGGACGCTGAGAGGCGCGCGCCTTCCAAGATCGCTGCGGGATCGGGTGCCTGGGCCATCGCGTTGAGGCATAGGAAGGGCAGGGTGAGGGCGAGCAAAACTCGGCGGTGCATGGCAAGCAAGATGGCCGATTTGTGGCGAACGGCAAGGACAGCCGCGTGGTGAGTTCAAAAAATAAGCGGGTTGGTTCGCTGTTTTTTTAAACAATTTTCGATTGAGGCTTGATGGACTTGGAGTGCGCCCCTTGGATGGTCGCGTCACCTATTTCCGCGCACATGAGTCTCCGCAAGCAACTTTCCGATATCCTTCCGCCATTGCTTCCGGGAAACCCGACCGATGCCATCAAGGGCACTGAATTGATCCGTCTGACTCGGCTGCAGTTGAAGGGGAATTATTCTGACGCCTCGCTGCGTTATCACTTTTCCATCATGTCCTGCGATCCCGGTTCGCCGATCGCCAAGGTTGAGAAGGGTCAGGGTTATTACCGTCGCAGCGCGCCATTGCCGGCCTTGTCCGGTGCGCAGGAGTTGCTGGCGCTGACGCAGGGAAGGCTTGAGGATTTGACCGCCGCCGATGTCGAAGCAGTCGATGGCGCGATGCTGCGGATTCGTAAATTTCGCGCCGTGGTGACGAGGTATTTTGAGATCAACGGTCGCTTTCCTTTTGCGTTTCGCGAGGCCTTTGGCAAAGACGCGCCGATTGGGAATTTGTGGAAGTACCCCGAGCTGGTCTTGGTCGATTGGGAAACCGGCGGCTCGCCGGATGAGGAGATGTCGCTCGACGAAGCCATGCTTTCGTTCAAGCAGCGCATGGGCATCGCACCGTTTCGTTTGCACGCCGCACGTCTGCGGATCCAGCCTTCGCTGCACACTTATCGTGAGGATTTTTATCAGACCCTTGCCGTGTCGATGTGGGCGCAGGGTGGGGAATTGATTTATGCGTCGCCGATCGAGGACGAGGCCTTGGCCGATGGTCTGCGTCGTCTGAGCGCGGCCTTTGGTGTAGGGGTCACTTCTTTCGGGCTCACCGCCGATGCCTTGGATGAACTTCCGCGCCCGGCGAACATCCTCAATGCGCATCCGCGTGAAACCGAGGCGATCATGGCCAAGCTCGAGATCAACCGAATCGCGGCGCCGAAGTCGCGTGCGCAGCTGGATTGGAATGAGTTGAGTTCGCTGCGCAATGAATCGGAAGAGGCCGAGAAATTGGTGCGCTGGCTCACACGTTGCATCGATGAACGCAAGGCCGAAGGGTATCGGGAGGAGTGAAAAGATGTTTCGAGGTTCCAGTTTAAGGAGACGGAAGACTCAAAGACAGACGAAGCTAGAAAAGAATCAGCTTTAACAGGGTGGCACGGTCTCGCCGAGGCAGCACTTGCATCCTCGGTAGGGCGACGCGGTATCGCGGAGCCGAGGCTTTGAGAATTTTTTGAAACGCGAATGAATACGAATGGACGCGAAAATGAAGAAGTGGCGTTCTTCGCTGCGATTTAAATTTTTGGCTTTATCAATTTTTGTCCATCAACCTGGCCAATAGACGGTGTGAGGTTTCGAATCCTATGGCCTTGTATGGGATCCTGTTCAGTCTTTCTTCGAGGTCCAAGGGCGTTTTATGTGGATTCTCTTCCCGATCGAATTCTGCGTAAAACTTGATCATTTTGACGGCTTCGGTCATGGAGCCGATCAGTGACTTGTTGCTGCGCTTGAGAATGATTACCTCTTGATTGAGACAATCGAAGTTGCCGCCGTGTTCCTGCCATGCTTTGGCAACTCTGGGTAGAAAGGCGCCGAGAAATGATTCGATCGATGTGAGCCCCTTGGCCGGCATGAGAATGGAAAACAGGCACGCGTCATTCATCATGATCACATACTCGACCCGGCCGATGCGAAAGCAATGACCGCTCCATGAGTCGAGACGGCCCGCCTGAATGACGGCCATTCCTTTCGTGCTGAATTGGCATTTGAGTCGGCTGGCGAGCTGTTTTGAAAGGTGAAGAATCATTTCATGTTTGGAGGACAGTGACGGAGGGGATGGAAACGGGTGTGCTCATGCTTGCTCTTCGGAAAGGTCTGAATGATCGCCCGCCAGTTCGCGTTCGATTTGCTCGATGCTGGGCAGGCTGCTTTGCAGTTCGGGCGGCAAAGATCCCACCAATTGGTATTCCGCCACGCCCAGCGGTTGGGCCTTGTCGCGCAGCGCGTATTCCGCCATCACCTTGTTTTTACTTTTGCAGAGCAGAAGGCCGATGGTCGGGCTGTCCTGCGGGTGCTTGATCTGGGCATCCACCGCTGTGAGGTAGAAACTCAATTGACCGAGGTGCTCCGGCTTGAACTTGCCTGCCTTCAGCTCGATGACCACATAGCAGCGCAGCTTCAGGTGGTAAAAAAGCAGATCGATGAAAAATTCCTCGCCGCCCACATCCATCAGCACTTGTTTCCCTACAAAGGCAAAGCCCGCTCCGAGTTCCAGCAGGAAATCGGTGACATGCTTCACCAACGCGTTTTCGATGTCCCGTTCCTGCGCCTCTTCGCCGAGGCCGAGGAAATCGAAACGATAGGGGTCCTTGAGCGACTCTCGTGCCAGATCGGACTCCGGCTTAGGCAAGGTGAGGGAGAAATTCGTCACTGCCGCGCCGTTGCGCTCTATCAAGCGGGATTCGATCTGCATCACTAGGATGTTGCGGGACCAGTTGTGCTCGATGGCTTTTTGAAGATACCACTCGCGATCTTCTCGTGTTTTAAGCTTATCGAGAAGGACGCAATGGTGCCCCCAAGGCAATTTGTCCAACAGCTGCTGGACAATTCCAAGCGGGTCAAATTGTCCGGCAGCCGTTGGACAAAGGCCGCCATCCATTTGTGCACCAGCTGCTGCACAAATTTCAGTGTCCGGCCAAGCTTCGGCAAACGCCCGCATGTACATCAAGTTCGTGCGTGAGAATCCCTTCATCTCGGGAAAATTCTTCCGCAAATCCTGCGCCAACCGGTCGATGATCTTCGCCCCCCAGCCTTGTTGTTTCTGCTGCTCAAGGATTGCCCGGCCGATCTTCCAATAGAGGGAAACCAAGTGGAGATTCAGCGCTTGGGCGGCGCGTTGTTGGGCCTCGTGAATCTGCTTTTTGATGTCGCCCAGCCAATCAGTGTAGCCGGCGGGTATATCGCTGAGGCTGATTGGTTTGTCACTCATGTTTCGGGTGGCTTGTCTGGAGCTTAAATATTACCTATGGTAGGGAAGATGTGTACGAAAGTTAGAAGTTGGGTTGAATGCTGGAAAGCTGAAAGTAATTGGGTGTTGGCTGAGGTGCAACCATGGTGAGGTTTGGCGTTTTGAAAGAGTCGGCGCCGCGGGCCGCGTCGCCCTACCGAGAAAAAAGCGGACCTTTCGGAAAAAGGTCCCTGCCCAGTTTGCGCCCTCCGGGCGATTATAAAAAGAGGCGCGAAGCGCGCCTGACTGGATTGACTCCACCGTCCATCCCAGTTTGCGCCCTCCGGGCGATTATAAAAAGAGGCGCGAAGCGCGCCTGACTGGA